>NZ_JACJDR010000003.1:0-293090 GCF_014163655.1 Pseudoalteromonas sp. SR45-1 | reverse complement strand
ATTATTTAATTATTTAATTATTTAATTATTTAGTATCATACCAATTCGCTTAATTAAGTGATCAACTTTGAGGCAAGAAAATCTTGTCGATAACAAGGCAAAAATTTCGTTATTTAGTTGCTCTATATCAGAAATTTTTAACGCAGTTACCGTCAGATTTAATCCCTCAAATTGATTAAGTATTATTGCGGGTTGGTATAAGCACGTGGCATTTTTGAATCTGTCGTATAGCGGTCACGCAATTTATCTTGACGAGATTGTGTAGAAACCTCAACGCCATTAATAAACATTTTGCTCACATGGCTGCTTAGCTCAAACGGGTCATTACTCCATATTACCACATCAGCAGCTTTGCCTACTTCAAGGCTACCTGCATTAATGCCAAATACATCAGCAACGTTTGATGTAAGCGCTTTTAACGCACCTTCTTGGCTCATACCATACGACACGGCATTACCAGCATCAAAACGCAGCTGATAAATATTGTGACTTGCATCGCCACCTACCGTTAATAATACTTTAACGCCTGCTTTTTCAAGCACACTAGCATTATCTAAACTCGCATGAAGCGAATCAAAGCTTCCTGGTAAGCTATCCATTGCACTAATAATCACTGGAATATTTGCTTTAGCAACGCGCTCTTTTACTACAACAGCATCTTGCGCACCGTTAAGTACTAGGTTAATACCAAATTGCTCTTTTACTTTAATTAGCTCAATAATATCCGCCGCACGCGAAACGCCAACCACTAATGGCATTTCACCACTGAGTACTTTAGCCATTACTTTATCTTCAGTACTTGGCTTGTCGTCATCTTTTTTCGCTTTTTTACCAGCTTTATTTTTGTGCTCATCAAGCTTATTAATAAGTGTTTGCAAAGTAAAAGCACGTGAGCCTTTACTACGCTCACCTAAGTAAACAATTAAAGCCGCTTGTTTTTGCATGTCACTGTCAAAACTACCACTTAAATCAACAACACTCGCAAGGCCTGAAAAAATGCTATCGCCGCCATGAGGAGTAATTACATCGCGTGTTACGCCGCCTTTACGAGCGTAAGGAATTAAGCTTGAATGTGCGTTGTAAGCAAGGCTTACATCAAAATCAATACCGGCTTTTTCCTCACCTGCATCGCGAGAGCCTGCAACTGCACTTACTTCAACTAAACCAAGTTGATTAATACTTGCTATAAAGCCAGGAGTTACAATTTGCCCTTTTGCATCAATAATTTGATCTACTTTAATTTCAGTTGGGTTAATCGCTGTGATTTTACCATCTGTCATTACTATGCTTGCCGCTTCTAATACACCTTGATCAGAAGACGTATGCAATGTTGCATTAATAATTGCTAGTGATTGTGCGCTTACAGCACCAGATGCTAATAATCCTGCAGCAACCAGAGAAAGCGAAAACGAACGTGATAAATTTTTCATTCTGGGTGCTCCTTATTGTTGACCTAACATAAAATCACTTGTTGCTTGGTACGCGCTGTCGTTTCTATCGTAAACCTTTGCACCATCAACAAACACTTGTTCAGCTTTAGCATAGACACTAAATGGGCTATGATTCCAAATAACAACATCGCCCTGCTTACCCGCTTCTAGTGAACCTGTTTTGTCATCAATACCTAGCGATTTAGCAGCGTTAGACGTGATCCATTTAATAGCGTGTTGCTCAGAAATATCAAAACCATTTTCGTTAGCTCGGTACATCACCTTGCCCGCTTCTTGGTTTAAACGCTGAATAGTAGTATCTGAATCTGAGTGAACAACTGCACACGAGTTTTTAACCGCATCAACAATAGCCACGTTTTCTTGAACCATGTCGTAGGCTTCCATTTTAAAGCCCCACCAGTCTGGCCAAAGTGCAGCACACGAACCATTTTCGGCAAGTAAATCAGCAATTTTATATGCTTCTACGCCGTGATGAAAAGTACCTGCGTGGTAACCAAATTCTTTTGACAGGTCAATCATCATTGCCATTTCTTCAGCTTTATAACAATGATTATGAATACGTACTTCGCCTTCAAGCACACCGCGAAGCGTATCGTGTTTAATATCACGTACTGGCGCTTCTGGGTTTAAACCGGCTTCATAATCGGCATCGTATTTATCCCATGCACGTTTGTACTCAGCGGCTTCAGCCCATGCCATACGGTAACCAGCCATATTACCCATACGGGTTGAAGGCAATACACCTTGACGACCATAAACACGTTTAGGGTTTTCACCACACGCCATTTTTAAACCATACGGCGCCTCTGGAAATTTCATCCCTTGCATAGTGTGCGCTGGTACGTTTTTAAGCGTAACGCCGCGTCCACCAAATAAGTTAGCTGAGCCTGGTAAAATTTGTAGAGAAGTAATGCCGCCTTCGCGTGCACGATTAAAGCCTGGATCTTGTGGCCAAACAGAATGCTCAACCCACACTTCTGCAGTGTTAGGGCTGGTCATTTCGTTACCATCTTGATGCGACTCGACCGAAGGACTTGGGTATGCGCCTAAATGTGAATGTACGTCAATAATACCCGGTGTTACCCATTTCCCATGTGCATCAATTGTAATATCAGCAGTCGCTGTTAAGTCTTTACCGACTTGTTGTACTTTACCATCAACAAGTAATACATCAGCCTCATCTAAACGCTCACCAGTACCTGTAAGTACTGTTGCATTTGTGATAAGAGTGCTTGATGTAGAAAGTGGCTGATAAGTACTTGGGTAAGGATTTTTGTTAATTGTTATTTTATCGTCTTGTGGGCCGTTTTCTTGGCAGCCTACAAGTGCAGCAGCTAAGCCAACCGCTAATAAAGAAGGTGCAAATTTTTGCATGTTGTTTGGATCTCCTGTTTTTTTGCTACTTTAGCGAAACCTAAAGGATAAAGCCAAAAAAACAGGTGAAAACGCAGTTAATTAAGATGAATTTCTGTAATTATTTCTTTATATAATTGTTATATAGCTTTTCAAGCGCACCTTCGGTGGTAAGCGAGGGATCTTTACTAATAAAGTGCTTAACCGTACGCGTTACAAAATCAGAGTTTTGCTTATGTAGCTTTGAAAAATCTTTAATAAGTGTATTACCGTCTTTAGCCGCAGTAACTTTGTCATGACGATGACGATACTGGCTCAATGCTTTATTAAAATCGCCTTGGTAGTCTTCAACCAAAATTTTATAAAAGTCGCTTTTTTGAACATTTAAATCGTTAATGCAGTAATTTAACGCCTCTTTAAAGTCGGTAAATATCATGCCTTCTACATCAAACTCTTTTGTTTTTTCGCGCACTGCTACTTTGGCATCTTCTGTGGCATAGCTAAAACCCGTAAAGGCTAAACGCTCAGCGGCTTCTTTGCCTAATTTCATACCCGCTTGAATACTATGGGCAAACTCGTCGCTCATGTCGCCAAGTTCGCTTTCTTCCCACATGTTATAAACGCGCAGTGGTTTAGCATATTTATTTGAGAGCTTTTTTTTAAGCTTGGTAAAGCGCTCATCAATCGTCATCAGTCTTTCGTTATGTAAAAGTGCGTGGCACTCATAACACGCAGGGATTGAGATAAAGTCAGCCTCTTCACCTAAATCAACAATACTTTGTAGCATATGAAGTGGCGGACAATGATCGCGCTCTGTCGCTTCACAGCCACAATAAAAACACTGATTAAAATGTTGCTGATCGCACGCGTATGCTTGCTGATAATAACTGGCTAACGTTTTGCTCACCGTTGCTCCTAAAAAAAACACGACTAAATTATGGGGGCGATAATAACAGCCTGAAAAAATAAGTTATACCAATTGCATCAAATTAGTGCTCTATTATTTCGCTAAAAAGTAGTGCAATAACAGGCACAAATAACAACGTGTAGTTATTCTATACAAATAATTTTTAACGCAGTAAGTACACTATTTAATGCAATAGAATGATTATGCTTTTTATTAGTCGCTAGAATTAAATAACGGCCGCTATTAAACCAAATAAACCACCAAACACACCGCCCCATACTACAAGCCAGCCTAGGTGCTCGCGGATCATGGTCTGAATAATATCTTTAACCATTTTAGGAGTAAGCTCATCTAAGCGCTCATCAACTAGTTTAAGCACCGTTTTATGTAGGCTTTCTGCGCTATTACCTTGTGAAAGTGTTTGGCTTACTAATGCTTTAAAGTCGTCAGTTTGAGAAATCTCACTAAGCGACAATTGCATTTTTTCAATAAACTTTTTACGCATCGGCTCTATTGCCGCTGTACCGCCAAACATTCCTAGCATACTACCAAACTGAGACTGCTCTATTACCTCTAACAAATTGTCGAATGCAGGGTTTAAATCAACATTGCTAATTATTGGCTCAAAGTCGATATTGGGCTGCGCTTTATTGAGTAAATTATTAATTTTTTGCTCTGAAAAAAACTCCGTTAATATCAGGTTTCGTATAGCGACTTTAAAGCTTTCAAACTTAAGCGCTATAACACCTGAGCCATATAAAAACGGGACCTTTTCGAATAACATATGAATAGCTAATAAATTAGTTACCGCGCCAGAAAGTGCAAATAAACCAACAGACAACACAATTGCTTGGTTAAACATAAAACCTACAACAACACATAAACCCGCTAGCAAATTGGTTATTAAACTTTTGTTCATTTTAACTCCACTACAGTAAGTGTAATTTTATTCAATATAGCCGTTAATTTTACAACGTTTAGATTGTTAAATTAATACCTTTTTGCCATAGTTTAAGTATCTGTTTAAAAGGCGAGCAATTGTTATGTGGAAAACAGTAAATGAGCACATCAGCCAAGCCATTAATTTTGACTTTAAGCACACCTACAAACGCCAATTACAAAGTACAAACACCGACAAACTATTTCATATTACCAATGGTACGCATAACTACTTCGTTAAAATAGCACTAAAAAGCGAGCTCGAGCGTTTAGAAAGTGAATTTGTTGGCTTAAAGCTTTTGGCGCAAAATAGTAATTTTAAAGTACCTGAATGTATTACAACTGGTGCAAATATAGAGTTTTCGTTTATTGTTTTACAATGGCTTGTTTTAGATAAACAACCCCACGACACGTGGACTAATATGGGGCGTAACCTCGCTAAAATGCATCAAAAACATGACCAAGCTATGTTTGGTTTTGATGTAGACAATTACCTAGCCACAACCATACAGCCAAACCGCTGGCACAAAAAGTGGGATGTATTTTACGCCGAAGAACGTATAGGGTGGCAGTTACAACTACTCGCTGAAAAAGGCATTAACTTTATTGAGCCCGAACGCTTAATTAATACCGTAAAAGAGCAACTACATAGCCATCAGGTACAACCTTCATTACTGCATGGCGATTTTTGGCGTGGCAATATGGGATTTTTAAAAGCAGAACCAACAATATTTAACCCGGCTTGTTATTATGGTGATCGGGAAGTGGATATTGCAATGAGCGAACTATTTGCCCCACTGCCTAAAGACTTTTATAGCGCCTATAACGCGCACTACCCGCTTTCTCAAAATTACGAGAAGCGTAAGTTAATATACCAGCTATACCCCATTTTAAATCATGCCAACATCTTTGCCGGTCACTATCTTACTGAAGCTAAACAACATATAGAAAAGCTGGTATTTGAAGATATAAAATAAGTGTCATAAGCTGCATTTGAGCACTATATTTAATGAGTAAGTAGACGTTCATCTGTAAGCGATTAAGTTGAACCTAACTTAATTATTTATAACTGGAGTGATTATGAAAGATTTTTTATCACAACGAATAACGTGCCCACACTGCGGACACCACATACATCTAGACTTAGACGCAAGCAGCGGCGATCAAGACTATATAGAAGATTGCACTGCCTGTTGTAACCCTATTCATTTAAATATGCATATAGACCATGCTAACAATAAATTGGAGCTACACGTAGACAGTGACGACGAACAAATATTTTAACTTAAGCCTGATGGCGTAAGTAGTTCTCTACCGTATTTACAATAGTGTAAGTTTGCTGATCAACTTCAATATTAAACTTGTCACCCACTTGCGCTGCACCAATGTTTGTAATGGCGAGCGTTTCCGGAATTAGGTGTATCCAAAAACCTTGTTCATCAACTTCGCCTACGGTTAAGCTTGCGCCATTTATAGCAACAAAGCCTTTATATAACACGTACTTTTGCCACTCTTTTGGCAAGCTTAATTGTATTTTGCAGTTATTCTCAAGCTTCACTATTTGAGAGATTTGTGACGTACAATGAATATGCCCAGACACTATATGCCCACCTAGCTCAGTACCAAACGTAACAGAGCGTTCGTAATTTACTAAACTACCTAGCTCAAGCAGGCCTAAATTAGTTAACTTTAGGGTTTCGTCAATCACATCAAAATGCACTTGCGCCACCACATCATGATTACTTAGCTCAACTTGCACAACCGTTAAACAACAGCCATTAATAGCAATACTTGCGCCTAAATCTAAATGCTTAACGTACTCATCGCTCACCGATACAACTAAGCGTAACACACCATCAGCTTGAGTTTTAGAGACCACTGTTGCTTGTGTTTGCACTATTCCTGTAAACATAAAATCACTTAAAATTATTACAAAGTGCTAGTTTAACGTATCAACTCATAAAATCATTCACTACTGTGATTTTTATTTGAAACGCAATAGATTACAATTGCCGCCTGTTTTATTTAATAGCTTTTTTTATGACCTTTTGCAATTGGGAAGCCAAGCGTTTACTTTCCCTAGCCTTACCTGTTTTTTTAGCACAAGTTACACTTATTTTAATGTCGGTAGTCGACACAATTATGGCCGGCCAAGTTAGCCCTACTGACTTAGCTGCACTTTCTATTGCAACAGGAATATGGAACCCATTATTACTTGCTCTGCAAGGTATTTTATTAGCGCTTACTGGTATTATTGCGCAGTTTTCGGGCAGCGATGACCGCAAAGGCATTAGCCACTATTTTCAACAAGCGCTTTATTTAACCGCTATTTTAAGCTTTACAGGTTTTGGTATTGCCCATTTAGCAGATGCCATTATTTTAAAGCTCGATACAACGCCTGCTATTGCAAACCTTGCCATTGACTACATCCATTTTGTGAAATGGGGTGTGTTTGGATTTTTAATTTTTACAGTATACAGAAACGTTACCGAGGGCATGGGGATGACCAAACCCGCCTTTTATATAAGCCTATTAGGTTTAGCCGTTAATATTCCAGTAAATTATATTTTCATAAATGGCTTATTTGGTTTTCCTGCTTATGGCGGCGCAGGCTGTGGCATTGCCACAGCAATTGTTTTAACTGTTATGGCAATAGCACAAGTCACTTACTGCCAAATGAGTAAAAAGGTAGATGCTAGAGGCCTGCTTTCATCATTCGAAAAACCTAATTTCACTACCATTGGTATTATTACTAAGCTAGGTATACCAATTTCACTTGCCACCTTTTTTGAAGTCACTTTATTTGCGTGTATACCGCTATTTATTGCGCATTTAGGAGCAGTGGCTGTATCGGGGCACCAAATAGCAGCGAGTGTAACTACATTGCTGTTTATGATGCCACTGAGCCTCTCTATCGCTATAAGTATTCGTATTGGTAATCTATATGGTCAAAATAATTTACAGCAGTTAAAAGTTGCCGTATCGACTAGTTATATATTAGCTATTGTAATTGCACTATTTTTGGCACTTATGACTTTTACAGGTCGTGATTTAATTAGCCAACTTTATACCGACAGTCCCGCAGTAATGGCTCTGGCTTCATCAATTATGATACTAGCGTGTGTCTACCAGTTACCCGATGCATTACAGGTTGCTGCAAATGGCATGCTTCGTGGGTTAAAATACACCACGCCTATATCGTATATTACGTTTATATCGTATTGGTTAATCGGCTTTTGTTTAGGTTACGTATTGGCAAGAACAGACATAATTGTGCCAGCTATGGGGCCGCATGGCTTTTGGGTTGGAATAATAGTAGGCCTTAGTGTCGCTGCTATTTTATTAATGCTAACAGTAAGAAAGCGTCTAAAATATGAATTTGTTAACAGTGATTCACTCAATCAAAACTAATAAACTCAGCCTTAAATCATTACCAGCTGCTTTGCTGGTAATGTGTTTTTTAATGCTTACAGGCTGCAACAAACCACAAAGTACTGTAAACGCTACTTATATTGAACGCTTAAGTAGCACAGTTAATGCAAGCCCAACACAGCCTAAGCCGCTCAAGCAACTCCCTTTACTGCAGCCTCCCCCAATAGCACAAAGTGACTTAACACTGAGTATTGTTGAGCTTGCAGGCATTAGCCAATGTAAGCTTAACGTGCTTATAAGTGAGCACAATAACCAATTAGGAAAAACAGCCAGCGCTGCTGGGCAATTAAAATATCAAATAAACTTTATTAAAAGTGCGCAGGTTTGCTTAAATACGCTTGATAAAAATAGCCCTAGTTACACAAAAATACTCGCAGCCAAAAACTACAAACAAATACACCTAATGCACTCTTTTAACGCCATGTTATTTAAAGAGCCAGAGCTTAATAAAACATGGCTGTTAACATCAAACGAGCTAAGTAACGATCCCGCTGGCTTCAGTGATACCTTGCAGGCGCTCAAACAACTTGTACTTATTAAGCAGCAAATAAACGCTAAAGAGTTTAGTGAAATTAATAGCGATTCTATTTTTAGTGCACTCGAGCAGCTTAATAAATTTCAATTTAACCAAGCACTCATTCAATCAGCCCGTAAACAGGTAGTGTTAAACAACAACGCCACACAGCTTGTAAAAACACTAAACTTTAATACCCTATGTCCAGAGGGTAAAAATAATAAAAACGCAAAAATCATAAGTAACGTATTTCAAAAATTTTATTTAAAAGATATTCAGCCCTACCAAGCGCAATTAACTGGTTATCTAGAGGCACTACAACCGCTTTATAATGAGCTTTGGTTTAACGAAAGTATCTCAAGTCCTCAAATTAATAACTTAGTCAAAACGGGCTCGACAAGTAACTTACTGAACTTACTAAAAAGCTCAGCTAAAAAACATGTGGTTTGGTGGCAAGGTTTTTATAAAACGTGCGAAATAAGTCCAATATGAATAAAAAAACGGCAAATAAACTCAAAAACAACAAACTTGCTTGATTCACCAACCGCCACGCTATATATTAGCCGCCGTTGTTAAGCAATTAACAGCTACTTAAATAAAGTAATACGACTGTAGCTCAGTTGGTTAGAGCACTACCTTGACATGGTAGGGGTCGGTGGTTCGAATCCACTCAGTCGTACCAACATTTAAGTAAAATAAATAAAAGTACATCTGAAGGAAAAAGCACTACCTACTCTTGATCACCCGGTCCAAGGGTCAGTGGTTCGAATCCACTCAGTCGTACCAACATTTAAAAAAGTATAATTGAAGGAAAAAGCACTACCTACTCTTGATCACCCGGTCCAAAGGTCAGTAGTTCTAATCCACTCAGTCGTACCAACATTTAAGTAAAACCTCAAAAATTGTACGACTGTAGCTCAGTTGGTTAGAGCACTACCTTGACATGGTAGGGGTCGGTGGTTCGAATCCACTCAGTCGTACCACTTCAAAGTAATAAAAAAAACTAAAAATACCGAAGAATAAGCACTACCTACTCTTGATCACCCGGTCCAAAGGTCAGCAGTTCGAATCCACTCAGTCGTACCAACATTTAAGTAAAATAAATAAATAAAAGTACATCTGAAGGAAAAAGCACTACCTACTCTTGACCACCCGGTCCAAGGGTCAGTAACTCGAATCCATTCAGTCGTACCAACATTAATAAACGTATAATTGAAGGAAAGAGCACTACCTAATCTTGACCACCGGTCCAAGGGGCAGTAACTCGAATCCACTCAGTCGTACCAATTAAACTATACATTTCAAACGGTTAAAAACCTAAATAATCTATCTATATAATTTTTACGCTGAATTTAAATTCTAAGTTTTTATTATTTTGTATTCAAAATTTAGAACTGACTAGAGCCAAATCCAAAAAACCGTCCTAAATATTATGCTTTTCATCGAGTTGTTCCCAAAAAAATATCTGAACGCCTAAAGCTATTTTCAGCCATTTATTTTCAGCCATTTATTTTCAGCCATTTATTTTCAGTTAAAATAGACCACTTCTTAGCAAGTGTATAACTTTACAGTAGTTTAGATTGAGCAACAAAAAATTTAAACAATTACCTTTCAACAGTTTGAGGAAGAATCCCTATGTGGTATTACTTACCTTAAACTCATTTACTTGCTTAATGTTTTTATTTAGTTTTAACAATACCTCAATAAGTGTATCAAGCTCTTTTTGTGAAACCCCTTGTAATAACAATCTTTCTCGCTCTAAAGCTACATAGAGAATTTTATCATGTAACTTTTCACCTTTTTCCGTCAGCTTTGCTAATGATGAACGACCATCTTTAGCATTTTTTATAAAGCTAATATGGCCTAACGTTTGTAATTGTTTTAAAGCTCGACTAACAGCGGCTTTATCTAAACCAATGACCTGACAGATGCGATTTGCAGAAATATTTGATTCCACCTTGAGCATTGCTAATACACGCCACTCAATAACGCCTACATTAAAGTTTTTCCGATAGCATACAGATGCACCACTTGAGAGTTTATTAGAAAGAAAATTTACAAGCGCAGGTATATATCGTTCAAGATCTAGCTGCTTAGCACTAGGTTCTTTGGGTTTAGAAGGCATTGGTTTTTCCAATTTTCAGGGTATAAATAAATTTTACTAGGTAAATCTTGAGATTAAAACTATTTATGATCATTGCTTATTACGATCAAAGAGTTTTACATTCATAACGTTAACATTAAGTTAATCTCTACACTCAAATTATAGTTGACACCTCAACTAAAATTCAACATTATAAACATAAAGTAACAAACATTAGGAACTTTATGTTTTCAGTAAACGTGCGCAGTAAAAAGGTTGAAACACCTAATATTGTCAGTTTTGAGCTAATACCTATAAATGGGCAAGCTTTACCTAAATTTGATGCGGGTAGCCACATTGATGTGGTACTTAAGGATAAAATAACTCGTCAGTACTCACTTATCAGCCACCCTCAATCCGATGAGTTTTATAAAATAGCGGTATTAAAAGATGCCAATTCACGAGGAGGCTCAATTGCACTTCACTCTGATGTGCAAGTCGGTGATACATTATCAATTTCTGATCCTCGCAACCTCTTTGCACTCAATTCAACTCATAATAAAGCACTATTATTCGCAGGCGGTATAGGCATTACTCCAATAATCTCAATGGCAAGAGAGCTTGATATTAACGGCGTTGATTTTGAGCTTCATTATCATGCTAAATCCCCCGTAGAGGCAGCTTTTTATCAAGAATTGCTAGAGTGTTCATTTTCTGAAAAGGTATTTTTTCACTTTTCAACCCAGCCAAAAAAAGATGCAAAAGAACTTATTGGTGAATTTAAAACGAATACGCATTTATACACTTGTGGCCCAGCAGCTTATATGGAATATATTTTTGACAGTGCAAAGTCAAATAACTGGAAAGACGAGTACTTACACAAAGAAAATTTTAAAGCTGAACCTAAAGCAGAAGGTTCTGAAGATATTCCGTTTAAGCTCATTTTGAGCCGTTCAGGCTTAGAAATTGATGTTTCTGCAGAGCAAACCGCTTTAGAAGCAATGGAAGATGCAGGTATTGAGTTAGACGTATCATGCGAAATGGGAATTTGCGGTACATGCGTTACCTCTGTGACATGCGGTATACCCGACCACAGAGATGAATTCTTTACTGCTGATGAGAAAGCAAAAAACGATAGGTTCACACCCTGTTGTTCAAGAGCGTTAAGCGATTCTTTAACTCTAGATTTATAGAGAAAATTTTAGATACTAAACTTTACACGAGACACTTATGACCACACATACACAAACTAATTCGGACGCTAAAACACCCTTTCCTCTTAATATGTGGTATTTAGCAGCACTAAGCAAAGAGTTAACAGATAAGCCACTAGCGCGCACTTTATTAAACACCCCTATCGTTTTGTTTAGAGATGCACAAGGCCATGCTAGCGCACTTGAAGATCGTTGTTGCCATCGCCAACTGCCTTTATCGATGGGAACACTTGAAAAAGAAGGATTAAGATGCGGTTATCATGGTCTATTATTTAATGGCCAAGGCCAATGTCTTGAAGTACCAGGGCAAAAAAAAGTTCCAAGAAAAGCAAAAGTAATGCCTTTTACACTTAAAGAGCATGATGATTTAATTTGGATTTGGTTTGGTTCAGAGCAAGGCTCAACCCCTGTTCAAGACCCGCCTCGCTATCTTTATCATTCTGACGAAAAATATGTTTACGATGGTGATGTATATCACTACCAAGCACCATTTCAACTCATACATGACAACTTACTCGATCTCAGCCACCTAGGTTACGTGCACCTTAAAACTATTGGTGGTGACGCTAAAACGCATATGCATGCACAAATGGATGTAGAAGCTATAGGTGATAAAGTGACCGTAAAACGTTACATGCCAAATTCAACCCCGCCACCAACATATACAGCTGCTTATCCATTTAAAGATAAAATAGATCGCTGGCAAGAAATTGAATTCTATCCATCACATTTAAGGATATGGACTGGCGGTATTGACGCAAACAGTGAATCGGTAACTAACCCTAACCGTGGCGGCTTTCATATGCGTGGCTTACATTGCATAACTCCAGAGACAGAAGAAACATGTCATTATTTTTGGACTATATCAACAAACCCAACAACTGATATTGAAAACGTAAAACAAAAAGTAGTAGAACAAACTCGTTACACGTTCAATGAAGACAAAGTGGTTATTGAAGCGCAACACAAATCAATGAAGCACTTTAAAGGGCAACCTATGATTGATATCCATGTTGATACCGGTGCAAATCACGCTAGGCGAATAATTAAGCGCTTATGTGAAGCTTAAAGGCTTGTTTTAATTATATTAACTCAAACTGAGGTATTACTTTTTCAATGGCCTACAAAGTAATACCTCATCATATTGGACCAAAAATACGCTAATTAAAAATTACGTAGATACTTAGTAGACCAGCTTGCTACCTCTGTTGCTATTAGCAATAATAAACGCATTAAAAACCCATGTTCTCAAACACCACCTTTTATTATTTTTATAGTCTATGCGTTTAAGGATCATATTTGTTTAAACTCCCTATTACTAACATCGCGCTTATAATTGTATGCAGCGGATCTATTATCGGACCTCTCGGCATGGCCGGCGTCAACATAGCTATTCCAAATCTTGCCGAGGATTTACAAGCAAGCGCTAAAATGATTGGTTGGATGCCGACCCTTTACTTACTTAGTAGCGTGATATTTATGCTGCCTTGCGGGAAAATAGCCGATAACTATGGTCGAAAACGAGTATATGCATTTGGTTTAGGCCTAAATGCACTAGCATCACTGATGTGTGCTATTGCGTCATCAATTGAATGGGTACTTTTTTGGCGTTTTGTACAAGGCGCTGCAGGTGCCATGATTTTTGGTATTGGTGTTGCAATTATTACTTCTATTACGCCAAATAATAAAAGAGGCATGGCACTGGGCACCTCTGCAGCGTGTGTGTATATAGGCTTAAGTGCAGCCCCTGCAATAGGCGGTTGGCTCACCGAAATATGGGGATGGCGGGCTGTATTTTACTCTCAAATTCCGCTTGTCCTTCTGCTACTACTTGCTATTAAACTTTTTTTACATGGTGAGTGGAAAAACGATAAAAAATCCTCGTTTGACTGGTGGGGTACTGCGCTTTTCTCACTCTTTGCAATATGTTTAGTATTAGGACTCAGTGATTTACCCACTATGACTGGATGGGGTTTAACATTACTTTCGGTAATAAGCTTAGGATTATTTATTATTCACCAAAGTAAAAGCAGGCGACCACTAATCAGAGTACAAATGTTCTTAGAAAGCAGAGTATTTAGCTTATCGCTGTCTACATCGTTTTTAATGTACGCCAGTAATTTTTCATTGGCTTTTTTGTTAAGCTTATATCTGCAGTATATTAAAGGGTTAAGTCCTTCTCATGCTGGCCAAATCGTGTTACTGCAAGCGGTTTCTATGGCCATTATGGCACCATTGTCCGGTAAACTTTCAGATAAATTACAGCCACGCATAATAGCTACATTTGGCTGTATAATTGTTATGGTCAGCTTTTTTTTACTATCACTGTTATCTATGGACTCAAGTATCACATACATTAGTGGCTCACTGTTATTGTTAGGTATTGGCTTTGGCTTATTCTCAACGCCTAACAATAATGCAATTATGGGTGCTGTAGATAAGAATGAGTTAGGCGTAGCCTCTTCTTCCATGAATTTATCACGAACAATTGGTAATTTATTTGGAATGAGCTTGATAAATTTAATTGTGCATTATTACTTAGGGGACAGCACGTTTTCAGCGCAACATAGTCATGCTTTAATGAGTACAATTTCACTCGCGTTTAACGTGTCTTTAGGCTTTGTAATTCTAGCAAGCTGTATCTCGGCATTTCGTGGGAAAGCCTAAATTATGCGTTGCTGATACGGGTTACACGTATAAAAGTAATTATAAATCGTTTTATACGTGTAAGTGTATTTATAAATCGAGTGTTATGGACCCTGTTTTTGCTCTTGAACAACACGGCATAATCAACTTGCCTTGTGCTTTTTCTTTGTCTGTTAAAAAAACATCGCGATGTTCCGGATTGCCTTCCACTACACCAGTTTGGCAAGTGCCACAAACTCCTGATTCACACGCAACTGGTATAAATATCCCATTAACCTCTAGCACTTGAGAGATAGACTGCCCTTCGCCTACAGTAAACTGTTTACCTGAGCTAGCAATTTTTATAGTGAATGACGTGTCTTCTGAAATATTTTCAGCAACCACTGGTGCGGCGAAGTACTCTCGATGCAATCTCTCCTCAGACCAACCCAGCAAACGAGCATGATTTAATACATATGTTATAAACTCAGCAGGGCCACATATATACAAGTCAGTATCATGAATATGCTCACTTAGCACCTGTTCTACATCCATACGACCCGATTGCAATTCTTGGCTAAAGTGAAACGCTATTTTATCGCTAAACGACCCTAATTTTAATGCTTCAACAAATGCTGCAGTTTCAGAAGATTTAGCGCAATAGTGAAATGCGAAAGGTGTCCCTAAACTATGTAATGTTTGAGCCATCGTTAATAATGGCGTAACCCCTATTCCACCTGCAATCAGTAATGTATTTTTCTTTGGATTCAGCAATGAAAAGTGATTTTTAGGTTCACTTACTTCGACTCTATCGCCTATTTGTAGGCTATGTACCTCTGCTGATCCACCACGAGATTGAGGATCTTTTAATACTGCAATTTCGTAGTAACGTGGGTCGCACTGTAACCGACATAGAGAATATTGACGAAGCAAACCATTTGGTAGCTTTATATCAATATGTGCACCTGCCTCAAATGGGGGCAAATCCTCATTGTCAGCGCATCCAAGTACGAGCCTAACAACCGCCTTTGCTTCAACGACCACATTTTTAACAATAACTGAAATCATCCTAATTCCCTTTGTTAAAATGTTACTGATTGGAGCGGTAGCTCGTCTGTAGATATATTTTTCGCATTTATTTCTTTATCGATTAAACGCTCAATGATACGTCGCGACTGAACACCACCGGCATCTATATCAAGCTTTAA
The DNA here is from genome assembly GCF_014163655.1 of Pseudoalteromonas sp. SR45-1. Lineage (NCBI taxonomy): Bacteria > Pseudomonadati > Pseudomonadota > Gammaproteobacteria > Alteromonadales > Pseudoalteromonadaceae > Pseudoalteromonas > Pseudoalteromonas sp. SR45-1. The sequence continues at coordinate 277,364 of NZ_JACJDR010000003.1, read as the reverse complement.
AAGATCAAATTGCGGGAAACTCTTCAGATTTTGCTGCTGACGTTCTAATACCTCTAAATCTTCTTGGAAAATACTGCCTTGCCCTTCTCTAATTTTATCAGTTAATGTAACGTCTTGAGCATTAAAGTTACGTGCCATCCCCCAAAAGTACCACATCGTATTTTCAGTCTCAGGAGTAATAAAATCAACCACTGTACTGCTCGCTTTTTTATTCTTTGGTGCATCAAAACCACCATAACCAGCATGTGCTACACCCACATCAATCATTACATGTGATGGCGGCATAAAGCGACAAATTTGCCAACGGTCTACTGGTGTATCCGATGCAAGCCCATTACCCTCCAGAGCAGTTCGCCAAAATGGCGGTGCCATAATATTTTCCATATAACGGCGACAAAAAACTTTATCGCCTTCTACTTCAGTTTGCACCGGAGACTCATCAATTTCTTTTTGGCCTATACTACTAGCATGAACGTAGGTTTCATGTGTTAAGTCCATTAGATTATCGATCATTAAACGATAGTCGCATTTTATATGATACAACCCCCCCCCATAGGCCCAAGTATCATCTTCAGCCCAAGGTAAGTGTGGGATAAGATCTGTATTTGCAGCCTCTTTATCACCAGGCCAAACCCAGATAAAGCCAAAGCGCTCCTCAACTGCAAATGACTTCATACACGGAAATCTCTGCACACGTTGCAGCGGCATTTTTTTTGTTTTACCGTCCTCACCCATTTTTAGACCATGATAGCCGCATACAAGCAAGCCGTCCTCAACATATCCTAAAGATAAAGCTGCGCCACGGTGTGGACAAAAATCTAGCACCGCAGCTACTTTTCCATCCGCATGACGATAAAAAGCAATACTTTGATCACACACTTTTCGGCCGAGTGGTTTATTGTGATTGATTTCATCACTCATTGCCGCCACATACCATGTATTTTTAATAAAGGTCTGCTTAGCCATACCTTGATCTCCTGTTGTGTTTTTGTTGTCATTGGATCCAATATAAACTAATAATCCAGATAAATAAAACAAACATGCGTAAATTGGATCCATATAATTTTCTTTTTTGCACTTTTAGTCACGCTTTAGTTGTAAATTCACACTATTTCAATGACTATATGCAGTGTAGATTCCTAATTGGATCCAGTTTAAAAAGTAATTGAGGTAATTTTTTATGACTAAGTCAGGCCAAAATGCAGTAACCACATTGCGACAAATGATTTTAACTGGAGCACTAAAAACCGGAGAAAGGCTCGTTGAAATTGCTACTTCTGAACGTCTAGGTGTTTCAAGAACGCCGGTAAGAATTGCATTTAGAACACTTGAACAAGAAGGTTTGTTGACCAAACTTCCTAGGCGTGGCTACGAAGTCCGCTCAGTTTCACCAATTGAAATTGAAGGCGCTATTGAAGTAAGAGGAGTATTAGAGGGCCTAGCTGCTCGACAAGCTGCTGAAAACGGCCTTAACGAAGAACAAAAACATGAAATACAATCCCTTCTTGCTTGTGGTGATTTATTATTTGAAGGGGCCGAACTAACTGAAGATGACTTAGCAACCTACCATGATATGAACCGCCGTTTTCATCTACTAATTATTGAAGCGTCGGGTAACTTGGCTATCCAGGCTGCACTATCTAAAAATGAGCACCTACCATTTGCCTCGGTAAGCGCGCTTGCCATCGACAAAAATAATATGCAAAAAGAGTTTAAACGCTTTGCATTTGCACATCAGCAACATCACCACGTATTTCATGCAATGCTTTCTCGCCAAGGTGCTCGTGCTGAAGGAATTATGCGTGAGCATGCACAAGCAACACTCGGTTACGATCGAAACTATCACCGAACAGAGCTTAAAAACAAACTCACAGTTATTTCGCACGCAAATAAATAACATGCACAGAAGTGTTACTCACTCTTACATATTGAGGGAGCCATATTCTATAAGATATAAAGCTTGCTAATGAAGGAGGCCTTTAAATATTAAAACTTATTAAGCCTTTGTGCGCTCACGCGAGACCAACATAGCAATGCCCATACCACCACCAATACAAAGTGTTGCTAACCCTTTTGTTTTATTAGCTCGCTGCATTTGATATATCAGCGAGACTAAAATACGACAACCTGAAGCTCCAATTGGATGACCAAGTGCAACCGCCCCTCCGTTAACATTTACTTTATTGCTATCTAGCCCCAGCGCAGTATTTACATACAAAGCTTGAGCCGAAAATGCCTCATTAGCTTCAATTAAATCAATCTCATGCACTTGCCAGCCCGCTTTTTTACACACAGCCTGCGTGGCCGCTATTGGGCCAGTGCCCATGTAAAGCGGCTCAACACCTTCGCAAGCGGTAGCTTCAATCACAGATAAAATAGGTAAGTTTAACTTTTTTGCATACTCGTCTGTAGTAACCACCACCATCGCTGCGCCGTCGTTAATAGTCGAACTATTTCCAGCAGTAACTGAACCGTCTTTTTTGAACGCAGGCCTAAGCTTACTAAGGTTTATAATTTGTGTATCAGCTTTTACTGATTCATCAACATCAAAACTCTTGATATCGCCTCCACGTTTTGCAATATAAATAGGGGCAATTTCATCTTTGAATAAACCACTGCTAATAGCATTTGCTGCTTTTTGCTGTGAATGAACTGCAAATTCATCTTGTTCCGCTCTAGAAACAGCAAATTTTTCAGCTATATTTTCAGCTGTAATTCCCATATGTATGTTTTCGCGACTATCCCACAAACCATCTTTTATCAGGCTATCAACCAAAGATAAGTCACCTAATTTTTTAGGTACTCTATTATTGGGTAATACGTGCGCCGCCTGAGACATACTTTCTTGCCCACCAGCAACCACCATTTTAGCATCACCGCAAAGAACTGATTGCGCAGCCAATTGCACCGCTTTTAGTCCTGAGCCACATACGTGATTAATAGTAAAAGCAGACACATTAATAGGTAGTCCGGCATTAAGTGCTGTCTGCCTTGCTGGATTTTGGCCACAACCAGCTGTTAGCACCTGCCCTAAAATCACCTCCTCAATGTGTGGCTTTACTTGCGGTGTTTCATCAAGAACGGTTTTAAGTAACTGACTACCTATTTCAATAGCTGATAGGCTTGATAAACTTTGTCCAAAACCACCAATTGCGGTTCTTTTTGCAGCAACAATAACAGCCTTCATGCTACCACCTCGGGCAAGTCCATTTCGGGTACATGCTCAGGAATAACAAGCTCACCTGCTGTTAACCGTTGAATATCTTCTACCGAGACATTCGGCGCCCTTTCTAACAAATGAAATTTACCGTCTTTAATTTCCATAAAAGCGAGATCAGTTAGCACTTTTTTAATACAGCCCTTACCAGTTAGTGGCAGTGTACAATTTGCTAATAACTTTGATTCACCATGCTTTGATGCATGGGTCATAGTGACAATAATGTTATCGGCACCCGCCACTAAGTCCATAGCACCTCCCATTCCTTTAATTAACTTCCCGGGGATCATGTAAGACGCAATATTACCATTCACATCCACTTCAAAAGCGCCTAATACGGTTAAATCAACATGCCCGCCACGGATCATGGCAAACGACTCTGCACTATCAAAAATTGAGGCGCCGGTTGCCATAGTCACCGTTTGTTTGCCTGCATTGATTAAATCAGCATCAAGTTCATCTTCTGTTGGAAATTGCCCCATACCTAACAATCCGTTTTCTGATTGAAGCATCACTTCAATGCCTTCAGGCACATAGTTAGCAACAAGCGTTGGAATACCAATACCTAAGTTTACGTAGTATCCATCTTGTAGTTCTTGCGCAACACGCATTGCTAATTGCTCTCGGGATAAAGCCATTGTTACACTCCTTGAACTTGTTTAGCACGAGTTGTGCGTTGTTCTATACGTTTTTCAAATGAACCTTTAATAACCCGATCCACATATATCCCAGGGGTATGAATTTCATCGGGATCTAATTGCCCTGCTTCAACAATTTCTTCAACTTCAACAACCGTAACTGTGCCAGCTGTTGCAACTAAAGGATTAAAATTACGTGCTGTTTTTCGATAAACTAAATTACCATATGTATCAGCTTTCCAAGCTTTAACAATGGCAAAATCACCTTTAATCGACTCTTCTAAGATGTAAGTTTTACCATTAAAGTTACGTTCTTCTTTTCCTTGTGCAACTGGAGTTCCATAACCCGTTGCGGTGAAAAAGGCAGGAATACCGGCACCACCGGCACGCATTTTTTCGGCTAATGTGCCTTGAGGGGTCAATTCAACATCCAGTTCACCAGACATCATTTGCCGCTCAAACTCTGCATTTTCGCCAACATAAGAGGCAATGATCTTTTTGATTTGTCGTTTTGCAAGCAGCAACCCTAAACCAAAGTCATCAACGCCACAGTTATTTGATACGACCGTTAGCTCTTTTGTGCCTTTATTACTAATTTCCTTGATTAAATTTTCAGGTATACCACATAAGCCAAAGCCACCAGCTAAAACGGTCATACCGTCTTCAAGTCCTTCAAGCGCTTGAGAATACGTAATTACTACTTTATTAAATCCAGCCATTGTTTAAGTCCAAATTAAGAATGTGTTTATTAGTTTGACAACAAAGCAAGATATAGTTAATTTTATAATTATGTTTTATTAATTAGTTTTTCTTATAAATGAATATAAAACAATTGAAGGCATTTACGCAGGTGGCTTCCAGCTTAAGCTTTGTAGAAGCCGCAGCTAAATTACACTTATCGCAACCCGCGCTTAGTTTAAGTATCAAAAATTTAGAAGAGAGCTTGGGCGGTAAATTATTAACTCGCACAACACGTACATTAGTACTCACCCAAGAAGGTAAAGCATTTTTACCTGTCGCTAAAAACTTATTAAACCAAATAGACGCAGCAGAACGAGAGATGAAAAAGCGATTTGCACTGGATCTTGGGCATACATCTATCGCAGCCATGCCCTCTTTTGCCAGTTCAATTTTGCCAAAAATAATTAAGCGTTTTCATACAAAGTACCCAAACATAAAACTCTCAGTGGACGATGTGTTATCTGATACGGTTATTGACTTGGTAAATGCTGACTTGGTGGAACTCGGTATTTCATTTGAGCCTAAACATAATGGTGACTTAGTATTTCATCCGCTGTATAACGATCAATTTATTGTGGTTTTACCTAAATTTCATCCGCTTGCTAAGTGCCATAGTATTAGTTGGTCGGAGCTACTAAAGTTTGAGTTAATTACTCTGCAAAGTCCCTCTTCTGTCAGAGGGCTAATTGAAGACACTCTCTCGCAGCATAACATTGCACTCAACCCTGCATTTGATGCGCACCAGTTAGCGACTGTTATAAGGATGGTGAGTAATGATTTAGGAGTGGCTGTTGTACCTGCACTTTGCAAAGAGCAAGCATTAGAAGCAGGCGTAATATGCAGAGAAATAAATTCCCCTATTATTGCAAGACGTGTAGGCGTTATTTCTAAACCTATCACGTCTTTATCTATCGCGGCTAAATCAATGCTTGAAACAATTAAGCTCTATTCATTGGAGTTAAGAGATTGAATTTAGGCCCATTGAATGTTCAAACAGGTGCCTTATTTGTATCATCACACTTTAAATCTCTTGCACCTTTACTTTTTAGTGCAGCGACCAGCGATGCAATTGCACAACAAATAGCAATTAGCACAAGCACAGCACTCAAAGAGTCCAATGTTTTTTGAAGTAAAGTTACAACAATAGGTGCTGTAAACTGACCTAAAAAGAACATACCCGTCCACATCCCAGTTCCTTTACCACGTACATTTTCAGGGAGTAGCTTTAATACCCATGTTAAAGTCGTTGGTAATAAAGAGCCAAAACCCAAGCAACCAATAAAAATAGCTATTGATGAAATTACAATTGAAGAAGACACTGCTGTTGCAAAGTAACCAAAGGCACTTAAACCAAAACCAACACATAATAAAAGTGGCCCTGAGATATGCTTAATTTTTCCGTAACAAAATGCACCTAATGCAACACCTATATTTGCTAAAGCTCCTATTCCGCCAATAATAGCGGGCGTCACTGCCTGACTAATCGACAGTACTTCACCTAGTTTTACAATCATAGAATAAAAAATAATACCAACAAATAGTGTTATAAATAATAGAGGCAGTACTTTTTTTACAGGGAATCCCGTGAGTTGTTTGTCCTCATTTGCTCTTACTTTAGGTTCAAATAAGTTTAAAGCAACCAGCAAAGCAACAGGCAAGGCAAGTAAGTATAAAACAAATGGGCCTCTTGAACCCAATACTTCACCCAACATACCGCCAAGTGCAATGAGAAAAATAGCACTTAAGCTCACTGACGCTATTTGTATAGAAATCCATTTTTGTCTTTCTTTTCCTATGAAGTAGTCAGCAATTAATGCGGTAGCAATTGTCATAATAACCGCTTCTGTAATACCTAAAAAAATACGAGATACTATTATATGAGATAAACTTTCCAAGAAATAAGGTAATACCCCAACAGCGCTGTATATTAACAGAGCAAAAATAAGGAGCGACTTCCTGCCAAACTTATCAGAAAGAGAACCCGCAATTGGAGAGAATACAGCAACACAGAGTGCAGGAATAGTCATAGCAATAGGCACTAAAACCTCATAACCACTAATATGCTTAAACTCTTCAAGTAACATAGGCAGCACAGGAACAAGGGAGATGACTGCCATAACAGGCATAATAGCCGCTAAAATTAAAATAATACCGTGTTTAGTAGAAGCCACAGTGGGCGAGATAGTATTCATAAAAACTTCCTTTAATTATTGTGTGTTTTGCTTAGTGTGTTGTCGGGTCATTAAATACAAACCCGAAGGCTCCACTATGTGTTGAAAGTTTCCAATTGTAGAATTTAATATTTAGATAGAATGTATCACGTAAATAAATAGTTAATTGCAATTACCTTTTTTATCACCTTTCCTCGCTAGAGTGCCTAGTTCTCTCATGTATCTATGAAATAGGTAACTTCAATCATAAAAATCAATTAACTTGATATGCAGTTTTTACTTTATCTTTACTTTTGCGTTGCACACACATCGCAATCTCGTCACTTGTATTAACAAGTTATTAGTAAAACGCTTTTACACACACAATTATAAGGATAGAACTATGAACAAATCGTATTTACGTTCATGTATTCTGACTGCATGTTTAGCACCTTTAGCTATTTCGGCTCAAACTGCCGAAAAAACTACAGAACCTAAAGCAGATAGTGGTATTGAGTTAATAACGGTTACAGCACTTAGAAAAACAGAAAGTTTACAAGATGTGGCTGTACCTATTGATGCCGCAACAGGTAAAGAACTATCACGCATCGGTGTTACCGATGCAACAGGGCTTAATAAAATATCACCTGCACTCAATGTTGTCTCTGGTGGCGGCTCTAATACTGTATTTTTTGTCAGAGGCGTTGGTAACTTTGCTGTAAATGCATACACAGATGCTGCTTTAGCATTTAACGTAGACGGTGTATTTTTAGGGCGCCCAACAGCCACAACGGCATCATTTTTAGATGTAGAACGTATAGAGGTTTTAAAGGGACCTCAGGGCACTCTTTATGGCCGAAATGCAACAGCGGGTGCGATCAATGTTATTTCAACAAAACCTGAACTTGGTGAGACATTTGGCAATATTTCTATTGGTGCTGCTAACTATGGAACAATAACAGCTTCTGGTGCTGTCAATTTACCAATAAGCGATGACTGGGCAGCTCGTTTTGCGATTGGTAAAACTAAAAATGACGGCTACAACGATGATGGTACAGCGGCAACAGATGATACCGCATTCCGCGCACGTTTATTTGGTGAATTTTCAGAAGATGTAAACCTTACCGTCACTGCAGATTACTCAACAACAAAAGGCAATGGTAATTCACCTTCATTTGAAGGTAGTTACGGATTCCCACTCCAAGGAAGTAATAACCACCCAAAAAATATTCCAGGTTACAACTTCAATCCTGCTCCAGATAACGTATCAGCTCCTCATACAGGCCCAGGTACACCAGATGCAGTTGAATACTACACAGGCCAAATAACCTCGCCAGCATTTACTTCTATCACTCCCCTATATGACCCTTATATAGACAACGAGTATATGGGGGTGTCGGCAGAGTTAAACGTTGCAACATCATTGGGTGATCTAACAATTATTCCGGCTTATAGAGAGAATACGGTTGACGTTTTATTTAATAATCCCGCTTTCCAAGCAGCTATTAATCAAGAAAACCACCAGCAATCTAGTTTAGAAGCTCGTTTCTCTACAACCGTAGGGGCGCTTGATTTAATTATGGGTGGCTTTTACTTTGATGAAAAAGTTGATGGTCTAGCCTCATTTAACCAATACAGCTTGCAATCAACGCAAGATATTGAAAACTCCAGTACAAAGTCAACCGCGTTTTTTGTTCATGGTAAATATCACATCTCTGATGATCTTAGACTCGTTGGTGCTGTGCGTTGGACCAAAGATAAAAAAGAATTTAAGGGACAAGCGGATGTATTTCTAAATTTATGTATTAGAGATTTACCAGCCTACCCTGGCGGACCAGAAATCCCTAATTGTGACGGTGCGCCAGTTATTCCTGTTGGTGCAACTGTTGCAGAAACAATTGCATCTATTGATCCAGCGGATTTGCCAGAGGGAGCTCCTATAGCTAATCGAGGTCCTGTTCCGTATGGCCAAATTCCGTTGTTTCCTGGTGCGCCAGATAACCTGCGTGCAAACTTGCTTTTCATTAACCAAACACAAATTGACCGTGTTCAAGAAAATGACGAAATAACGTATCGAGCAGCAATAGAATACGATATTGCTGATAGTAATTTACTCTACACTAGTTACGAAACAGGCTATCGTTCAGGAGGGTTTAGTCCAACAGCAGGTCGTGAAGAGTTTTTACCTGAGTATATAAATGCATGGACATTTGGTTCTAAAAATAGATTTTTAGATAATTATTTACAAATCAATGCTGAGGCATTTATTTGGGATTATGAAGATCAACAGGCAAGTCACTTTGGTATTGATGGTAATGGTAATTCTGCATTCTTTACTGAAAATATAGGTCAATCAAGTATTAAAGGCGTTGAAGTTGATATTCTTTATCAACTGACTGAAGCAACACGAATCAAAGGTAATATTCAATACCTAAAAAATGAGATTGAAGAGTTTAGTTACCTTCAAAAAACGCCAGACGAAGCTGTAAATGTTGTGACTGGTTGTGACACAACGGTAATAAGCATGACTGATGGGGAGCCCACATATAATGTCAACTGTTCAGGTAAGGAAGGCAGAAACTCGCCATCACTTTCTTTAACTGCAAGTATTAACCATTACTTAGAGTTTAATAATGGTTATTCGGCATCGGTGTCTTTTGATGCTCGTTACCGCGACGAACGTTGGGTTGGCTTTGACTTCTTACCATCACAGCGTGCTGAAGATGTTATTACCTTAGACACTTCTATGCAATTATTTTCAGCAAATGATAAGTGGTCAATTCTCGCATATGTAAGAAACATAACTGACGAAGAGATAAAAGCAACATCACAGTTATTTGCAAATGGTGGCAACACCATGGTATCAACCTATGAAAAACCAAGAACATACGGCATTACATTTAAATATGACTTCTATTAAGAGAGCACACACAATGAAAAAAAGTAGTATTTTATTTAATTTATTTCTATCTATAGGCTGTTTAGCATTTACGTTTAACGGTAACGCAAGCGAAACAAAAAATGAGTGGATAACTCTAGGTACGATGGCAGGCCCTATTCCTAATGCAAAACACTCTCAACCAGCTAATGCGATGCTTGTTAATGGTAATACCTATTTAGTAGATGCGGGTGATGGAACTGCAGGGCAATTAGCAAAAGCAGGACTTAATATAAAGGATGTGGATGCTATATTTTTAAGTCACCTTCACTTTGATCACACAGGTGGTTTGCCTGCAATTATTAGCTTAAGGTGGCAAACAAGTGCTAATAATGAGCTTATTATATATGGCCCGCCAGGTACTCAGCAAACCGTTGATGGTATTTTTAAATACATGACTTACGGTGCATTAGGTCATTATGGTGTTCCTGGTCAAGTTCCAGCTCCTGCAAATAACAATATTAAAGTAATTGAGGTTCAAGATGGCTCAGATATTAAATTTGATGACTTTACCCTAAATGTAATTAGAAACACTCATTATAGCTGGCCAAAAGGCAGTGACGAATGGAACAAGTTTCAAGCTTTATCGTTTAAGTTTACACTGGATGATGGTTATACTGCTGTTTACACTGGTGACACGGGCCCTAGTAAGGCCGTAGAAAAACTCGCAAACGGCGTTGATTTATTAGTTAGTGAGATGATGGATATTGATCATACCGTTAATCAAATTAAGAAAACGAATCCTCGTATGCCAGAGAAAAAATTTAAAGGTATTCATAGGCACCTTTCAAAGCATCACTTATCTCCTCAGCAGGTCGGTGAGCTGGCTAAAGCAGCAGACGTAAAAAAACTCGTCATTACTCATATGGCGCCAGGGTTAGATACTTCAGAGGAAATCGACTTTTATACCAAGCAAGTGCAAGGTGAATACAAAGGGACGATATCAATAGCTCAAGATTTGAATCGGTATGAATTAAAGCACTGACCTAATTATATAAAACTATAAGTCGCCTATTAAGGCGACTTTTTTATAAGTTTTGTGCAGTAGAAATTACTTTTTCTCTTAACCACCGGTGTATAGGGTCGTTATTAAGTGTAGGGTGCCACATCATTGATTCAACTAAAAGGGGTGTATCAAAGGGAAATGAAACGACCTTTAAACCATGCTTTTGTGCGTGTATATTGGCAAACTTTTTGGGTAAAATAGCTACGCGTTGAGTCCCCTTCAAAGTATAAATCATAGTAGAAAAGTCATTTGTAATAATATCAACTTTTCGACTTCCTCCCATCGTCTCCGTTAACCATGTTTCAATACTTAAATGACTTGTTCGTGCAAAACCTACCGACACATGCCCCATACTGCCAACTTGTTCAGCTGAAATTACATCACCAGCAACTAACTTGTTATCCATATCGACTACACATGCAAGTTCATCAACCATAAGTAATGAACTAGGGTAACCATCAAGCATTACCGATTCCGGTGCTATAAATAAATCGGCTCCTCCTTTGGTAAGTATATTAACTTCATGCGAAAACGGCGATAAAAACTCAAACGTCAATAATGGAGCTAACGTAGCAAGCTCGGTTAAAATACTAGAAAACAGAACTTGAATAACATAATCCGATGCAACAATTTTGAAATGACGTTCACTTTTTAATGGATCATTAAATCGCTTACCAATAATCCCGCCTCTAATGGTTGTCAGTACTTCAGTAATTGGTACTTGAACTTCAAGCGCAAAAGGGGTCGGTTGCATAGTTTTACCAACTTGCACCAACAAGTCATCCTCGAAAAAGGCACGTGCTCTACCCAAAATACTGCTCATAGCAGACTGCGATAAATGCAGTCTCTTAGCGCTTTTGGTTATGTTTTTTTCTTCTAGTAAAACATCTAATGCAACCAGTAAATTTAAATCTAAATGCTCAAATCTCATAACATTGGCCCACTGCTGATTTTTAAATTTTGATTATTTTTAAGTATTAAAATTATTGATACAACCTATCTAAACATTCAATTTCATCAATTGCAAATGAAGTATTAATATGACTTAAACCAAAGTTTAACAACATCTGCGGACACACAATGAAATTTGCAACAATTAATAATTCAAAACCAGATGGTCAGCTTGTATTAGTCTCAAAGGATCTAACTGACTACGTAGACATTAGCGACCTAGCCGGCACGCTCCAAGAGGCACTAGAATTATGGCCTGCTATACAAGATAAGCTTTTACTTCGCTACGAGGCACTTAACGCACTTGAGCTAACAGGCATTAATAAAGTGTGTAACACTCAATTAATGGCCCCTTTACCACGTAGTTGGCAATGGTTAGACGGTTCACTTTTTTTAAATCATGGCGTGTTGATGCAGCAAGCATTTCATCTGGACCCAATCGAAGATGCTGATATTTATCCACTTGTTTATCAAGGTGCTGGCGATAGCTTTCTTAGCGCTAATGATAAAATTGCAGCTCCAAGTAACGAAGTTGGTCTTGATTTTGAGGGCGAATTTGGCGTGATGGTCGGTGACATCCCAATGGGGAGTAGTCCAGAGTTTGCACTTGAGAAAATACGTCTAATAGTCATGCTTAACGACATCAGCTATCGCGCACTCGGGCCAAGAGAAATGAAAACAGGTTTTGGCTTTGTACAAGCTAAAGGCCCTACCAGCTTCGCACCATTTGCTATTACCCCTGATGAGCTTGGTGAAAACTGGCGTAATGGTCGTATTTCACTGCCACTAGAAGTTTACCGTAACGACAAATGGTTTGGTGCGCCTGATGGCACAGAGATGTTTTTTGGTTTTCATGAATTAATTGCCCATGTCGCTAAAACTCGCCCTATTAAAGCGGGCACCGTGTTTGGCTCAGGTACTGTTTCTAACGCAGATATTAGTAAAGGACAAGCCTGTATCTCAGAGCTACGTGCTAAGGAAATGATTGCCACAGGCAAACCACAAACAGACTTTTTACAATCTGGCGAAACAGTTCATATGCGAGTACTAGATTCGCAGGGCAAGTCAATATTTGGAGATATAAAACAAGAAGCCATAATGGAGAATACACATGTTTAATCCATCACAATACACATTAATCGATTTATCGGTAACGCTTGAGAATAACCCCTATACCGATCCACCGCCATTATTACCAAAAATCGAGTATACCGACCACCAACAAGGTTGGCCAGAAATGTCATCAATGTTCCCTGGTTTAAAAAAAGATCAACTCCCAGGGAATGAATCGTGGGCGGCTGAACGTTTAGAGATCACCACACATAGTGGCACTCACATGGACGCACCATGGCACTATGCCTCTACCACAGATGGTGGAAAACCAGCCTTTGGTATTGATGAGTTGCCCTTGGAGTGGTGTTTTCAACGCGGTGTTAAATTAGATTTTAGAGATTTCCCTGATGGTTATGTAATTACTGCCCTAGACGTTGAAAAAGAGCTAGCCCGAATTAATCACACCTTATCGCCGTTAGACATCGTTTTAGTCAATACCCGTGCAGGCTCTGTTTACGGTAAGCCTGGTTACCTTGATGCTGGTGTTGGTATGGGCCGCGAAGCCACCTTGTATCTTTTAGAGCGCGGTATAAAAGTTGTGGGTACCGACGCTTGGAGCTGGGATGCTCCTTTTAAATTCACTAAACAACGTTTCGAAGAAAGCGGCGACCCATCAATCATTTGGGAAGGCCATAAAGCGGGTCGCGACATTGGTTATGGGCAAATGGAAAAGCTAGCAAACTTAGCATCACTACCAAGTAGTGGTTTTTTAGTTTCATGTTTTCCTTACAAAATTAAACATGCCTCAGCAGGTTTTGTCAGAGCTGTCGCATTTCTAGAAAAGTAGTTGAGCACAACACATTAATTTATTAAGAGGTTATTATGTTTAAGTATTTCCCGACGAATTATGTATGGAATTTATCAGTAAATTTAGCTATCGAAATGGGCGCTCGCATTGGCGAAATCGAAGAAATGTGTGGCCCTTTACAAGAGGCTGCAAAATCACCAGATAAAGAAGGCGTTCAAGCATTTAGAGACACGTGGGCTAAAATGGCCGATAAACTATGTGGTCTTGCTGAAGAAGATCTAGAACGCGGCAGACTGCTTTCTGCAGGGTACAAATATAATCGCGCTGCAACCTACCTTATAACCTGTGAACGCATTCAAGCACATGGCGCCTCGGGAAGAACAGAGCTGTATAAACGTTCACTTTCGCTTTTTCAAAAATCAATCGAACTGGGTCACGAAAACTGTGAACGCGTGGAAATTCCTTATGAAGGCAAACACCTTAGTGCTCTTTATGTCAAAGCCAAAGGCGTTAAAGGCCCTGCCCCTATTCTTATACAAATAAACGGCCTAGATTCATCAAAGGAAATGAAATATCGCGTTGGTTTACCACAATGGTTAGCAGAACGTGGCGTTTCATCACTTGTTTTAGATCAACCAGGTACAGGTGAAGCGTTAAAGCTACAAGACTTCCATGCTCGTTTTGACACTGAGCATTGGGCAAGTGTTGTTGTTGATTGGTTAGAACAACATGATGAAGTAGATAGCAAGCTAATTGGCATGGAAGGTGTCTCTTTAGGTGGCTATTACTGCCCTCGTGCGGTAGCGAATGAACCGAGACTTGCCCTAGGCTGTGTATGGGGTGCAAACCACGATTGGCGTGACGTTCAAAAACGTCGCTTAGAAAAAGAAGGTGACTTCCCCGTACCTCATTACTGGGCACATGTGCAATGGGTTTGGGGTGCAAAAAATATGGATGATTTCATGGAAATTGCTGAAAACGTCCACCTTGATGGTCAAATTGAAAAAATTAAAGTGCCATTTTTAGTCACTCACGGCGCTAAAGATTCGCAAATTCCACTTAAATGGGCCGAGCGCACCTTTGAGCAACTAGTCAATAGCCCTAAGCGTGAGCTAAAAATCTTTACAGAACGAGAAGGTGGTGTACAGCACTCTAGCTTCGACAACAGTTCAAACGCGGGTCAGTACATAGCTGATTGGGTAGCTGAAACATTTAACGAATTAAAAAAACAATAAGGATCACACCATGAATATTATTGGCCCCGATACGCTTGTTTTTGGTGTTGAAGACACCGAGAGTTGTAAGCAGTTCGCACTAGATTATGGCTTAACACAAAAAACTGAAACACGATTTGTTGCTCTTGATGGCACAGGTATTGAGATTAAAAAAGCAGATGACAGCTCATTACCGAATCCTCTTGCTACTGGTTCAATGCTGCGTAAAACAATTTACGGTGTAAAAGATCAGCATACAATAGATGCTTTAAAAACAGAGCTTGAAAAAGACCGAACAGTAATAACTTTAGACGATGGCAGTATCGAATCTGTTGACGATTTAGGGTTTGTTATTGGTTTTCAAGTGACCATACGGCAATCGCTCGAGAATCTACCAGCAGAAAAAGTCAACGCGCCAGGGTGTGAAAACAACCGTGCTGTAAACAATATTGGTATTAATACAGACTTCAAGGCAAAGCCTCGTAGCCTTTCTCATGTTGTGTATTTTGTACCGGATGCCGTTAAAGCTGAAGCTTTTTACGCACAGCGTTTAGGCTTTATTACTACGGATCGTTTTACCCATGTAGGTCCTTTTATGCGCCCTGCCGGTACCAACGATCACCACACATTATTTTTTATAAATACCCCGCCACACATGCAAGGTATTGAGCATTTCACTTTTCATATGAGCGGACCAACAGAAGTTTCTCAGGCAGGTACTGCCTTAGTTAATAAAGGCTATCAAAGCTTTTGGGGGCCAGGTCGTCATATATTCGGATCAAACTGGTTTTGGTACTTCAAAAGTCCGTTTGGCTGCAACATTGAATATGATGCTGATATGGATTTACACGATGATGAATGGACTGCACGAGAAGCAATGCCGGGTGCTGATAATTCGCAAGCTTTCTTGCTTCAGTACCGCGAAAAGTGGGCACCAATGGGCCCACCTCCCGGTAAACCAGAGTAATCATGAGTAAAGTATTTATCGCCTATAAAAGCGATATTACAGAGGGTCAAGCTAAAGGCTTTGACCCTCTTAATCAAGGGCGCGACAGCCTCTTTATAGTTCATAAAAATGGGGAGTATTATGGCTATAAAGATATCTGTCCTCACTACGGTGATACCACATTACCTTGGAAAAAAGATAAATACTTAGATTCAAAAAGTGATCAAATAGTCTGTGCTGCTCACGGCGCTTTATTCGAAATTAGCACTGGTATTTGCACACAAGGGCCATGTAAAAATCAGGCCTTAACAAACATTGAATTAGATATTCACCAACACAATGAAATTTGGGTGGATATAACAACAATAAAGGAGTTCTAAAATGAACCCGTGTATTTCTAATGTATTAATAATTGGTGGTGGCTTCTCTGGTATGTCGGCAGCCATCGAACTTGAGAAAAAAAATATAGCTGTCGATTTGGTAGAAATTGATCCTAACTGGCGAGCAGAAGGGGCTGGGATCAGTTTAGGTGGAGCTACAATTCGAGCTTTTCAACAACTTGGAATTTTAGAAGAGTTTTTAGCAAAAGGCAGTGCCCATGAAGGGTTAGATATATATGCCCCACATGGTTTGCACCTGGCCCATATACCAACGCCATTAATGGCTAATGCTAATATTCCAAAAGCGGGCGCTATAATGCGACCAGCACTTGCACAAATTTTGGCAAATAAAACGAAACAAACCAATGCCAATGTTAGGCTTGGCTGTACATTTTCATCTATTGAACAAGACGAAAATGGGGCAACAGTAACCTTTACCGATGGCACAACAAAAACATATGACCTAATTATTGGTGCTGATGGCTTGTACTCAAAAGTACGACAAGTCACATTCCCTGAAGCTGAAAAGCCTAAATTTGTAGGCCAAGGTGTATGGCGAGCCGTACTGCCTCGCCTTGAAGGCATCGATAACACGGTAATGTGGGTAGGCGAACATATTAAAGTAGGGGTTAACCCTATGTCGAAAAACGAAATGTATATGTTTGTTACAGAGGATAAAATTGAAAATAATTATATTGAACCAAAAGACTTTTTACCTTTATTAAAAGCACTTGTAGCCAAATTTCCAGCACCGGTAGTACAAGAAATACATGCTCACCTAAATGAAAACTCTAAAATTGATTACCGACCACTTGAAGGGTTATTAGTTAAAGAAGCATGGCATAAAAACCGAATCGTACTTATTGGCGATGCAGTACATGCAACGACACCTCATTTAGCGTCTGGTGCATGTATAGGTATTGAAGACGCTATTGTACTGGCTGATGAACTAACTAAGCATGCTCAGTTAGAACACGCACTAACCGCTTTTAAAGAGCGTCGTTGGGAGCGTTGTAAGCTTGTTGTTGAAAACTCAGGTCGACTTGCTCAAATTGAAATAGAAGGAGGCGACAAAGCTGAGCACTCTGCAATTATGCGCGACTCCCATATTGCTTTAGCTAAAGCAATATAACTGACCCGATTTTAGGTTAACTAGGTTGTTAATACCCCTTCGCTGAAAATGAGTGGCAGCGAGGGGGTATTATTTATATTATCCCAACTAATTATAAAAATAACGGACGCCTTGCCATATCAAATGCAGGGATAAAAAGCTCAAAATAAGTCGTAATACCTTTTTAAAATTAGATGTGGGAATCTTATTTAATACATGTAAACCTATAAACGTTCCGAACACACCACTAATAACCATACAAAAAATTAAAGGCAGCCAATTAAAAAATGCAAATCCAACAACGCTAAAAACCGCCGCTTTTAATACATGCTGAAGTGCCATACAGCTTGAAAATGTTGCCGTAAATTTTAATTTTTCATACTCTTTTGTATACAAATAACTGCTTACAATTGGGCCGCTAGCGCCAACAAATACAGAGAGAAAGGCAGTACTTAACCCTGCAATAAGGCGCACGCTTGGTGATGTGCCACTAAATTTGGGCTTTGGACCCCACAACAAATAAAAAATAAATATTGCCAACACAATTTTCATCGGCTCAAGTGCTATTTGTGTTACTACAGTAGTCGATAGCACAGCACCAAACAGCCCCCCTACTGAAAAATAAGCCAACATATCTAGGTCAATGTATCTATACGTTGCTATTGCACGAGTCGCATTAGAGCCTAACTGAACAAGGCCATGAACAGGAATAACAATGGACATAGGCAGCATTGAGGCCATTGTAAGAAGTAGTAATAACCCGCCTCCTGCACCAAATGCGGCGGTAATAAATGATCCAAAAAAAGCGAATGCAATTAAAATCCCCGCATATAGCGGGGTGAGTAAATCATTTAGTAATAAGCTCAAAACGAAAAACCTTAATTGCTACATTTAAAACTCTTCGGTGTCTATTTCCGCTTGAGTTGCTTCAGGATAACGCGGACCACTAACTGAGAACGGTGAGAATAAAGCTGATAGTTGCGTTAACTGCTCTGCTTACAGTACAATTTTTTCAGCACTTACATTATCGGCTAAATGTGCATTATTCTGTGTGCCAGGGATAACATGAACATGCTCACCTTGATGAAGCACCCAGGCTAAACACAATTGAGCCAGTGTTAAATTTGTGCTTTGTGCGATAGATTTTAATGCACTTAACAATTGCTTGTTTTTGCTAAAATGAGGTTCATTAAAGCGTGGCATACCACGTCTAATATCACCTTCAACTAGTACCTCTAGACTGGTAACCTGCTCAGTTAAGAAGCCTCTCGCTAATGGTGAAAATGCAATAAAAGCAGCCCCTATATGCTTACATGTTTCGAGGACTGCAATTTCAGGATTACGCGTCCATAACGAATACTCTGTTTGCAC
The DNA here is from genome assembly GCF_014163655.1 of Pseudoalteromonas sp. SR45-1. Classification (NCBI taxonomy): domain Bacteria; kingdom Pseudomonadati; phylum Pseudomonadota; class Gammaproteobacteria; order Alteromonadales; family Pseudoalteromonadaceae; genus Pseudoalteromonas; species Pseudoalteromonas sp. SR45-1. Next base: position 258,840 of record NZ_JACJDR010000003.1, on the reverse strand, counting down.
TGCTGCAATCGAATGTACGCTATTTGCTCGCATTATTGACTCGGCTGATACCTCAGATAAGCCAATTGCTTTAATTTTTCCTTCACCAACTAAGCGCGAGAGCTCGCCAACACTCTCCTCAATCGGCACAGATTTATCCATACGATGTAAGTAATATAAATCTAGAACTTCTGTATTTAGACTAGTTAAAGACGCCTCTATTGTTGATCGAAGCGTTTGTGGACGCCCATCAATAACACGCTTGCCATTAACGCCCGCCATACCACATTTGCTCGCCAAAAAAATTTTATCTCGGTGTGGAGCTAAAGCTTTACCTAGTAGGGCTTCATTTTTACCAAATCCATACAAAGCGGCAGTATCAAAATGCTCAACACCTAAATCAATCGCTGCGTGTAATAAATTAATTGCAGCTTCATCTGAGGGAGGACTCCCATAGGCATGGCTCAAGTTCATACAGCCCAACCCAATTGGATTAACGCTATGACCATTAATTTTACGCTTATTCATACGCCCTCCTTTGCGATTAATTATTGATTATTTAATTGCTGCTCTAAGTCGTGAAGCACCCGATAACAATCAAGTACCTGCTCCACACTTGAATTAGGCTCGCGACCTTCTTTTATAGCAGTAAAAAACTCTCTATCTTGTAGCTCAATGCCATTCATAGATACGTCAACAGCGGAGACATCAATCGCATTTTCTTTGCCATCCACTAAATCATCATAGCGTGCTATATATGTACCTGTGTCACCGATATAGCGAAAAAATGTCCCTAAAGGACCATCATTGTTAAACGATAATGATAGGGTACAAATTGCACCATTTTCAGCTAATAATTGAATAGACATATCTAAAGCAATACCGAGCTCTGGGTGAATTGGCCCCTGAATAGCATTAGCTTTAACCACTTTAGCGCCAGCTTGATAAGCAAACAAATCAACAGTGTGAGCAGCATGGTGCCATAAAAGATGATCAGTCCATGACCGGGCCTCGCCTTTAGCATTAATATTTTTACGACGGAAAAAGTACGTTTGTACATCCATTTGCTGAATATTAAACTCTTTAGCCGAAATTTTATTATTAACCCATTGATGAGATGGATTAAAGCGGCGAGTATGCCCAACCATACAGGTCAGCCCCGTGCGCTTTTGTACCTCAACTACTTTTAATGAATCTTCCCAGCTATCTGCTAATGGGATTTCAACTTGCACATGCTTACCCGCTTCCATACATTGGATAGATTGCGCAGCGTGTTGCTGAGTGGGTGTGCATAAAATCACTGCATCGGCATCAATTTTAAGCGCATCGTCTAAGCTTGTAAAAACTTGCGGTATGGCGTAGTCATCAGCCACTTTTTGAGTTTTTTCTAGCGTACGACCAACGAGTGCAACCACTTCAACACCGTCGATATTTTTAATACCTTCAAGGTGCTTAATGCCAAATGCGCCTGGTCCAACAACAATTACTTTCATAAAATTTCTCCAGGTTATTTATTTTCTAAAACAAGATGACCAACAGCAGTATTCGATGCGGGTACATGGTAATGACGTTTCTTTAATTCAACCTCATCATTAAGCGCACCACGCATTACAAGCCACATAATAAGCTCAATCCCTTCAGAGCCAGCAAGGTTAATGTATTCAAGATGAGGTTTTAGGGCTAAGTTTTCAGCATCATCAACAATGCCATCTAAAAAGGCATTATCGAATTCTTTATTAATTAAACCTGCACGTGGCCCCTGTAATTGATGGCTCATGCCGCCCGTCCCCCAAATTTGTACATTTAGGTCTTCATCAAAGCTTTCTACAGCTTTACGTAAGGCCTTACCTAAATTGTAACAACGCTGCCCAGATGGGGTTGGATAAAGTACTACATTGACAGCAATAGGAATAACTTTACACGGCCAATTTTCAGGCTGACCAAACATTAGCGATAACGGGACCGTTAAGCCATGATCAACATCTAGAGTATTAACAACAGTTAAGTCAAAGTCGTCTTGAATAACAGATTGAGCAATATGTGATGCAAATTCAGGATAGCCTTTTACATTGGGTACAGGACGTGGCCCCCACCCTTCATCGGCTGGTTTAAACTCTTCACCTGTTGCAATCGCAAAGGTAGGAACTAAATTAGAGTCAAACGCGGTTGCATGATCGTTATATACTAATAATACAACGTCTGGTTTTTGCTTTTTTATCCACTCTTTAGCGTAATCATAACCCTCAAATAATGGTTTCCAATACTCATTATCTGTTATGCCATTATCAATAGCAGCCCCAATAGCCGGAACATGTGATGTAGCAACACCTGCATTTATTTTGGCCATGATTAACTTCCTTTCTTTAATGTATTACTGCTGTCGGGTACACGACCCCCTGATAGCATCATTTGCGCGTATTCATCTTGTGTCATCCCCGTCATCGTTGATGCTGCGGCTTGAAAACTAATACCGTCGCTAGAAAATATTTTTGCAAGAAAATAAATATTGCCGCCTAGGCTCATCATTCTGTTGTAATCACGTGCTATAACCGCTTCTTTTTGTGCTTCGCTCATTGGCCACTCATCAAGGTAGACTTTCTCACCTGCTTTAAATTTCTTCCGATTTGGCGCTTTCATCAACGACATGCAAAATTGATTTAAGTGAAAACCTAAACGCGCCATATCGGCGTCAAATATAATGGTACCTGGCACCTCTTTGTAAGGTTTATTAATAGCCATATGTATTCCTTATTTCGACCAATACAAACGCATTGGATTATCAATTAATAACTTTTTCTGTAATTCAGCAGTAGGTGCAAAAAGTGGAATCATGTCCACTAATTTACCATCGTCGGGCATGTGGCTTTTCATATTTGGGTGCGGCCAATCAGTGCCCCATAAAACACGATCAGGAAAACTTTCCACGACTTTACGCGCAAAAGGAACAACGTCTTGGTAGCCTTTATCAGGACCATCAGCAGAGATCCGTTCAGGGCAACTTACTTTAGACCACACATTTTCATTCTCACGCATAAACTGTAAAAACAACGCAAAGTCTTCGCCTTCAACAGATTTAGTAACATCTGGGCGCCCCATATGGTCAACGACTAATATCGTTGGTAAACTAGTGAAAAAATCATAAAGCTCGGGTAAATCTTGGCTTTCAAAATAAATAACAATGTGCCAATCACGTTTAACTATTCGTTCTGCAATGCGTTTTAACGAGTCAAATGGCAAAGCATCAACTAGGCGCTTTACAAAATTAAAACGTACACCGCGTACACCTGCAGCATGTAATTTATCAAGCTCAGCTTCGCTAATATCCTCTTTAATAGTTGCAACACCACGTGCTAAACCATTTGATGCTAAAAGCGCATCTACCATCGCATTGTTGTCAGCTCCATGACAGGTTGCTTGCACTATCACATTTCGACTAAACCCTAAGTAGTCGCGTAAATCCCAGAGCTGCTGTTTTGATGCATCGCATGGTGTGTATTTACGTTCGGGTGCAAAACCAAACTCATTGCCAGGACCGAATACATGACAATGCGCATCAACAGCCCCTTTCGGTAACTCAAAGCTAGGTTGTGATGGCGATTGATGCCAATGAAGCCAATCGGCATCCATTACAAATTGACTCATAAACCCAACCCTTTTAGTTTGGCGTCTAAACGTGGGTATACGCGACGCGCATTCTCTTCAAAAATCGCTTTTTTGTCTGCTGCCGATATTTCTAATGTGTCAATGTAACGTTTAGTATCATCAAAATAGTGTCCTGTTTGCGGATCAATACCGCGCACGGCACCAATCATTTCAGAGCCAAATAAAATGTTTTTAGTATCAATAACGTCTACTAATAAATCAATCCCCGGTTGGTGATAAACGCAGGTATCAAAATACACATTTTTCATTACGTGCTCATTTAAAGGTGGCTGCTTCATCATATCAGCCAATCCTCGGTAACGCCCCCAATGATAAGGCACAGCTCCACCACCATGAGGTATAATAAACCTTAAATCAGGAAATTCTTTAAACAAATCACCTTGCAAAAATTGCATAAATGCGGTGGTATCAGCATTCATATAGTGCGCACCTGTAGCATGAAAATTTGGATTACATGAGCCCGATACATGGATCATTGCAGGAACATCTAGCTCAACCATTTTTTCATAAAGTGGAAACCAACTCGGATCGGTTAACGGCGCTGAAGTCCAATGACCGCCAGAAGGGTCAGGATTTAAATTACAGCCAACAAATCCTAATTCATTAACACAGCGCTCTAGCTCAACAACTGAATTTTCAATCGGTACTCCCGGCGATTGTGGTAATTGGCACACTCCTATAAAGCGCGTAGGGTATAAGTCAACAACCCTTGCTATTAAATCATTACACGCTGAGGTCCATTGTTTTGATACCTCCTCATTACCTACGTGATGCGCCATAGCCGATGCACGAGGTGAAAAAATGGTCATGTCTAAGCCGCGTTCATCAAGTAATTTTAACTGATTTTTTTCAATACTTTCGCGAATTTCATCGTCTGAAATATAGGGAACGTCTGGGAGCGCTTTTCCCTCTTTGAATGCTTTAATTTGCGCTTCTCTAAAAAGCTGTAATGGCTCTGGCGCTGTTGTGTAATGTCCGTGGCAGTCTATTATCATTGTGTGTCTCCTGCTGAGAGTATTATTGAAACTATCTTTTAGTAGTCGATCAAGCCATTGCGGAGCCGACCATTAATAACCGCGCGGTTCTTAATAGCGCAGAGCGATGTATTTTATAAGTGCTCAGCTGTGTAACACCTGATACCTGCATTTCAACAGTAAACTGACCCGTTGGATGCTCAACAACGATATCAAACTCCCCATCACTAAAGTTTTGGTTAGCATACCTATGGGCTACTGTACCTTTTAAAACACACGCACTAGCTACACTTACACTGCCTAACACCCCAATGGCCTCATGAACACGGTGGGGTATAAATGTTCGAGTGTTAATTACCCCACCATTTTTTGCAGGGCTTACTAAAGACATTTTTGGAATCGTTTTATTAGTTACATCCCCTAAATTCATCATCTTAGCCGCGATTAAACGAATAGCTTCAATCTTTTGCTTTAAATCGGTATTATCTTCGAGTGTATTAGGCGACTCATCACCCACTAAACCAAACTCGCTAGCATCTAAAATAACCACCGGCATGCCGTTATCAATACAGGTTATTGAATACCCATTAATTTCATCTATGGCATTACCCGTAGGAAAAAGTGCACCACAATTGGCACCCGCTATATCTAGAAAGTCGAGCGTGATAGGCGCTGCTGAACCTGGTACACCGTCGATTACGGCCTCCCCTTTATAGCTTACTTTGCCATTAGGAGTTTGAACGCGTGCCACAGCTGAGGCTGCAGTATTTAGCATATGAATTCGTACATCGGTTGTTTTTTCTTTTGCATTCACTAAGCCCTGCTCAATTGCAAATGGCGCAACACCGGCGAGTAAATTGCCACAATTTTGTGTATCACTCACCACCGCTTTATCAACTACAACTTGTAAAAAAAGGTAATCCACATCAGTATTTGCTCGCATTGATTTTTCAACAATAGCCACTTTACTGGTGAGAGGATGCGCACCACCTAAACCATCAATTTGCCTTGTGTCAGGCGACCCCATTATGTGTAACAGTAATTCATCGCGCTTTGAGGAATCACTCGGAAGATCACTGGCTAAAAAATAAAGCCCTTTAGAGGTACCACCGCGCATAATTGAGCAAGGAATAGCCGCGTGCATTTACTTATCCTCACTTTGCTTTATATAAGTTAAGCCTTTAGCTGCTAAACGCTCGCGCATAGCATATATATCCAAACCTAACTCACCCGAAGCTAAACGCTTTCGCTTGTCTTCTTCGTTAGCAACACGTTTCAGGACTTTTTCATGAACCTCTTCACCACGACTTTGTTCAACAACAACAACACCATCATCATCAGCAACAATGATGTCTCCAGGTTTTATATAAGCCCCTGCGCACACAACTGGCACATTGACATTTGCAATGGTTTCTTTAACTGTACCTTGCGCATAAACGTCTTTAGACCAAACCGGGAAGCCCATTTCAGTCAGTGTTGCGATATCGCGTACGCCACCATCAATAATTAAACCTTTAACGCCTCGCGCTTGTAATGAAGTTGCCAACAAGTCACCAAAAAAACCGTCAATACACCCGCTCGTAGGTGTAACAACAAGTACATCACCTGGCTGACATTGCTCTACAGCTACATGAATCATCCAGTTGTCGCCAGGAGCCACTTCACATGTTACTGCACTGCCAGCAATACGAGCAGAGCGATAAATAGGCTTCATATAGCTGGCTAATAAGCCAACGCGACCTTGTGCCTCATGTACCGTTGCAACTTCAGCATTTTGGTATTTTTCTAATATCTCTTTATTAGGGCGCGCTATATCTGTAATACACACAGCCATACTATTTACCTTATTTATAATTAAACGCTATTGATGCAATGAGTATATTGAAGTCAGCTATATAAAGAACTTTAAAAAGCTGTCAAAGGACATTAGTTTTTTCTATAGTGGTAGTAATCAAATATTAATGTGTGAGTTAAATAAAAATGAATTTTAACAATAGACATTTGTTAAGCGCCTTGTATATAAGGAACTTAATGTCGTTAAGCAAGGCAGCTAATACTGTTCACTTAACCCAGTCGGCACTCACCCAAGGCATTAAAAAACTTGAAAACGAACTTAATCAAGTCCTATTTATTCGGACCCACTCGGGGATGACACCGACGCCAAGCGGTATATTTTTTCTAAATCGGGTTGAACGTGCATTTGAGTATTTGGATGAATTTTCGAGGGTTATTTTTAATAATAAACATAAGCAAGATGCCTTTAATCGCTCTGTCACTTCAAAGCAATTAGTAGCACTCATACACTTAGTACAAATGAAAAACTACACCGCTGCAGCCAATAAACTTAATTTGTCGCAACCCACCTTACACCGCAGCATCAAAGATTTAGAGCAACTATGTAAAAAGGACCTCGCGGTACGTTCACCCGTGGGTATTGAACCTACTTGGACGGCAAACTTGCTAAATCGTTTTGCAAAGCTGTTTTTCTCTGAATTACGCCAAGGTATTTATGAAATGAGGGAGTTTAATGGACAAATGGATGGTGCTCTAAAAGTAGGTAGCTTACCATTGGCACGCTCAGCTATTGTGCCATTGAGTATTATTGCTTTAAATAATGAATTTCCTGATGCCCAGCTAAGTATTATAGATGGTCCATACCAAGAGCAGCTAGCTAACTTACTTCATGGTGAAATTGACATCATTGTCGGTGCATTACGCATCCCTGCTCAACATAATGATATTGAACAAATTCCATTATTTAAAGATCAACTTTGTGTTGTAGTAAATGCTCAACACCCTTTGGCAAGCCGCCAAACAATATCAACAAAAGAGCTCCAACAACTTGATTGGGTAGCACCTAACAAAAGCACACCCGCGTGGCAGGTTTTTAGTAACATATTTGTTAGCCGAGGTTTACCACCACCAAGCCATGTAATAGAGTGCAGCTCGCAAATTGCTGCGCGCGGTATTTTATTAAACAGTTCTCGAGCGGCCTTGTTACCAGCCAAGCAAGTTGAAATAGAAGTACAAACAGGAATATTAGCTATCTGCCCGATGACACTGCCCGATACTGATCGTAGTATAGGACTGACGATACGAAAAGACTGGCAGCCTACCCAAATGCAATCGCGTTTTTTAACAATAATTAAAAACAATACGCGCATGCTTTAATCGAGCTAGTTAATATTCGACTGTTGCTTGAATAATGTTGGAGTTGTATTAGTGGCTAACTTAAAAAAACGGCAAAAATACGCGCTATCTTTAAATCCTAAATGAAGCGCTATTTCGTCGATTGTTTGTGTAGTATAGATTAAACGTCGCTTTGCCTCAGTGATCAGACGTTGATGAGCAATTGCTTTGGGAGAATCATTTAATAAACTTTTACAAATACGGTTTAACTTTGAAGTAGATATATGTAGCTTCTCAGCGTAGTCAGGAATAGTCATATGTGAGGTATAATTTAGCTCAATTAAGCTTCTAAAATTAACGACTATTTCTGTTTCTCGACTGCGGGCGTTACTTGCCAAAAGAGTAGTGTTTTTTTGCCTAAAAATATTTAATAATATCAATTTTAGCAATTGCTCAACGGCAATAGGCGCACCTAATTCATTATAATTAATTTCATACATTAGCAGCTCTATGTAGTGCTTTAAATGCACTAAACGTGCTGCATTTTCAAACTCAACCGTTAATGGCTTTAATAACAATTGATTCAGGCTAGTCTCACCATAATTGCTTACTAAAAAACTGTCGTCTATTGAAATTACAAAGCCTTGTGTGCGTGGTTTAAAATGAAAGCCATGTACAACACCAGCCGGAATAATTACCCCCCAATCCCCATTCAGTTGATACTCTCTTTCATCTAACCTCGCAGCCCAAGAGTTATTAAAAACAATTACAATTTGAACTAACTTATTATGACGATGTGGTGATATCTCCCATTTAAGCTCACTGCTTCGATAAGCTATATCTTCAACATGAACAGCACCTGGCTCTTGGCGAATAAACGGCTCTCCGTATAGGTCATAAAATGGAATTTTTTTATTCATGTGCACGTGTACTCAAATTAACTTTGACTCAAAAGTACAACAGATGACATCAATTGTGAATGGTTTAAACATTAACTAATGAGCAATATAAAAGAACACGATGTTTTCAACGAGTATAAAAATGCAATCATTAAAAACTAAAATAGCAATCATTGGCGCTGGGCCCTCTGGATTGTTACTCGGTCAACTTCTAGCTAAAAAGGGGATCGATAACATAATTATAGAGCGCGCATCAGGCGAATATATTTTAGGTCGTATTCGTGCAGGTATTTTAGAACAAGGATTAGTGAGTCTACTAGCAGAAGCTGGTGTAGATGAGCGAATGAAAAAGGAAGGCCACATTCACGATGGCTTTGAAATAGCACATTATGGTCAACGTCATCGAATCGATATAAAGGCACTTACAAATGGCAGCACCGTTATGTGTTACGGGCAAACAGAAGTTACCCGTGATTTAATGCAAGCGCGCCAAAACATAGGGGCAACGACTTATTATGAGTCTAGTGATGTTGCCATTCATGAGCAAAGTTCAAACTCCCCATTTGTAACGTTTACACAAAATGGTATTGAATATAAATTAGACTGTGATTATATTGCTGGATGCGATGGCTTTCATGGCGTTTCTCGACAATCTATCCCTAAAGAAAAACGTAACGAATTTGAACGTATTTATCCTTTTGGCTGGCTTGGGTTACTTAGCGATACTCCCCCCGTTGCTGATGAGCTTATTTACTGTAAAACTAAACGAGGCTTTGCTTTAGCTAGTATGCGCTCTTCAACCCGTTCACGTTATTATTTACAGGTGCCATTAACTGATAAAATTGAAGATTGGTCTGATGATGAATTTTGGACTGAGCTTAAAAAACGCTTACCTGAAGACGTAGCTGAGATGCTGATTACCGGCCCCAGCATTGAAAAAAGTATTGCCCCTCTGCGTAGCTTTGTATGTGAACCAATGCAAGATGGACGCTTATTTTTAGTTGGCGATGCCGCTCACATTGTACCACCTACAGGCGCTAAAGGTCTTAATCTGGCAGCATCTGATGTATCCACCCTCAGCAAATTGCTAGATAAGACATACAATGGTGAGGAACCTGATGCGGTAGCCAAATACTCCGAAATAGCATTAAAAAGAGTATGGCACGCCGAGCGATTCTCATGGTGGATGTCAAACATGCTGCATGAATACGATGATGACAACATGAATGAAAACGAGACTAAAACGCTTGAACGATTCATGGCATCCGACCTTGATTTTCATCTAAATTATGAAGAAGGTAAAAAAGTAATAGCAATCCAATATGTGGGAATGCCATACGAGAAAATTTAAACAAGTTCCCTTAAAATAATAAGCTCATATGATATTAGTAACATGGGCTTTATTTATTAATATATACGATTAGTTAACTAACTTAGTTATATCGTTTAAACGCTTAACTATCTGATCGTTTTTGATAGCTTACCAAAACTGATTAAATTCAATAATTTCATTCTTTATCGCTGAAAGTAGTGGCAAATTTTGAGTAAAATAAGGTGATGGGTTGCCATATGTAACAAATTTAACCCAAGCAACATACATTTCAGTGGCAACATTTTATCTGGAGGTGATTTGCTGCTGAAATTTAACTTTCACAGAATCAAAACAATTGAATTCAAGTTGTATAATATGCCTCCTAAACTTTTCCTTTTAAGCTATAAGCTATGTATTTGAATCGTTAAGGCCATGTCTGCTACCCAATAAATACGGCTTACCTAGCTGCAATTTTACTGAATCAATGAAATTTTTCGTAATAATTAAAAAGTAAACAGCAACGCTTTGGTCAGGGTTTGCGCCTTGATTTAATGCTATTGTGTGGTATTTGAGTTTAATTTAAATGGCACATATGCAGCTTTTAGCATACTGAATCAGCCTAACAGACGGACCAAATGGTTAATACATTAAAATCTAATATCATGCTTAAAATGCACTAAACATGCTTTGTTTAATTTTTTAATAAACACATATCAACACGCTCTAAAAATATAAATTTTAGTTATGAAAATTTAATATTTATGCCAATAAAAGCCCGTATATATACGGGCTCTATAAATGTTTATTGGCTAATTAGATTGGTTATCTCATTTAAGCGATTCTCAAGTGGGTCTTGTTTTACCTCACTTCCGTTCTCGTTAAATTCAATTATTCTATTATCTTTAGCATTGTAATTAGGCCAAGCAATGCCTTGCTTAGGTGACGGGTTGCTGTATTTAGCAAACCTTACCCATGCAGCGTGCATTGCACTGGCAATTTTAAAATCGTTTTGCGATGTTAACGGATTTTGCGCAAGAGTATTAAATACAAAAGGTATTTCAGTGGCATGGTATGCGCCATCAACTTTGCCTTTTAAGTGGCTAGGGACGTAATTAAAACGATAAAGCCATGTAGGCTGTTCACTCATACTCGCTTTGCTTGCAATATAGCGCGCAGGTTCTACAAAACGCTTATCACCGAATATCATAGAGCCTAGCAGTGGATAATTTAACTCCCCATTTTTAGCTAGCACAAATGGCGCATACGCTTTAGTAAACTGAGCTTTATTGTTCACTGATTCGAGCGTTTCTGTGGCTATTGCAATAGCACCTTTCGGATTGTAGTCTTTTAAAAATCCCCACTCAAAATCCGTACTGCCAATAAAAAGTGGAACTTTTGTTTGTAGAGCTTGAGCAAACCCCTCCTCGTCACTTGTTAATACAATAGATGAGTCAATCATAGGCCCGCTGTAAGTAGGCGTATTTGCGTTCATCATATTCAAACCGCTCAATACCTTTTCTGCAGGTAAAGCACGTAGTTTTGCGAGTGCTTTTATATCATTGGTATTAATTCCCACACTTCTAGCAAATTGAATGCCAGCATCCTCAGCTGAAGGGTTACCTTTAGTGCCTTTTTTATTTAAGTATACGACCGTCTCTGTCGAATCACTTCTACCACCCCCTGATTGCACAATCGCTTTGTGAAAAAGCCCTTTAGATTGGGGCGATAACATATGAAAATTCACCGAGCGACCACCAGCTGACTCACCAAAAAGTGTTACATTATCAGCGTCTCCACCAAAATGGGTAATGTTATTTTTAACCCATTTTAGGGCCGCGATTTGATCCATTAAGCCGTAATTTCCAAGCGGTGTATTTTTGCTTTGTTCACTCAACCCAGGATGAGCAAAGAAACCAAAACGCCCTAACCTGTAGTTAAAACTAACAAATACAACGCCCGATTCGGCAAACGACTGACCACTATAAATAGCCGCTGACGAACCACCATTGACAAAGCCTCCACCGTGTATCCACACCATAACTGGGCGCTTTTGAGTGATATCTTGTGCTGGTGCCCATATATTTAAGTAAAGGCAGTCTTCACTCAATGAGCCTTTTAGGGGCGCCGAATCACCAGGAAATGTGGTTTGCATACAGTCAGGGGTATATTGAGTTGCATCAAGCACGTCTCGCCACTGAGTCGCACTTTTAGGTCCCTGCCAGCGTAAATTAGCAATAGGTGCTTGTGCATAAGGGATCCCCAAAAATTTATTAACTGGCATTTTTGTATCTAGTACAGACCCCCCTTTAACAAGCCCTAATTGTGTTTTTGCAATCACATTATGTGTGGCTTTTGCTTGCTCATTAAGTTCAGCTGAGTCTTGCCCGTTCGCACAAATACTTATGCTCATAAACATTGCAATGATAAAGCGAATTCGTTTTAAGGTATTCATATTAAATTCCTGAATTAAGCAGGTTGCCTTATTAAGCAATTGCTTATTGATTAATGCAGCCACATGAAAAAGCCGCATTATATAAGTATTACTAACTTGGGTATCTCACACTGAAATAAAAAGAGCACTACTCTGTAGAGCAGGTTTAATTCGCTTTGTATTGGGTTAGCTGAATGTTCAGCTTTTATATCAACTTCGGCTATGTCCATGAGCGGTTATTACTAATTTTTTGTATGGAATCAAGATTTTGCTGCTTTGGTTTTCTTGTAAAGGCCAACTTATATGTATTCTTTTTTAACCTTTAATGGAGTCCCGTAATGTGGGTAATGCTCGGCGAGATATTTCCAAATAGCATGAGAGGATTAGGCTTAGGAGTTGCAGGGCTTGCTCAATGGCTGGCTAATTTTTTAGTCACTATTACCTTTCCCATATTGCTAGCCGCTGGAGGGCTTGTACTCGCATATTCGCTCTATGCATTTTTCGCATTAATATCGGTGCTTTTTGTTATTTACTTAGTAACAGAAACCAAAGGAACGAAACTAGAAAACGTGTAACTTTATCGTCCTAAATAGCTAAATTTAGGACGATAATTTTTTAGTGCCTACCCAACTAATCTATAACCTACCGCTGGCTCAGTTAAGATATGAATAGGGCTTGCAGGGTTTACTTCAAGCTTTTGTCTTAGTTGCGCTACATGTACACGAATATACTCAGGTCTATTAATGTATTGCTCCCCCCATACCTGACTTAAAATAGCATTATGAGTAAGCACTTTATCTTTATTTTGAAATAACATAAGCAAAATTTTATATTCTTTATTAGTGAGCTTTACATCGCTACTGTTAAGCGTAACTGTGTGCTTATGCGGATCTATAATGATGCTACCGCATTGCAGTGCCAAACTCGGCTGTGTATTTACTCTTAGTAGCACACGCATTCTTGCCAGAAGTTCGTTTGCACTAAAAGGTTTGGTTATATAATCGTTTGCCCCATTATCAAGGGCTGTAACCTTTTCCACCTCGCCATCGCGAGCCGAAAGCACTAATATTGGTATTTGGCTCCATTGTCGTACTTCAAGTAACCAAGCTTGTCCATCCATATCAAGCAATCCCAAATCAAGTAACACTAAGTCAAAGCTTTGCTCACTCATTAATGAAAAACCATCAAGCCCTTTCGCACTAATTGATACGTTATAGCCACTGGCACCTAGTAATGTTTTTAAAAAACTTTGCAATGCAGGTGAGTCTTCTAGCACCAATACATTAATCATTCTTTGCACTCCAGCTAAGTATTGCTGTGGCTACTTGGGTCAGCTCATCAATAGCTAATACAAATTCGCCTTGATGAAACTGAGCAACTACATCGCAAATTACGCTACCAAGCCCAACTCCTTCATCCGAACTGCTTGGATGAGTAACTATGAGATTGCTTACGGCTATTTTATAGTGTGTTATATTAGCAATTCGCTCAGTATTAAAGTCCACTGTCGCCGCTCCATCACCGTAACGTGCCGCGTTTTCGAATATATTCGCAAGCGCGATTTCTAAAAGTGTTATATCACCTATACAACAAGTGGCTTTATCAAAGACTAACGCTAAGTTAAAACCACTTAATTGCTGCTGCCTGCGTGCTTTAGCCTCAGTAATAAGTGTATGTACGTTTATAGCTTGCCATGCTAGCTGCTCTCCTATTTTATTTACCCGGCTAAGCTCCATCACTTTATTAAAATGCTGATTTAAGATTTCACTTTGCTCATAAATATTTTTTGCTTGTTCTGTAATTGATGCCTTACTCAGCTCAATATTTTCGTCAGCTAACATGCTTGATGAGCCCATAATAGTAGCCAAAGGCGTGCGTAGATCATGAGATAAACTACGCAGCAATGCATTTTTAGCACGTTCTAACTCTGCTTGTACTTTCATCGATGCCGACTGGTTTCTAAGATTTGAGTTTTCGTGGACCTGAAACAACAAAGACAGTGCCGTATCTATAAATGCACGGTTTTCAGGACTAAGTTCGGCATCTGCAATAAAGCCGCCCCATTGTGTGTTTTGTTCGATATTAAAGTACTCTCCATTATCCATTGTATTATTGTTCCAACGAAGTGTAATATCTAGATGGTTTTTAATCGATATTGTAAATACTTGGCGCTGAGCGTTTATATCATCAAGCCCATTAAGCGCCTTAGCTAACTCATATAAACATCGTGTATTGCTGGCATGTAACTGAGTATCACGAACGTTTTTACTTAGCTCGCCCGCCAATTTGCTTATCATCAAGCCAACTATAAGCATGACAGTAAAAGTGACTAAGTATTCAATTTTTTCGATATGAAATGTAAAGTACGGCAGTACAAAAAACCAGTCGGTACATGCCACACTAACTAACGTTGTAATCCCCGCTAAGGCTGCATTTTGACGCACCGCAACCCATGCCACCCAAAGTAATTGCAACATGACAATGTCGGTGGTCGTTAGCCACTCTCGAACTGGAAAAATAGCCAGCACAATAAAAATAGGCGCAATTGTTGTTAATAAAAGCGGCTTAAGCCATTTATTAATACCCATTTGTGCACTCCCATAAAATTCTCTTTTTATAGGTTACTGCTTTTTAATACGTTGTGTATAAAGTTTTTATAAAGATTTTTGGCTGTAGTGTTAAATGTTTATAAAGCTTAATTGATATGGGGTGACTCTTTTTTAAAATTCCATAGTCTTTGCTATGTCGTATTTTTTAATAGGAACACACATGGCACAGTTTGCAGTAATTGGATTAGGTAGTTTTGGTGTTACCGCCTCGCTTGAGCTTGCTAATCAGGGGCATCACGTTTGCGCAGCCGATATAAGCGAAAGCACCATTAACACGTTTGCTAATCAGTTAAATTACACTGTCATTTTAGATGCTAGTGATGAAACACAGCTTGCTCGACTCGACTTAACCAGCTGCCAAGCTGTATTAGTTGCAATTGGTGAAAACATAGAAGCGAGTATTTTATGCGTGCTGCATTTAAAAAACCTTGGTGTTAAACAAATATGGGTTAAGGCGTGCTCTAAAAGTCACCATCAAATTTTAAGTAAACTTGGCGTATCCCGTATTATTCACCCCGAAGAAGAAATGGGTATCAGAGTAGCACATGCACTTAACTACCCTATGGTTAACCAGTATTTTGCGCTTACACAATCTACATTTATTGTTGAGCTTGCCATAGATTTACATTTATCAGGGCGCAATATTGGCTGGCTTTTAAAAGACCGTAACTCAGATATAAAACCGCTCACCTTACGCCGAGATGATAATTTTAATACAGACCTAACACTCGACACCGAGTTACGCCATGGTGATAGCCTTGTATTACTGGGCTCTAAACATTACCTAACAAAACTCACCAAACGGTTTAAAGCTTTATGATTAACTGGCAAGCACACGTACTTCCAAAGCAATTTAATCGCCGTTTAAAAAATTTCAAAAGGCCTGTTAACCCCCCTTTAATTTTAACTGCTGGTTTTTTTGCTCTCATTATTTTAGGCACTTGCTTATTACTATTACCTTTTGCAAGTGTTGAATCGCTTAGCTTTATTCAAGCTTTTTTTACTGCATCCTCTGCGGTTACAGTTACAGGCTTAGTTGTTATTGATACAGGTACTGCGCTAACCACATTTGGGCAATGTGTTGTTATGGTACTTATTCAAATTGGAGGAATCGGCTTTATGACCGTAGCCGTTATTTCATTTTTAAGTATTGGTAAAAACTTAGGATTAAAACAACGTTTACTTGCAAGCCAAGCATTCGATACAAGCGATTTAAATGGAGTGATCCATGTAGCTAGATGTGTAATAACTTACTCGCTAATAATTCAGACTATAGCATTTTGCTTACTTTTTATTAGCTGGGTAGATGACTATGGTATTGCGGGTAGCGCCTATCAAAGTCTATTTTATACTATTTCGGCTTTTAACAATGCCGGGTTTGCACTCGATAGTAATAGCTTAATGGCTTTTAAAAGTGATGTATCTGTTAATCTTATTATCAGTGCATTATTTATAATCGGTGGCTTAGGGTTTACCGTTTTAATAGATATATATCAACAACGTCGCTGGCATAAATTAGCAACTAATACACGTATTGTATTAATTGCAAGTGCTGTAATAAATTGCAGTGCATTTTTGCTTATTTTTTTATTTGAATATTCAAATCCAGCCACACTTGCCAACCTACCTATTAACGAGCAAGTAATTGCTGCTTGGTTTCAAGCAGTTACACCACGTACTGCAGGCTTTAATACTTTACCTATTAGCCAGCTCAGTTCCGACTCGACATTGCTTACATTGTTATTAATGGTAATAGGTGGCGGTTCGGTAAGTACAGCAAGCGGCATTAAAATAGGAACTTTTGTTATTTTACTACTTGCTATGTATAGTTATTTACGCCAAAAACCACAGGTAACCATATTTAACAGAGAGCTAAGCGACAAACTTGTGATAAAAGCATTGAGTGTTGTAATTTTATACTTATTTACGGCTTTTTTAAGCATCATGATTATGAGTAAAATCGAGCAAGCGTCTCTTTTAGATATTACTTTTGAAGTAATTTCGGCATTGAGCACTGTAGGGCTATCTCGTGATTTTACTAGTAATTTAAGTATGCCAAGCCAGCTAATAATAATTTTACTTATGCTGATTGGCAGAGTAGGTCCACTGACATTTGCTTATTGTTTTGCAAAACCTAAATTACAACCTCTTAAATTTGCTAAAACAACCATACAAATAGGGTAACTATTATTAAGGCCACTTAGCCAGCATAATTTATGTAAGGTACTATTGCGGTGCAAGTTAGAAAATTAATGACTCCTAAATATAACTTTATCTATTAGGAGTCTTTTATAGAAAAATAAAAATGAATATAAGCACTCTTTTTCATTGTAGATATGAAAATAAATAAAATAAGCGCCAAACTATTACAATAGTTTTGGCGCTTATTAAAGGGGTAATATTTACCCTTTCATTTGTTCAAGCTCTTTGCCTTTGGTTTCGTGTAAAAACTTAAATACAAATATTTTTCATGATGTTGATATTGCCCCTGAAGGCAAAACACTACAAGAAAGCCTCGATTACGTAACGCACATAGCTAACATTATCTAAAAAGAAATGCAACGCACTGGTGTAAAGCCACTGTGGGGTACTGCTAACTTGTTCTCAAACAAACGTTTTTGTGCCGGTGGTGCAACAAACCCTAATCCTAATACGTATGCATATGCAGCAGCGCAAGTTAAACATGCAATGGAAATTACGCATCGTTTAGGCGGCGAAAACTACGTACTTTGGGGTGGTCGTGAAGGTTACGACACACTACTAAATACAGACCTTGCGCAAGAAAGCGAGCAATACGCACGCTTTTTGAAAATGGTTGTAGAACACAAGAAAAAAATTGGTTTTAAAGGCACATTATTAATTGAGCCAAAACCACAAGAGCCAACTAAGCACCAGTACGATTACGATACAGCAACGGTTGCAGGCTTTTTACACAAGCACGGCTTACAAGACGAAATTAAAGTAAACATTGAAGCAAACCACGCAACACTTGCAGGTCATAGCTTCCACCACGAAATTGCCGTTGCTTGCGCTAAAGGTATTATGGGTAGTATTGATGCTAACCGTGGTGATATGCAAAACGGATGGGATACAGATCAATTCCCTAACGATGTAGCTGAGTGAACACTTGTCGTTTACGAAATTTTAAAGAATGGCGGTTTTACAACCGGTGGCTTTAACTTTGATACTAAACTTCGTCGTCAATCGTGTGAACGCGATGATTTATTCATCGGTCACATTGGTGGTATGGATACGATGGCAAAAGCATTACTCAATGCAGCAGCAATGATTGAAGGCGGCGAGCTTTCTGACTTTGTAGAAAAACGTTACGCAGGTTGGAAAGAAGACCTAGGCCAAAGCATTTTAAAAGGTGAACAATCACTTGAGAGCCTTGCTGCGTTAGTACACGAAAACGACATCTATCCTAAGCAAGTTTCTGGCCGACAAGAGCTGCTTGAGAATATTGTTAACCGCTACGTATAAGGACATCGCCTCGGTTTTAAAGCCGAGGCGTACATCATTATGAACTTGTTAGAACAACTCAAAAAAGTAACCACGGTCGTTGCCGACAGTGGCGATGTAGAGTCAATCAAAGCCCTACAACCGGTTGATGCAACAACCAATCCTTCGTTAATTTTACAAGCTGCAAAATTACCTCAATATAAACACTTAAATACGTTTTTCACATATATGTAATTGTTATATCTGATAGTTTTTAAATTGCTCCCACACGGCCTCTCCTACAGGTCCCAACACTTCTCCCCTTTTCTTAATAGTGTAATATTTTAGAGGCGTTATATTTTGCACATCACTAAGTGACAGCATTTTCAGAGTATTATTTGCAATACCTTCATCAGCTAAATAACCTGGTAATTTGCCCCAACCCATTGCACTTTCGATAAGCATTTTTTTAGTTGGAAAGTCATTTACATACCATCGTCGCTGACCTTGCTGTACACCCCACTCTATGTTTTTTGAACCAGTGCCTGAGTCCTGCACAATTATTTGGTATTCGTTCAACAAATCAGTGGCTTGCCTTAGGTTTGGATTTCGCTTTAACAACAAAGGGGAAGCTACATTGATTAATGAGCCGCTATTTAACAAATGCTTTTCAATTTTCTCTTCTTGTGCAGAAAATTCCATTGTTGGTGTTATACACAGATCGGCACAGCCATCAAGTAAGGCTTCAATTGCACCTGTTATGTACTCTTGCCTGATTATTATTTGAGTTTCAGGGAACTGATTTTGCATATTTTTTAGTAATGGTAAAATACCTTTTAAATTAAATGATGCTTCAATTGCAATCGTTATACTTACCTCGTTCCCCTGTGCTATGTGGTGTGCAACTTGTTTAAGTTGTGCTGCATCATCTAGCAATTTCATAGCCTTATGAAACATAGTTTTTCCTGCACTGGTAAGCTCTAACCGATAACCATTACGACTAAATAAGGCAAAGTTAAGGGTATTTTCTAGTTGCTTAATACCTTGGCTTATAGCTGGTTGAGTTTTGTGTAAAAGAGCACTTGCTTCACTCAATGATCCAACCTGAGCAACAGTAACAAACATACTAAGCTGTTCTAATTTCATAATTTACGCCAAACATGTAAAGCTAAAGTTTATATCTTATAAAAAAACATTCAATATTAATTAATAAGAACTGTGATTATTCTAACGTCAAAAGCTAAGCATCTGCTTAAATCACTCTTATTAAAGTTGGGAATAACATGAGCACAAAAGTAAAAAGAATTTTTATGTATACATCACTAGGATTAACAACACTTGCCTTTATAGCTGCAGGCTCTGCAAAACTAGCAGGAGTTGAGCAAATGCACTTATCTTTTGCACTCATGGGTTTACCTGCTTGGTTTGGCTATTTTATTGGTGCAAGTGAACTTGCAGGTGCTGTTGCTATTTGGATAAAAAAACTAAGCATTATAGCTGCAAGTGGTTTGTTAGTTATTATGGCTGGTGCAACATTTTTTCATGTAGTTTACGACAGTGTTGCCAATGCAATACCTGCCGTTATTTTATGTGCTTTTTTAATTAATATCATAATTAACCGAGTCAATGATATAAACGCCTAGGATAGTAAGTAACCTAGAGCTATTTTAAATACAATGAATAACGATATATTCGCTTCTATCGTTATTCAAACCCTCATTTACAAAATGACTAATGCTTTCGCATCTCTCATTTAGGATAAAGATAACAAACTCGATCTCTAAACAAACAAAGGCTAAGGTTGTTTTATCCATTAAATTTTAATTTTGAGTTCATACCCTGTATTTAATAATTAAATAAACGGCGTACGAAAGTTTATTACTTGGGCTTTTAATATGCCTAATTAACTAAGGTGTAAAATATGAAAAAAACATTTTTAGGCATTTTCTCGATTACAGTAATAACTTACTTACTGAGCGGCTGCACAACATCAAATAACGGTAATATTACAAAATTGAGTGAAGATAAAATAAGTACTAGATTAAATAAATTACCTTCCTCGCTAACCTCTAGTGATTTGTTCAATACCACTGTTGTTGAACCCACTCAGCTATTTGATAACCTTTATTTTGTAGGATATATCAGCGTAGGCACTTTTGTTATCACTACAACTGAGGGCATTATTTTAATCGATACCATGTGGACTCCGCACGATGCCAAACATGTGATTGTTCCTGGACTAAAAGAGTTAGGCTTAAATCCTGAAGATATTAAATACGTAATAGTTACTCACGGCCACAGCGACCATTATGGCGGCGCTCACTACTTTGAATCACATTATGGCGCTAAAATTTTAATGAGAAAAAATGAGTGGGACTACATCCATAATCCAAATGCACCTGTATTAACTGATCCTTTCGGTAACTTTTCTACCGAAATACCATTACCTAGCACTTACACCCAAGTTATCGATGGCGAAAAAATAAGTTTAGGTAAAACTAATTTAACTGTACTTGCTACACCAGGACATACGCCTGGTGGGTTGTCTTTGATAATACCTGTTACAGATAATGGCATACCTCATACAGTTGCACTTTGGGGAGGTACCGGTTTACCGGATACTAAAGAAGCAAATCAAACTTATTTGCACTCTTTAAATTATTTTCAAAAAATTGCAAACAAAAACGATGTTGATGGAAGTATCTCAAACCACCCGTTTTCACATGATCTAATTAATCAAATTAATACATTAAAAAATCGTAAATCTGATCAACGAAACCCCGTGATAACCGGTAATAAGGCATTTAATGAGTACATAGACGATGTATTGCGAAATAACGTTCAAAAGAAACTTTCGTCATTTGAGTCAAACTAATATAGCTTTTCACGCACCGGCGTTATCGTGCTAATGTATTTATAATGACGGTATATGTCGCTTTAAAGCGATACTCATTACTATATAAAAGCATAGTGCACTTCTTTTTATGAAACCCCACATTTGATAGTCTGTATAAAAATACAGACTATCAAATGTGGGGTTAATTACTTTTAGTTTGGTTTATTGTTCTACCAAAATGACCGATACGTCGTCTGCATGAAAATCAGCAGTCAGTTCGTTTGACTCCACATAAAGTAAAGCCGCACTTTCCTCGGTTGTTATTGAATGGGTATAAGTGCCCGAAAGCTTTACCCAATCGCCTGCAACTACGTTTGTAACAGTGGTTAGCTCGAGGTATTCAGTGCTCGCATGCTCAATTTGCAGTGTAAGTTTAATTCCTGGCGATACCGCTGTGTTATCGTCAGATAACTTAACCCACGCAGATACATTATAGGTTTTGCCCGCTGTGAGCTTGGGTTGTTTCAAGTGAAGTAGTAGCACTGCCTCGTGATTGCCATGAATCAAGACCGGCTTCAAAGTCACCATTAGTTAGCAGCTCTGCGTGTTGTTAAAAGTACGACTGGTGTTGAAAACCTTTATTTAGATCAGTTAGGTGCGTTTGGTAACGTTGACCGCTACCCTGCTAGACGTATTATAACCATTGTTTACTATTCGCTCGTACGCTTTGAAGAAACCAATCTTGTGAGCGGCGACAATGCTTTAGAATGTGAATGGTTTGATGTAAATAACGTTCTCCCTTTAATGTTTGACCACGCCGACATTTTAAAAAGTGGCTTAGATTACTTACGCTATAAAGTAAGGCACGAGCCGATTGGTTTTAGCCTGCTCCCTGAAAAGTTTACCTTGCTTGAGCTACAAGGAATTTACGAGTCGATTTTAAATAAATCACTCGATAAGCCTAACTTTAGACGTAAGTTCCAAAAAATGAACTTACTAATAAACTGCAAAGAAAAACAAACCAACGTAGCTCACCGAGCTGCTACTTTGTACCGTTTTGATATAAACGTATACGAAAAACTAAGAGAGTTTGGTTTTACATTTGAGTTTTAAATAAGCAAATGCATAATTAAATTAATGTTTGGTCTTTAAGGCCAAATAACATATTGCTAATATATATGTGATGTTTATAATTCGTCCACATTATTAATATAAACTAATCAAAAGGAGCTTTTTTCTTGAAACTTACGCCGCCCTAGGCAACCACTCCCCTTTTTCATCAGCACGTTACGTGCAACCTTAATCGCCGCCTGCGCGAGAATCACTGTTATTTAAATAAAATACTCCCCTATACTTTGGGAAACTAACTAATTAGGTTTATTACATGTTTGATCACGTAAAAAGAGATTGGCTCTCTAATGTTCGTGGCGATGTGCTTGCTGGTATTGTTGTGGCGCTTGCCCTAATACCTGAAGCGATTGCCTTTTCTATTATTGCCGGTGTTGATCCAAAAGTAGGTTTATACGCCTCATTTTGTATTGCGGTTATTATTGCCTTTGTAGGCGGACGTCCTGGCATGATATCGGCGGCCACCGGTGCAATGGCACTGTTAATGGTGACGCTAGTTAAAGACCATGGTTTGGAATACTTACTGGTTGCCACCTTACTTACTGGTGTACTACAAATATTTGCAGGCTTTTTAAAGCTCGGTGAATTAATGCGCTTTGTATCGCGCTCTGTTGTAACAGGGTTTGTAAACGCGCTGGCGATTTTAATATTTATGGCGCAGTTACCTGAGCTGACTAATGTTACTTGGCATGTTTATGCGATGACCGCAGCGGGCTTAGGTATTATTTACTTATTTCCGTATATTCCAACTATTGGCAAAATACTTCCCTCTCCTTTAGTGTGTATTGTTGTTATTACACTGATTTCAATATTTTTGGGTCTTGATATAAGAACCGTTGGCGACATGGGCGAACTGCCAGACACTCTACCTATATTTTTATGGCCCGATGTACCGCTAACACTCGAAACACTGCAAATTGTATTACCGTATTCAATTGGTCTTGCTGTTGTGGGCTTACTTGAGTCAATGATGACCGCCACTATTGTTGATGACTTAACTGATACAACGAGCGATCGTAATAAAGAATGTAAGGGCCAAGGTATTGCTAATATTGGCGCAGGCTTATTTGGTGGTATGGCGGGTTGCGCTATGATTGGGCAATCAATTATTAATGTTAAATCGGGCGGTCGCGGCAGGCTTTCTA
Organism: Pseudoalteromonas sp. SR45-1; assembly: GCF_014163655.1. Classification (NCBI taxonomy): domain Bacteria; kingdom Pseudomonadati; phylum Pseudomonadota; class Gammaproteobacteria; order Alteromonadales; family Pseudoalteromonadaceae; genus Pseudoalteromonas; species Pseudoalteromonas sp. SR45-1. The sequence continues at coordinate 235,294 of NZ_JACJDR010000003.1, read as the reverse complement.
CCTTTATTGCAGGTTTATTTTTAATCATCATGGTGGTGTTTTTAGATGAATGGCTGCGTTTAATTCCTATGGCAGCATTAGTTGCGGTAATGATTATGGTATCGATTGGTACGTTTTCGTGGACATCTGTTAAGGATTTAAGAAAGAACCCGCTTTCATCAAATGTTGTGATGATTTCCACCGTTATTGTGGTTGTTGCCACGCATAACCTAGCCATTGGCGTTTTAGTTGGTGTGTTGTTAGCTACGTTGTTTTTTGCCAATAAAATTGGTCGCTTTATGGTGGTTAAAACCAAGCATGATGAAAGCAACGATAAAATAACCTATGAAGTCGTTGGCCAAGTATTTTTTGCCTCAGCTGAGCAATTTATTGCATCGTTCGATTTTAAAAATGCGGTTTCTAACGTGGTAATTGATTTAACCCATGCACATTTTTGGGATATAACTGGTGTATCGTCACTCGACAAGGTGGTTATTAAATTTAGGCGTGAAGGCGCAACGGTTAGTATTATTGGTATGAATAGCGCAACCGAAACTGTAATTGATAAATTTGGTGTGCATAACAACCCTGAAGAAGTCGAAAAACTACTTGGCGGACATTAAGGAGAATGCAATGACTAAAATAATTACCTATGTAGATGGCTCAGCCATTACTAAAAATGTAACCGATGCTGCTATTTGGGCTTCAAAAAAGCTAAATAAACCAATTAGCTTTGTGTATACAATTGAAAAAACGCAGCAAACTAATATCGGCGACTACTCTGGTAGTATTGGGCTTGGTGCACAGTCAACACTTCTTGATGAAATGACTAAGCTTGACGAACAACGCTGCAAAGTAAGTTTAAAAATGGCTGACGAATTATTAAATTCAGTAAGTGAGCATGCTAAATCGGCAGGTGTTACTAATTTTGAACTAATTAAGCGCCACGGTGATTTGCTCGATACCGTTATAGACTTAAAAGACGATACACGCCTTATTGTTATTGGCCAAAATGGTGCTGGACATAGTAATAGCTTTGCGGTGCTGGGCTCACATATAGAAACCTTAGTGCGTAATGCAACACAACCTATTTTGCTTATTCCTGAAACATTTAAACAACCTAAATCATTTATGATTGCGTACGACGGCCGCGAAACAGCCGACAAAGCGCTACAACAAGTTATTGATGGCGGCTTGTTACATGGTTTGCATTGTCATTTAGTGAGTATTAAAAACAACGAAAAAGACCTTGAAGAAAAATTTGTTAATGCACAGCACAAGCTTATCAGTATGGACTTCGAAGTGTCGGCAAGCTTTTTAGAGGGCAATATTTTCGACTCGTTAATGCAATATAAAGAACAAAATAATGTAGAACTAATTGTAATGGGTGCATTTGGGCACTCTAAACTAAGGCAGTTTTTTGTGGGCAGTAACACCATTAAAATGCTCGAGAACAGCGATGTGCCTGTGGTTATTTTAAAATAAATTTAATAACCTGCACCAAAAAGCCTAAAATCACTTAACTAATTTTAGGCTTTTTTGTTTTTGGCTTAGCTTCAAACTTTTCAAATAAAAACTGAATAAACGACGTAACCTTTTGAGCCACAAACTTACTATGCTGCTCTGGCATAAATGAGCGCACGCCACGTTTGCTAAATGTTGCCATTATTTTTCGTTTACCGAGTTTGTCTTGTATTGCCAACTCGCCTTCGTGAAAAGGGGAATCATCTATTGAATTTGTGTTTATCATTTTGCTTGTAATTCGTGTGCGTATTTTATGGGCTAAATTTAACTCAATACACAATGAATGATAATGGGTGTTTTATAGACTGATAATGCACAATACAATGACAATACTTGCACCCTCTTAGTGCTAGGCGCGCACCAACATATGTCAAAACGGGTTTTTCATTCACTCTAAAAAAACATTAAATACTATTTAAACAACAACTTAAAAAACTGGCTATGTTTTTGCAAACACTCTATTAACAAGCCAGTTTTATTTACGGCAAAAATTTAGGTTGTTGGCACTATAGCTATTAGCAACCATCGGCAAAGAAGCCCGCACACAATTATGCTTAATGCGTATTTGTGGCGGGCTTTTTTGTTATTTGTATTTAAACCGTCACTTTAAGGAATGCCATATGCAAACCTCGCAAAAAATACTCATTATTGGTAATGGTATGGTCGGACACCACTTTGTTGAGCAAATGCGCCAAAGCGATGCCAACGCAGACATTACCGTACTTTGCGGAGAAGCAAATCTTGCATACGATCGCGTGTATTTATCAAGTGTATTTGATGGCAAAACAGCCGCCGATTTAGCACTTACCACTCACGACAACTATAAACAACTAAATATTAATGTGCATACCAGCCAATGGGTTGAAGACATTGATAGATCAGCAAAAATAGTGACCACATTAACCGGTGAGCAATACCCGTACGACAAACTTATACTCGCTACAGGTTCGTTCCCATTTGTGCCGCCTATAAAAGGTAACGACCAACCCCATTGTTTGGTGTATCGCACATTAGAAGATTTAGAACAAATAAAAGCCAGTGCAGCTGTAAGTAAAAGTGGTGTAGTTATTGGCGGTGGTTTGTTAGGGCTTGAAGCCGCAAATGCGATTAAGCAACTAGGACTTGATACCCACGTAGTTGAATTTGCACCGCAGCTTATGGCTGTTCAGCTTGATGGACAAGGCGGTACGCTTCTAAAAAATAAAATAGAAGAACTTGGCGTAACGGTACACACATCAAAGGCAACCAGTGAAATAGTAAAAGGCGAAACCAGTCGCTTTAGATTAAATTTTTCGGATGAGTCATTTTTAGAAACAGACCTAATTTTGTTTTCTGCTGGTATTCGCCCGTATGACCAACTCGGCAAAATTGCTGATTTAGAACTCGGTGAGCGCGGCGGTATTATTATTAATAACCAATGCCAAACATCTGATCCTGATATTTTAGCCATTGGGGAATGCGCCCTGTGGGACAAAAAACTATTTGGCTTAGTCGCACCGGGTTACAACATGGCGCGCGTTGCAGCGAGCCAATTAAGTGGTGGCGAGCTTGAGTTTTTAGGTGCCGACATGAGCACTAAACTTAAGTTGTTAGGCGTAGAAGTAGGCTCAATTGGCGACGCTCATGCAAAAACGCCTGACTGTAAAGAGCTTATATACCAAGACGCTATTCGCGGCTGTTATAAAAAAATCATACTAAGTGAAAAAGGCGATAAATTACTGGGCGCTGTACTAGTTGGCGATACCAGCGACTACGATACTTTATTGCAGTACATACTTAACGACATGGACTTACCAGAAAACCCTGAGTGTTTAATTTTACCAGATAGCGGCGGCGCGTCGTCGTTATCTGGCAGTGCCCTACCCGACACCGCCACTATTTGTTCGTGTCACAATGTGAGTAAAGGCGACATTGTAGGTGCAATCGATCGCGGCTCATGCGATTTAGCCTCGGTAAAATCATGCACTAAAGCAGCAAGCGGCTGTGGCGGTTGTGCTGCGTTACTAAAATCAGTTGTTGATAACGAATTAGCAAGTCGTGGTGTTGAAGTTATCAACCATGTATGTGAGCACTTTGCGTATTCACGCCAAGAACTATTGCACATGGTAAAAGTAGAAAGCATTAAAACGTTTGATGACTTACTAACTAAACACGGCAGCGGTCATGGCTGTGAAATATGTAAACCTGCCATTGGCTCTATTTTAGCCTCAACATGGAACGACTTTATTTTAGAGCCCGCTCATGTTGGTTTGCAAGACACTAACGATACGTACCTAGCAAATATGCAAAAAGATGGTTCGTACTCTGTGGTACCGCGTATTGCTGGCGGCGAAATAACACCCGACAAACTCATTGTAATTGGACAAGTAGCCAAAGACTTTAACCTGTACTGCAAAGTCACTGGTGGTCAGCGTATCGATTTATTTGGTGCGCGTTTAGAAGAGCTTCCTGTTATTTGGGAGCGACTTATAGAAGCCGGATTTGAGACCGGTCATGCCTATGGTAAGTCTCTTAGAACTGTTAAATCGTGTGTGGGTAGTACGTGGTGTCGTTATGGTGTGCAAGATAGCGTTGGACACGCAATAGAAATTGAAAACCGCTACAAAGGGTTACGCGCACCGCATAAATTTAAAATGGCGGTATCGGGTTGTACCCGCGAATGCGCCGAAGCACAAAGTAAAGATATTGGCATTATAGCCACCGAAAATGGCTGGAACTTATACGTGTGTGGTAATGGCGGTATGCGCCCTCGCCATGCTGATTTATTTGCGACCGATTTAGACACGCCAACACTAATTAAATACATAGACCGCGTAATTATGTTTTACATTAAAACGGCTGACAAATTGCAGCGTACGTCGGTATGGATGGAAAACCTTGAAGGCGGTTTAGACTACCTTAAAAGCGTAGTAATTGACGACAGCTTAGGCATTTGCGACGAGCTAGAAGCGCAAATGGAATTAATTACACAAACCTATGCGTGTGAATGGAAAAAAGCGATTGAAAGCCCAGATGCTGCCAAACGATTCCGCCAGTTTGTTAATAGCCCCGAAACCGACGACAACATTTTGTTTGTGCAAGAGCGTAACCAAATTCGCCCTGCTACAGAAGCCGAAAAACGTGAGCAACGTAATACACAAAACCGTATTCCAGTAATGGAAGTTGAACAGGAGCAAGCTGATGTCTTGGCATAATATTGGAACAATCGACAACCTAGTGGCTAATAGCGGCGTATGCGCATTAGTTAATAATCAGCAAGTGGCTATTTTTTACATTCCACAAAATCCAACGGCTGTGTTTGCCATTAGCAACTACGACCCGATTGGCAAAGCCAATGTATTGTCGCGTGGCATTATTGGCTCAGTCGACAATAAATTAGTTGTCGCATCGCCTTTATATAAGCAACACTTTTGCCTAGAAACAGGCGAATGTTTAGAAGCAGAAGCAATACACCTACCGGTTTTTAATGCAAAAATTGAAGACGGCAGTGTATTTATAAGCGCTGAACCAAAAGTTACAACAGCAGTGGCTTAGGGGAATAGTATGAGTGTACTGTCTTATTTTTCGGGTATTGAAAACGTGTGGCTAAATAAGCTTGTTACTAAGCTAACAAGCTCAAATAGTCGCAGCGTCAAAAGCGGCAACGTTTATATAATTGGTGCGGGCCCAGGAGACGCAGAGCTAATTACAGTAAAAGCGCAGCGTTTAATTAATACCGCCGATGTTGTTTTATACGATTGGTTAGTAAGCGATGATTTATTAAAAACGCTTCCTAAAAAAGCACAGCGAGTATTTGTAGGTAAACGTGCGGGTAAACATTCGATGACCCAAGCTAACATTTGCGAACTACTGGTTAAATACGCACAACAAGGCTTAAACGTAGTGCGTTTAAAAGGCGGCGATCCGAGTATATTTGCACGTATTAACGAAGAAGCCGATGCGCTTAGTGAGCATAATATTAATTTTGCTATTGTTCCGGGTGTGACAACGGCTTGTGCTACGTCCGCTTATACGGGTATTCCGCTCACTGCACGCGATGTAGCGCGTAGTGTTACATTTTTAACAGCGCAGTTTGCCGATCCTAACAAGCAACCTCATTGGCAAAATTACGCGTTTATGCCTGCAAACAACAACCCCACTTTAGTGGTTTATATGGGGCTTTCGCGCTTACAAACGCTAAGCTGCGGTTTGCAATCAGTGGGCTGGCCAAGTAATACACCCATTGCACTAATAGAGAATGCCACTACCGCTAAGCAAAAGGTAATTACTAGTACGCTTGAACTGATTGTAAATGAGCATGCTAAACACAACCTTCAAGGCCCTACCCTAATTATGATTGGCGAAGTAATAAATCATAAAATGGCTATTAGTCCTGAGTTACTAAACAGTGTAAATGTTAACGCATGACGTAAAATGAATAATGCACTTTTCGCGCTTACTACCTCCCCAGGAGTAGGCGCTTTTTTTGTTTTTAATTTGGGTTCAAGTTGTGTGCAATAACATACTTAAATGCACCAAATAAGTTAAAAGTAATGGTAAGTTAAATTATAGAAACAAAGTGAAAAACAAAAATAACACTTTAAGCAATTGTATTAGCTTGATTTTAAATTCAATGATGAAATTTATTAATGATTGGAACAGTGGTTGCACTTTAAAAACAAAAAAGTGTGGAATAATACCAATGGCGACAAGCAATCCTCTCACAAAACAGTTTTTATTAGCGGCTAAGTATCAAGAAATACACGCGCTAAAGCAATTACAAAACAGTTGTGCCTCGCTTACTAAATTAGGCGATTTTGTACATCAGTTACAAAAAGAACGTGCAATGAGTAATATATTTTTGGCCTCAAATCGCGAGCGATTTAAAACCCAATTACAAGAACAAATCCCTTTAAGCAGCAGCGCACAAACTGCATTTTATGATTCTCTTAAACAAACATTTATAAACGACAACGCCGATACTGGTCATACTCGGTTATTTAATTTAATTACCTATAGCCTGCAAACACTTGACGCATTGCCCGAACTACGCAATCAAATAGCACAACAAAACATTAGTGCAGTGCATGCTACGCAGTCATTCACTCAGTTAATTGCTAGTTTACTCAATATTATTTTAGAGGCAGCAGATGGCGCAAGCGATCCTAAAATAACGCGTTTGTTAGTCGCATTTTTCAATTTTATGCAAGGTAAAGAGTACGCAGGACAAGAGCGCGCCTGTGGTGCACAAGCATTTGCAGCGAGTAAATTTACCACTGAGCAAAAACAACAACTCGCGCATTTTGAACAAGAGCAAAACCACAGCTTTGACTTTTTTAATGAGTACGCCGATGCGCACCTTTTAAAATGCTTTGCCACACTAACAACACATCAGGTTAATAATCAGGTAGAGCAACTTAGAAGTTTACTGCAAAAACTCGATGACGAGAATGCTCAACCGCTCTCGCAACTAAGCGAAGTATGGTACGAAGTAACCACTACGCGCATAGATATAATGCACAAAATTGAACAAAATATAGCAGATCAATTAATTGATACTGCAGCAATGCAAATAGCCTGTGCTCAACGTAGTTTAAATACAAATAAGCAAGTACTTAACAATATGGCAGAGCAACACATAGCCCCTACTTTTGGCCAATTAGCCATTAAGCAACCAGAGCCAGAAGTAAACCAAAATATAGCGGCCGATAAGCTCAACAGTAATAAAACTATGTATGATTTAATTATCGAGCAAAGCCAGCATATAAAACAAATAAACCAAGCGTTACTTGACGCTAAAAAAGTTATTAGTGAGCAAAAGGTAATTCACCAAGCCAAGTACATACTTATTGAGCAGTTAAAGCTCACCGAAGAGCAAGCCCATAAACAGCTACAAAAACAAGCAATGGATACGCATAAAACCTTATTTAGCGTAGCGCAAACAATTGTACAAATGAGCGATTAAATATGCTCTTTTTACTTGGGCATGTTGATCTTTAGTAATACCACTACCCTAAATAATAGTTATTTATTAAGTTACAAATTTCACACCCAGATTGAGTTTTGCCTTATTTTAAAATTGATTCATAACCTGCTGACTATAATAAGGTAAAACCCTAATTTGAAGTCTATTTATAATGCAAATTATTCAACGCATTCAAAATAATCAACTACAATAAGTTAATCATTTGTTGCATCTCATTTTAATGAGGCATATTTAATACTGTTGTAGGAGTTTGAATGCCCAATGTAGAGAGTTATATAGAAGGTGTATCATTAATAGATGAGCAGCAATTAACAACTTCTCTTGATAATGACATTCAAACAAACATGAAAAACATTGCTGAGCTAATTTTAAACATTTTTGATGCGAGCTCATTTTCTATTGTTGCTAATCAGCCTTCAGGTGTCGTTGAGCTATATAAATCAGGTTCAGAAATAGCAGTAGCTAAAGAGCAACTAGCTGATGATATTTTTAATGAATCGATTATTGAGCATGACCTTAAAATATTTAGAGTTATATCGCCTATTATATTGCCCTCAAACCTTAAGTTTGGATGGTTGATATTCGAGCGAGCAAGTGATTCACTACTTACAGAAAAAGAAAAATCAATTTTAAATAGTTTACAAAAAAACTTTGTAAATCAGTTAGTCCAACGTAAAAACTTATTAGATAAAATAAACAGTGCTAAGTTTAACTCAACAATTTGCGAGCAAAACAAAAAAGACGAAACTGAAAAAGATCGCTTAATTAAAAAATTACAAAAAATGAGCGATGAACTTGATGAATTTACCAGTATTGCTTCTCACGATCTAAAGTCACCATTAAATGCTATAAAACGTTTATTAGAATGGGTTTATGATGATTGCAAAGATTTACTCCCTCAAGAGCACCTAGAAAATTTTCAGCTTGTGTTCAGCAGAGCTAATAGAATGCAAGTACTCCTAGAAGATTTACTAAGCTACTCGAGAATAAATAGCTGTGATTCAACTCTGGCAAACATATCTTTAGAAAGTCTTTACCAAGATATAGAAAAAATTTTAGAAGTTCCACAAGCTGTCACTGTTGATATACACGCCAATAACGAAGTACTCGATATACCACTGATCCCTTTTAAAACTGTTTTTCAAAATCTTATTAGTAATGCAATAAAACATAACAATAAAGAGCACTCGGTTATCGACATTTCACTTATCCCCTCTAATCAATATTACATTATTGAAATAAAAGATAATGGTCCAGGAATTAACCCTAAATATTTTTCACTCATATTTAAGTTATTTCAGACATTGCAATCTCGAGATGATGTTGAAGGGAGCGGCATCGGACTCTGTATTGCCAATAAGCTCATTATTAATTATGGGGGCAAAATTGAAGTAGCCTCCGATGGAAAGCTTGGCAGTACATTCACTATTTTTTGGCCCAAAGTTTAACTATGAAATTATCAATTATAAACGAGCATCATGTAGATGCTGCTCTTAGAAGGAACTTATGAATATTTTAATTGTTGATGATGACTTAGTTGATCGCAAATTAATTAAAAAAATGCTTATTTCTGATGGCTCTCATCATCATGACATTACCGAAGTAACGTGCGTACCCGAGGGCTTGAAAGCCATTGAAGACACGCACTTTGATATAATACTACTCGATTATAATATGCCTAAAGAAGATGGCATTGAAATGCTAATTGAAATGCGTGCAAAGCCTAAACTCGGTAACACCGCAATTATCATGATTAGCTCCTCAGAGAACTCAGCTTTGGCTATTGAGTGTATAGAAGCAGGCGCTCAAGACTTTTTACCAAAAGGTGATATAACGAGGGATAGTTTAAATAAAGCACTTATATATGCCAAAAAACGCTTCGAGGCAGAACAACGTATGCACAACAGTTATCTTGCTGTAAAGCATATGGCAGAACGGGATCAGCTTACTGGTTTGTCTAATCGATATCATTTTGAAGAAATACTAAAAGTAATGATAGCTAACAATAAACGTGCTAAAAACTGCGTGGCGTTACTTGCTTTAGATTTAGATAACTTTAAAAATATTAATGATACGCTTGGCCATAGTGTCGGCGACGAAATTTTAATACAAACAGTAGAAAGAATTCATAGTTGCCTGAGACAAAATGAAGGATTTGCACGCTTAGGAGGCGATGAATTTGCAGTTATAATAGGTGGAATTTGCAATATTAATCAAATAGGTATGATAGCAAATAGAATACTAGCTGAAGTGTCTAAACCCTTTTTGCATGAAGGTAGAACTTTAAATTGCAGTGTTAGTATAGGAAGTGCTTTATACCCAAACGATGCGACTGAATCTCATGAACTGCTAAAATGTGCTGACATTGCAATGTATCGCTCAAAGCAAAGTGGTAAAAGTAGAATTAGCTTTTACAAAGAGCAATATCAGTACGAATTTAGTCGCCGAGTAGATATTCAAAATAGTATAAAAGAGCATATAGAGGAAAAAAACTTTAGGCTATTTTATCAACCTGTTTATTGTTCAAAAACACAAATAATGACAGGTGTCGAAGCCCTTATCCGTTGGCCAGGTACAACCATTCATTATACTCCTGATGAATTTATTCCTATTGCTGAAGAGTGCCGATTAATAGCCCCTCTTGGAAAATGGATAATTGCGAGCGCTTTAGAGCAGTTATCTTTATGGCAGCAAAGCTATGAAACTCCCTTAACACTATCTATTAATATTTCACCTATTCAGCTACAAAAAGAGATTTTAGAGAGCTATTTATTAGAGACAGTCAAAACATACAACTTAAAAACCAACAGTATTATTCTTGAAATAACAGAAACAGCTTTTATGGAAAATAGTAAAGAAGTGATTGAGATATTAACTTCTTTGTCTAACAAGGGATTTAGGATTGCTTTGGACGATTTTGGTATGGGGTACTCATCCATATCTCATCTAATATCTTACCCTATTGATATAGTAAAATTAGACAAAAGCATGCAGTCGTTGGATGGAGAAAATAATAAGCGATTAAAAATAATCGAGAGTTTATCTTTAATGCTAAAAAAATTAGATTTTTTTGTGGTAGCTGAAGGAATCGAAACGAAAGCCCAACATCAGCTATGTAAAGAACTAAACATAGACTACTTGCAAGGTTTTCTATTTTCAAAACCTATGCCTGCAAACGAGATTAACTTGATACTCGATGACTATTGTAAAAAATCATCCTTAAATAAATAGGTTATTTTGAGCCTCTGTAAAATTGAAGCTTAAATCAGACACCTATATAACTTTAAGCTAAAAACCTTTGGTTTGAGCCACATACTCAAACTAAAGGCTCTTCAATTGGCACAGCCTAATAGGTTAAAACTTAAAATACATGCACATCAGCTGTATTTATCTAAATGCTGACCAATAACAGCCATGACTTTTTCTTTTAACTCTGCTGCCTGAAAACTTCCTTTTACAAGGTAACCTTTTACAAAGTCGTGTGACATTATAATCTTTTTTTCTTCTTCTCTTTCAGATGAGCTAAACATCATAACTACACACGAGCTTATCTCTATCATTTTTCTGAGTTTAGAGAACTTCTCTAAAAATTGAATGCCATTAACTTTTGGCATATTAATGTCTAAAAATATAAGAATTGGAGGAAATCCATCAGGGTACTTTATTCTATTAGATTCATAATTTTCTAAAAATTCTAATGCTTCTTGACCATCTTTTTTTTCAAAAATTGTAAGGTCTAACTTGGCTTCTTTTATTAGCCTTTTAAGAATATACCGGTCAACTTCGTTGTCATCGACAATTAATATAGGGGGTTTAATTTTTGTCATATTAGCTTATCCAATGGTATTACTATTTTAAATGTTGTGCCTTTATCAGAGCTTTGCAGTGATATTTCACCGTTTAAGTACTCAATATGTTTTTTAACCAACGCCATCCCTAAACCAGAGCCCGTACTCGTCTGTGCATGAAATCGCTTAAACATATCAAACACTTCACCTTGATGCTTTTGTGGTATTCCCATTCCGTTATCTGTAACAGTAATAAAAAACGTCTCTTGCTCATTGAAAATATCACAGCGGACATAAGGGGAGTCTTTATTTCTGTCGTAATACTTCAACCCGTTTGAAATTAAGTTTTCAATAATTTGAGCAAAACGCGCTTTTTCTGACTTTATAGGTACTGATAGATTAATTGTTGTCTCGAGCTTACAAGGGTTGTCTTTCATAAGCCAAGTGAGTCGCTCTTTCATATCAATAATCAACTGATTAAAATCAATTACATCTCTATCTTCACTACCAATTTCAGCTTTAGCTAATAGTAAAATATCAACAACAAGTGTCTCTAACTTTTCCATTTGTTGATAGATAACCAATGCATTTCGACTTGCCTCTTCAGTATCTCCTGCTTTTATATCTTCAATAACAAAATGCGCTAGGGATTTAGCCCCTGACAACGGTGATTTCAGGTCATGAGAAGCTCGATAAGCAAACTGTGCAAGTTCGTCATTTGCTTGCTGCAGGGAGGCTGTTTGGCTATTTATAATCTCTTTGAGTTCAATACTGTTTTCAATATTTAAAAGATCATTTTTAATCCGCTGCCTGGCCGCGATAACGAGTGCTTTTAATTCACCCGACGTTTTTATATCAAGCTCATCATCTAGGTTAATATTGCTTTCGGGTTTACTTGATAAGAGCAGGGTAAGATTTCGAATAGAGCTGGATATAGTACGAGAAAGGTAACTTATAAAAATAATATTAAAAAAAGATATGACGATAACAAGTGGAATTAACGTCATTAGTATAAACGATACTGTTTTTCTGATTGGTTCTTCAAACATCTCAGAGTGTTTGTTAAAGCTGACAAGTGCAACATTAAGGTTTAGTAAAAAATCAGCTCTACTGAGTTCACCTTTTTCATACTGAGTAACTGACAGTAGTGTTTTATCCGCAATTTCTATATCTTTTTCACAAATTGTTAAAGTTTGCTCTGTGTTAATAAATTTCATAACAGCATAATTTAATGGATTTATTTCTTCAATACAGTCAATTGGTTGCTGCCTAATTAACAATATATCTGACTCAATGGTATTTATATCTATGGGGAGATCATTTTCTATTTTTTTAACTGACTTAGTAAGTTGATGAGTATATTTTAAGTGAAGAAAATTAAGTTGGTGAAACTTGGCCCCTTTAGCTATTTCAAAAGCTGAGTAAACAGTAATACTTACCTCTGCAGCTGTTAAAATCACAATAAGCATCAGTTTTCTGGAGATATTCATATACGACACCTATTTTAGCTACTAACCCAACAGTTTTTTAATAACACTATAATAATTATAGTATTTATCACATTAGGTATAGCAGGTTTTATCTTTTTTACTAGCTCCTCTATAAATAACAATTTACGCTTAACTTAGTTCATTTTTAATACAAAGCTTCTTTTTAATTTTAGTTTGCCACTCAAGAGCAAGCTCCGGCAATTCGAGTGCTGCTAATAATACACTTTCATAATCTGGATATTTTTTATCAAAAAAAGCCTGGAACAGTTTTTTTACTGATATGTCGTGCGAGGCTTTCTTCTCGATAACAACACTATCACCCGTTTTTGCAACGCCCTGCTCTAGTACCCTAAAATACACGCCAGTGCAGTAATGCTGCGTAAACAGTTTAAGGCTGTTTTTATTATTAAGGGCGATAGCTAATTTAAAACAAGGCACACGAGGCTGGCTTACTTCAAGTAATGCAGTACCAATTCGAATATGGTCACCTATGTGTATATTCGCTTCATCAAGGTCAGAAATCGTGAAGTTTTCGCCAAAGGCACCTACTGCCAAATCATCATTCTCGAGGGTTTGTTTCCAATAATCATAATGATTGTGCGAAAACGCGTAAACCGCTTTATCAACCCCGCCGTGATTAACTAAATCAGCTTGCTCATCCCCTATAATATTTAGCTTTTCAATAACAACAGGTTCGTTAGTTGGCGTTTTGAATATTCCCGTTTTCACCTCTTTACCATTATGAATAAGAGTTTTAATTTTAGAGATATTAGTCGAGATGATTTTCATTGCGATACCAACGGATGAGGAAGTAAAGATTAATTATGCAGGTTTTAAAATTATTATAAATAAATTTAAGCAAAAAAATGACCGCTTAAGACTAAGCAGTCATCTCACAATATACAGTTTTTATTATTCTGCTTGTTTTAAAAAATACGTTTCGGCCAGTCCGTTATGTATTCCAGCTAAGTCTATTTGTATTTCATCGATAAAGTCATGCAACAGACCGTTTTTAAGTACTCGCACGTCTTTATTTTCTAACTCAACAATTGCATCATCAATTGATTTAATAATTTCTGTTGAGTTTGGTAAAGGTAAAACCAATGCTTTTAATTCATTCATACAAAATAAAATAGATCGTGGGAATACTTTGCTGTGCATTACAAATTCTATTACATCTGCACGCTGTACTCTAACGCCCATTTCTTGGCGATACATTTGATAAGCACTTAATGAGCGCAATAAACTGATCCACTGAATATTATCAAACGGCTTCACTTCTTCTTCATTAGTAATTAACGTAGCAGAGCGAATATCTAAAATTCGCGATGTCATGTCTGCGCGCTCTATAATCGAACCAAAACGGATAAAAACATAGCCCTGATCATGATTAATTGTGGCATCTAACGCCCCAAATATTTGATGGGCTGAATCTATAATCTTTTTTAAATACTCAAAACGCCCGCGCTTTGTTATCCCTTCTTTTTGATTGTCTTTTACATAATAATACAGAGAGTTTATTTCTTCCCATACATCTCGAGGTATTACATCACGAATTGTACGCGCGCTTTCTCTGGCAGAAGTGATAGAGTTTAAAATTGACGAGCTATTATCACTACCAACAAGTAAATACCTTAATGCTTTTTGCTCAGAAAAATCAGTATGGTTTTCTGAATACGCTTTGCGTACACCAATAATATCAATTAATGGCTCCCAGCCGGTACATACGCCTTTGGGTAAGTCCATCATCAGTAAATTGTTAACGTTGATTAAACGAGCCACATTCTCCGCGCGCTCAATGTATCGAGATACCCAATATAAAGTTTCGCCTACTCTTGATAACATATTATTTAGCCTCTTCGTCAACAATCCAAGTATCTTTACTGCCACCACCTTGTGATGAATTAACCACCAAAGAGCCTTTAACCATAGCAACACGCGTTAATCCACCGGTGGTAACTTGCGTATCTTCACCTGATGATAAAATAAACGGTCTTAAATCGGTATGTCGACCATCTGGTTTATTACCATCAAATGTTGGTACTGTTGATAAATCTAATGTTGGTTGAGCTACCCAATTTCGTGGGTCCGCTTTAATTTGAGCAATACACGCTTCTTGTTCTTTTTTCGTCGATTTAGGACCAATTAATAATCCATATCCGCCAGATTCATTAGCTGGTTTTACAACAAGCTTATCAATGTTTTTAATCACATGGTCGCATTCTTTCGGGTCCAAACATTTAAATGTTGGTACATTTGCAAGTTTAGCTTCTTCACCTAAGTAGTACTTAATCATCTCAGGTACATAGGCGTAAACTACTTTGTCATCAGCAACACCTGCACCTGGTGCATTAACCAAAGCAACGTTGCCTTTAGACCAAGCACGCATTAAACCAGGAACGCCCAGTTGTGAGTCAGGTAAAAAGACTTCTGGGTCTAAAAATAAATCATCAATACGGCGATAAATAACATCAACTCGTTGTAGCCCTGTGATTGTTCTCATGTATACACAATCATCTTTTTCAACAACTAAGTCCCGTCCTTCTACCAGTTCGCAACCCATTTCTTGGGCAAGATAACAATGTTCAAAGTAAGCTGAGTTAAATACCCCAGGCGTAAGTACCACAACTTCTGGTTTATCTTGTGGACGAGGCGACATTGCCGCTAGCATATCAAATAATTGTGAGGGGTAATCATCAACAGGTAAAATAGACACTTGCTCAAATAATTCAGGGAATACACGCTTCATTACAGAGCGATTTTCAAGCATATAAGATACACCTGAAGGAACACGCAGGTTATCCTCAAGAACATACATTGTACCGCTACCATCGCGTACTAAATCTGAGCCACAGATATGCGCCCATATTTTATTTGGCGGATTTATTCCCACACATTGCTGGCGAAAGTTAACTGATTTTTCTAGTAACCCTTTTGGAAAAACACCATCTTTTATTATTTTTTGATCGTGGTATAAATCATCTATAAAAAGGTTAAGCGCTTCAACACGTTGCTTTAAACCAACCTCTACGCTTTGCCATTCTTTTTTGCCAATGGTACGCGGTATAATATCAAACGGCCAGGCTCTATCAATCATATTACCTTCGTTGTAAACCGTGAAAGTAATACCCATTTCTTTAATTGCTAAATCAGCAACCGCTCTGGCTTTTACTAATTCTTCTGCTGATAAATTAGCAAAAAATTGTGCTAATTGTGTTCCATGCGATCTAACATTTCCTTGTGCATCAATTAATTCATCAAAGAAACCTTTTGTTTGGTACGCTTTCCAATCAATTTTCATACACTCTTTCACCTTATCCATCATCATATGTGACGTAGTTAAACTGCTATTCCATTCGAATCATATCAACCGCTACATCAAGCAATTGACTACCGCCACCAAATACCACTCCTTTTAAAGGAGTTACGTCAGAAAAGTCTCGCCCTACGGCTAGAGTAATATGCTGATCGCGTGGTAAAACATTATTTGTTGGATCAAAATCAACCCAACCAAAGTTTGGCACAAATACCGCAAACCATGCATGAGTTGCATCTGCACCTTCTAGCTTTTCTTCGCCTTCTGGCGGCATGGTTTCTATGTACCCACTTACGTATCGACCTGCTAACCCCACGCTGCGTAAGCATGCAAGCGCAAAGTGTGCAAAGTCTTGGCAAACGCCCCTTTTTTGTGCAAAAACAGTGCTCAAAGGCGTACTAATTGTTGTAAAACCAGGATCATAATGAAATTCATGAAAAATCCGTGCCATTAAATCTTTGCATGCAGAAATTATATTTTTGTGTGCATCAAACGAAATTAATGCGTATTCCTTAATTCCTTTATCTATTGGAATAAGTTGTGAAGGTAGTACAAATTCAGACGTTTTTAATAATTCTGCCGTATTTGGTTTAACCAATAAATCACGTACTTTTCGCCAAGTAATATCAACACTCTCTAAATTGCTATTAGCGCCGACTAACAGTTCTACCTCGCTGATCATCGTTACTTTAAGTTTTTTATGCTGTATTGCTATTTCAAACGCTGTTACCTGATTATTAAAATAATCAGTAAATGTTTGTAAGTAAGTCGGAGTAGGTTCAATTTCTATACGACTACTGTGGCATATTTGCCCGCGATTCGTTTTTGGCGTTAATCGCGCTTGGTTTTGACACAAACTAACAAAGTCTGAATAGTTGTATGTAGTCGAGTGCTTTATTTTATATTTCACGATTGAGCTTGCTCAATATTAGTCCAGTTCAATTTATTTGCCGTTTGGGTATGAGAAAAATACTGTAGTAATAATACATCACAAAATGTATCTAAGTTCATACGCGTATTATGGTTAAATTCGATTAACTGGTTACGTTGTCTATTTTCACTTTTTTGTAGGTAATCTTTCTCAGTTACATAACAACTTGTTTTAGATAGTAAAATTGCTTTTTCGTGTGCCGCAATTACACCTTGTCTGCGTTTTGTGGGTAAATGCTTACACAACTTATTAATTTCCTCTAACTGAAATAATAAAGAACGTGGGTATTCAGCATCTAAAAGTAATAGCTCAAGTCCTGTACCAATGGTTTGATACATTCTGTATCGGCGCTTATGCGTAACTAAACTAACTTGGCAACTTAGCACTGCTTCAAGTAAGCCAAGCTCTTCGGGCTCGTCTAACTCTTTGGTTAATAAAGCCGCACTTAGTGATGTTATTTGTAAGCTCCGCTCTACTCTTCTGCCCATTTCGAGTAAAAACCAGCCGTTACTATTTGGCATACAATCTGTAATCGAGCCATTAAAAGCCATAATTGAGCCTATAACTCTATCTAGGCTGCTTTGCATTGCACGCGTTGGGATATTAATATTTACATTTTTAAATACTTTAATTTGCTCATTAATATCATCAATTATTCGGCGGCTATCATGAGATAGTAATTCTTGAATTTGCACCGACGCATTAGCAATGTACTTTAATGTATTAATAATACTGCCAGCGCATTGCTCGTCTGCAAGGAGTTGAAAGGCAGTTTCTTTAGACAGATTTACATCAATTCCATCTAGTTTTAAATCAGGTTCTATATAGGGATAAACAATATATTGCGACCTAATGGCATTAGAAAGCCGTGCAACTATACTTTTTCGTATTGAATCTGGGTAAACAGAAAATTCGGTGTACTTGTCTATAAAAATACGCAATATACGTATGGTGTTTTCGCAGCGTTCTAAGTATCGGCCCAACCAAAAAAGGTGCTCAGCCGTACGGCTCGAAATAACCCCTTCGAGTAGCGTTACATCCATTCTTTTTCTAATTGGCACCGGTGGATTATGCTCGCCTAAATCAACTCTATCGGCTGTATTTATCCATGTATCTTTGATCCAACCAGATACTCTTGGGTTGTTACTTTTTTCGTTCGAAAAACACAGTGCTGAAGGAAGTACTTCTACGCCATTTTCAGTGGTTAATGCATAACACCTAAACACCACTGGCTTGGAGATTAATTGCCCGTCATGCCAAAATGGTGCACTGCTAAAAGAAGGTTTTTCTTGGAAAAAGTAATTATCGGGTTCTTTGCTAATAAGTAGCTTTATTTCTTGCTCGTCTAACACTCCATCTAACTTGAGTGTAGGGTCTATAGCAGATAGTAGTTCGAGGTTATTCCAATCAACGGCTTGCGCTTCTTTTACACTTAAATAATTTGGCTCACCTAATAACAGCGGTTGTTTTAAAATTTGCTGCGATAACTTTTCTAAGTTGCACTTTATTGAAGGTGACGAGAGCACACCGCTACCAAACGGGTTTAAAACCTTAACCGACCCTTGTCGTACCGATTGTAATAAGCCCGGAATACCATGAAGTGAATATTCAGTTTGCTCTAAAGAGTCAATACAACGATCAGAAACCCAGCGTAAAATGACATTAATTTTACCCAAGCCTTGTAACGATTTTAAACAAACGTCACCACCACGTACGGTTAAGTCGGCGCTTTGTACTAATGTGTAGCCAAAGTAGGTAGATAGGAATGCATGCTCGTTGTAGTTAGGGTCATCAATTCCTTGGGTGAGAATTACAATGCGTGGGTCATCCATATAGTGGGTATATTCATTAATACCCTCTTGGAATAGGTTTAAAAACTCTTTAATTTGCTGAACATTACATTCTGCAAATTCTTCAGCCATTACACGCCTTGCAATAATACGGCTTTTAATTAATAGCCCTAAGCCCAGCGGGCACTGGCAATGATCGCTTAATACTTTAAATTCGCCTGTTGGCGTGCGGTAAACATCTAATGCTGTAAAAAAAAGTGTTAATTCGTTACTAGGTAAACTAAAACCTTCGCGTAAGTAATTAGGGTCTTGAAAAAGCTGCTTTGCAGGAATATGGCCATCAACTAATAATGTTTGGTCACCGTAAATATCTTGCTGAATTTTATTTAATAGAAGGGTTCTTTGTTTTATTCCCTCTTCGAGCAAGGTCCAATCAGCTTTTGATAACATAAAAGGCAACGGGTCGAAGTGCCATTGCTTATTACTTTCATTTTTAATATTGCCATTTTGTAGTAATTGGCTAATTTCTGTAGCGCGGCTACTAACATCATCTGCTGTTAGGCTAGCTAAACGCTTAAATAAAGTATCCCAATGTTCTGGGTTTAAACCACTGTGGTTTGCTAGTTCATCATGTCCATGTGATTTATCAAGGTATAAAGACAACCACTCAGGCAATTCCGGCATCGCGTTATTGTTAATATACAAGCTGAAATTGCTCCAATTTATAGTAAATAGCCGTGTTCATAATGATGCTTTAAAAATATTTAGTCATTCCACTTTAAATAATTTCAAAGTGGAATGACACAACTATCAATTATTATTTAAAGTTAGGCTGCCGGCGTAAATCCAAGGTATTTGGATAATCAGGATTACTACTTTCTTCATCAGGTACCACGTATTCACTTGCGCTTTGCGCCGACTGAAAACTATGCGTAACCGCCGATGGGCTCCAGCTTGGTTCTGCTGATGCAAGTAAAGATGGTGTATGCCCATGCTCCCAAAATCTTGCGACTCTGCGCCCTTCTGCTTCAAATGCATTAACCGGTAGCGTTTCAGGATTACGCCCACCAGCATGGCTCACATGATATACAAAGCCTCCAACTGAACGTCCTTCCCACGTATCGATTAAATCAAAAACTAATGGTGCATGTACGCCAATAGTTGGGTGAAGCGCTGTAGGTGGTTGCCAAGCTCTGTATCGTATACCCGCGACCATTTCATCTTTTGCTTTACCTTTAACCGGTTTAAGCGGCACTCTTCGACCATTACACGTTACAACATAGCGGTCGCTCATTGTTCCTTGTACTTTTATCTGTACTCTTTCTAATGACGAATCTACATAGCGCGCCGTACCCGACGCACTCGCCTCTTCGCCCAGTACATGCCATGGCTCGATTGCGGTTCTAAGCTCAAGTGTAACGTTATCAAGTTCTCGCGTACCACACACCGGAAATCTAAATTCAAAAAATGGATTTAACCAACTTAACTGAAATTGAAAACCTGCCTGTTGTAAATCGCGGCTTACTTCAGCTAAATCGTTTTCTACATATTGTGGTAATAAAAACTTATCGTGTAACTCAGTACCCCAACGTATTAATGGCTTGTGGTAAGGTTTTTTCCAAAACCAAGCAAGTAAAGTACGTAACAGTAGCATTTGCACTAAACTCATTTGTGAATGTGGAGGCATTTCAAAGCCTCTAAATTCTACAATCCCTAAACGACCTGTGGCTGAGTCGGGTGAATAGAGCTTATCAATACAAAATTCTGCTCTGTGTGTATTACCCGTTAAATCCACCAATAAATTACGCAGTAACCTATCAACTAACCAAGGCTCAGGCACCTCACCTTCGGGCATATGTGAGAAAGCAATTTCTAGCTCGTATAAAACTTCATCACGGGCTTCATCCACTCGCGGTGCTTGGCTTGTAGGACCAATAAAAAGCCCCGAAAACAAATACGACAAACCAGGATGATGCTGCCAATAGGTAATAAAGCTTCTTAAAATATCGGGTCTGCGTAAAAATGGGCTTTGCTCAGGTGTTTCGCCACCAAGCGTTACGTGGTTACCACCACCAGTACCAGTATGGCGACCATCTGCCATAAACTTATCGGTACCTAATCGGCATTCTTTTGCTAAACCGTATAACGTTGTGGTTCGACTGACTAATTGATCCCACGATGTTGAAGGATGAATATTTACTTCAATAACACCTGGATCTGGCGTTACAGCGTATTTTTCTACGCGGCTATCTTTAGGTGGGCTATAGCCTTCAATAACAAGCGGCATTTTAAGTTCTTTAGCCACACTCTCTATACTACTTATTAAACCCATGTAATGTTCAAAATGACTTGTTGGTGGCATAAATATATATAAACGCCCCTCTCTCACTTCCATTACAAGCGCAGTTTTAACCATTTCTTTACCAATAAAGCCCTTTTTAAGCTTTTTAGCTTTGGTAAAATTTTCTGGAATATCAAACGGGTCGCGGTCAATAATATTGCCGCTCCACTCAAGGCTGTCTAAAGGTAGACGATAACCAAGTGGTGATTCACCCGGTAATAAAAAACAATGACCCCGTTTAAACTCCCACGTACACGACTGCCAACAGTTTTTACTATCGTTCCATTTTAAAGGTAGAACATAGCCAACAGGCTTTTCTATGCCTTTATCCATTTTAGCTAAAAAGCCTTTTCGGCTCATTGCATGGAGAAGTTCTGGTTGATCTGGCTTTATTTCGGTAGGTAATGAGGCTTCTTGCCACATGTGATATAAAATATCTTCATAAGCCGTAGTAAGTGCCTTGGTTTCAAGACCAAGTGAGTCACACAGTTTATCAGCAAACTTTTTAGTATCGGTATGATCAAATTTATAATCTTTATTAGGATCGGCTAATAGTGCGGCATCTTGCCATAAAGGCTCGCCGTCTTTGCGCCAATAACATGCGTATTGCCAACGTGGTAATGGCTCACCCGGATACCATTTACCTTGTCCGTAATGAGTAAAGCCACCTTTTGTGTATACTTTATTCATTTCTACAAATAAATTTTGAGCTAATATTCTTTTTTCTTTACCATCGGCATCAGTATTCCACTGAGGATGTTCCATATCGTCAATAGAAATAAACGTAGGTTCGCCGCCCATGGTTAAATGTATGTTTTCTTCATTGTAAACATTGTCAACGTGCTGACCTAAACGGTTAATTGCCGCCCACTGCGCCTCAGAATACGGCTTAGTAACACGTGGGTCTTCGTGTACACGCGTTACTTTATTATAAAAGCTAAACTCAGATTTACAGTCATCTATACCGCCGGTTACCGGCGCTGCCGAGCTTGGCTCTGGCGTACACGCCAATGGAATATGACCTTCACCAGCAAATAAACCCGAGGTAGGATCAAGCCCTATCCAACCTGCACCCGGAATATACACCTCGGTCCATGCATGCAAATCGGTAAAATCTTCTTCTGGACCACTTGGACCATCTAATGATTTTTGATCTGATGTTAGCTGTACTAAGTAGCCCGATACAAATCGAGATGCCAACCCTAAATGACGAAACAGTTGTACTAACAACCAAGCAGAATCACGACACGAACCTGTTTTTTTACTTATTGTTTCGTTCGGTGTTTGTACGCCAGGTTCTAAACGAATGCCATAACCAACTAACTCATAAATAGCTTGATTAACAGCGACTAAAAAATCAACGCTTCTAAGCGGCTCTTTAGGGTTTAAAGATTTAATTAACTCTTTAAATTTTGGACTGGCTTTGCGTTTTTTTAAATAAGGAGAGAGTTCTGACTTTGAAATAGCATCGTAAACAAACGGGAAGTTTTCGGCGTAATCTTCTAAAAAGAAATCAAAAGGATTAATAACCGTTAGTTCGGCGACCAAATCAACTGTAAAACTAAATTCGGTAGTTGGCTTGTTAAACACCACCCTCGCTTGGTAATTACCAAAAGGGTCTTGTTGCCAATTTATATAATGATCTTCTGGAACTATTTTTAAAGAATAACTTTTAATTTTTGTACGGCTATGTGGCGCTGGACGTAATCGGAATATATGCGGCCCCATATTAACTGACCGGTCGTATTTATACTGAGTATGGTGCGAAATCCCAACTGTAATTGTCATCTATTAATTCCCCTTTAATAATGTATGGCCACAATATAACGCTGAAAATATTATTTGGACTAATTCACTTGTGCAATTTTTATACCAAAAGACTTGCTTAAGTAGTACTGTTCATCCACTCGCGGCTCTTGCACAAAGCAACGTTATGCATAAAGGTTTTGACCTAATTAATAGGAAAAACACACCTATTCAATAAATAGTAAACTTAGTGTGATTTAGACCATCGATTTTAGATTATTAATGGTGCAGAAAACGCACCAAAATAGTGCTTCAAAATAACTTATAATTAAATCCTGTTAATTTAAAATATTGAAATAAAACAAATATATTTAGATTTTTTAAAATACTCACTGCGTTACTTATACCGCTAAACTGATATAATTAAAAGGATTTATTTAGAGTTTAAAAATCACTCAAAGTAATTATTAAATAGTAAGAAATAGTTCACGATAAAGCTGCTGTTAAAGTAAGTAACGGTGCTATACTAGATCGATTTTTAACCGCTTACGTTACAGCAAAACTAACAATCTCTATGAGATAAAACAAGCAACTTTTAATACATAGATGCTTACTTTAAAGATTAGCTTTGCAGTGGTGTGTTTTCATTTCAGACAAAACAGAACTCGTCCAATTTGAAAGACCAGCACATCTCACTAACCTGTTAATTTTTCATTATCATCAAAGCTAAAGGTAATGCAGCACTAGGGCGTGTTGTTCTTTGGT
Organism: Pseudoalteromonas sp. SR45-1; assembly: GCF_014163655.1. Lineage (NCBI taxonomy): Bacteria > Pseudomonadati > Pseudomonadota > Gammaproteobacteria > Alteromonadales > Pseudoalteromonadaceae > Pseudoalteromonas > Pseudoalteromonas sp. SR45-1. The sequence goes on along the minus strand of NZ_JACJDR010000003.1, from coordinate 211,659 downwards.
GGTTGAATTTGCAGCAGTATGTTTGGTATTTAAGCAAGGCAGAGTCTATGATGTGTGGTTGTTCCCCATACATAGGCGATAACGCAGCATAAATGCCAAACATGCGCTGCCCCTGGGTTCTTTCTAGGGACGATTGACTCTTTGTTGCTCGGTTTTTACTTAGCCCACTAGGTTACAAACCTCGCGCCGCGATTAAATCGCCCCTAGATTGAACAAATTTCAATCCCAAAAATCAACACGCCCTAGCGTATTTAAGATTTTTTAAATCAACCCAATCTACCTAATAGGATATTCTCTTATGCAAAAGCTAACAGATGTCGGTGAAAATTTAGTTAATGGTATAGCATCTCGTTATAACCTCAGTCACGATGCAGTAATACACATGTTAGTTAGCGTTAATAACGGCGGTTGCTCAATGGCACAGTTTAATTGCCCAGAGCTTGGTGGTTCTGGTCAATGGATGCGCGGCGGAATGACAATGGTTGGCGACATGTTTAACAACGGCTTAAAATCAACCGTTGATAACTTGTGCAACGAACTTGCTAATATATTGAGCAATAACCAAATATTTCCGGTTATTCCTGCAGGAACGCCTGGTAGCAATCAGTGGTGGCCAGGTAATCTAGGCAGCCCGTTTAGCAGTGGTGCACAAAATGATATTCGTTACGCTATATTCCCTAATCGCTTAGCCGTTGAATTAAATGGGCAAGTGAGCGTATACGACACGTTAGATCATAATATTGGTGGTGTAAGCCAACAGCAAGGCAATAATACCTCTCTTACATTTAACAGTCAGTGGGGGACAATTAATGTAAATACCCTGCCATTAATTTCAGGGCAAACGCCAACGCCTCCAGAACCACAAAAAGATTTTACTCAGCAAGTAACGCAGCCGAATTTTGCATCGTCAACACCAAACCAAGTTGAAGCACCGGCTAATAATACTGTGGGGCAATACTCGGTAGACGAAACACTTCAAATTATTGAAAAGTTAGCACAACTTCGCGACTCTAATGCGTTGAGTGATGATGAATTTAATATTAAAAAGTCTGAACTTTTAAAAAGGATTTAACCACTATCCTCCAATAGCATAGCGCTAAGTAAAAGTGGTTTATACGGTCTCTTTTTTATTCGGTAACATATGAAAACATTTAAATGTAATTGCACAGATCAACTTATTTTATTTTTTGAAAGCAGCCATTGTTTGGCTTGCGGCAGAACCGTGGGTATTGATGATGAGTTCGACCAAGTTGAACCCTATGAAATTGATGAGCAATCGGGGTTATTTTACAAAGCAGAAGCGCCTGAAGTTTTTTATAAAAAATGTGATAACAACGCTCAGTATCACGTATGCAATGGTATGGTTAATTTAGACACATTTATACCTGTTGCCGATAAAGACGAAGTGCTGTGTTTTTCGTGCCGCTTTAATGAAACGGTGCCTGATTTAAGTATTGTTGAACATATTCCATTATGGAAAAAAATGGAGACAGCAAAACGTCGCGCTTTGTATACATTAAAATCATTATCACTCCCTTTAAATACCACGATTCAAGAACCTGAAAGCGGATTAAGCTTCGATTTTATAGCAGACCGTAACGTAAGCGATCACTTTGTAAGCCCTATTATAGGTCAAGACGTTGTATTTACAGGACACGATTGCGGGCATATCACTATAAACCTAGCTGAAGCAGACGACGTAGCACGCTCTCAAGCTAAAATAGCAATGGGCGAGCGTTACCGTACTTTACTTGGCCATTTTCGCCATGAACTCGGTCATTATTATTTTGATCAACTAATCGCAAATTCATCAAAAAAACATGCTTTATGTAAGCAATATTTTGGTGATGACGAATTAGATTACCAGCAAGCGCTCGATACTCATTACAAGCAAGGCGCGCCAGCTAACTGGCATGAAACCTTTATTAGTGAATACGCTACTATGCACCCTTATGAAGACTGGGCAGAAACATGGGCGCATTACATGCATATTATCGATACTTTAGAAACAGCCAAAAACTTTTCAATTACAGGCTCAACAACGGGTAATGAGTTTGAATTAGATGAAGCAGACGAGCTTCGATTGCCACAAAGTGCTTATTACTTTAATTCACAAACATCGATTGATGCTATTTTAGATACTTGGATGGAATTTTCGATCATTCTAAATTCACTAAATCGCAGCATGGGACTTGCCGATGCCTACCCATTTGTACTTACTCAAGCGGTGCGAACTAAGTTATCTTTCATCCATCATGCCATTCATAACAGGCTCAATTTAATGCCTGATTTACTAACATAAGAAGTAATTAATTGAGTAAGATAGTTTACTGTTTTACTCAGTAAACTATTAAAATAACTGCTAAAGAGACAGAAAACATTAGGGCGTGTTGATCTTTTCAAAGACTATATTCTATTAGTTTTAAATTTAGAATTTTGGGTGCTATAAGCGACAATAAAATAATCACGATATGTAAATGCCCCTAAAACACTTCACTGTAAAATGAGTAAGGCTTAACGTTCCAACTAAGGCAAAAAGTAAATATAGAACGGCTGTAAAAAATGGCTAATAGTAAGAGCGTATAAATTTAATCACTCGTTCTTAATAAGAAACTGAACAATATTTATAAGTCGCTAATAAATAATAAAGTTAAAATTAAAAACACTACAAAAATGGGAGTAAGTATATAAAAAAGAATATTTGATATGATTTTGTGTTATTCTCTGAAGCTAAGCAAGCTATTGTACTGCGCCCTAAAAAATGGAAAAGTAAAAAAAGATCTAAAAATAAACCATAACACTAAGCTGCAGTGCAATTTTATTTCAAACCAAAACTGTTCTGGCTCAATATTTATAGAGTGACCAGCAGTGCTTTTTCCACCTATAGACCAGCCTGTTATGAGCTCTAACATAATAGCTAAAATTAATAGAGCCGCTACCCAAAGTGCAGCGGACTCTAATGACTCTCTTTTTGAGATAAATTTTGAACGCATCTTTATTCACAGATTACATTTATAACTACTTTTGCCACTTGCCCAGCGCTTGTTTGTCGCTTTGTTTAAACTCAACCCAGTTTGATGAGTCTTTAAAGTGCTCTTTTTTCCAAAACGTGGCGTGGTTTTTTAAATAATCCATTATAAATTGTGCGCCTTCGAACGCGGCTTGGCGATGGCGGGACGTTACGCCTACAAATACAATTTGCTCGCCAAGTGCTAAGTAACCAACGCGGTGAATAATGCATATTCGCGCCAGTTGCCAGCGAGTTTGAGCTTGCTCTGCAATAGATTGAAGCAGTTGCTCGGTCATACCAGGGTAGTGTTCAAGCTCAAGTGCAATAACATTATCGCCACTGCTGAACTCTCTTACCAAACCTGTAAAGGTGACAACAGCGCCATCGTTTTTATTATTACTACAAAGCGTATTGTGCTCGTCACCTACATTAAAATCATCGGTTTGTACTTGAATATGTATGCTCATTAGCCACCTGTAACCGGCGGGAAAAAGGCAAGCTCATCCCCTGCTTTCACTATTTCGTCGCTTGATGACATAGTTTGGTTAAGCGCTGCAAGTAGCTCACGCTCTTCCAGCCACGGTTGCCAGTGCGGGTATTGACTCACTAATTTTAATTTAAGCTCTGAAATAGTAAGCGGCTGCGTAATCTCAAGACTTAATTTACTGCACTTTAACCGCTCTTTTAGTTGCCCAAAAAACAATAACTCTACTTTCCCGGCGCTAGATATTGCATCGTTTGGATTAATCGCGTTGCCAACTACCATTTTTGCCCCCTGCTTTTTGAGTAACGCGCATGCCGCTAATTTCCATTAGTGGGTCGGCTGCTTTACACATATCAAACAAAGTAAGGCTAGCCACAGATACCGCTGTTAACGCTTCCATTTCAACCCCCGTTTTACCTGCAAGTTTGCAGTAGCTGGTTATTTTAATTTGGCTGTTTGCTTCATCAAGTTCAAAATCAACAGCGACTTTACTAAGTGCAAGCGGATGACAAAGCGGAATTAAATCAGCGCATTTTTTAGCGCCTTGAATACCTGCAATGCGTGCCACGCCTAACACATCACCCTTTTTGTTTTGATTAAGCATTACTTGTTCAAAGGCAAGCTTGCTCATGCTAATAAATGCTTCAGCTGAGGCATCGCGCAAGGTTACGCCTTTGAGCGATACATCAACCATATTCGCTTGGCCGTTTTCGTCAACGTGACTCAACATACTATTGCTCACGCGATTCACACTTTTTACCAATGGTAATGTGCGGTACAAAGTTACACGGTTTATGCATTGAGTTAAGTTGATCTTTTATTATGCCTGTCCACGCAGTTTTACATGCGCCTGTAGAGCCTGGCATACAAAAAATAACGGTGTTATTAGCAAGTCCTGCCAATGCACGAGATTGAATAGTAGAGTTACCAATTTCGCCGTACGATATGTGCCTAAATAGCTCACCAAAACCGTCTACGCTTTTATCAAACAGCGGCGCAAATGCCTCTGGTGTTGAATCGCGCTCAGTAAAACCTGTACCGCCAGTCACTAAAATAGCATGAATGGTGTCATCGGCTATCCACTGCGATGCCACTGCACGCATTTGGTAAACGTCATCTTTAACTATGTCTTTATCAGCTAAGTGATGACCAGCTTCAGTTAGCGCTTTAATTAAGTAATGACCAGAAGTATCGGTAATCGCATCGCGTGTATCGCTTACCGTCATTACGGCAATGTTTAATGCTATTTGTGACTCAGTTGTGTGACTCATAATGTTCTTCTTAATTGATTAATGCTTTGGTCAAAATGCTCATTTACAGCTTTAAATTGCGCCGGTGTATTGGTGTTTATTAATGCGTGCGCTTTATTACATAAAAGCGTTTGCACACCAATGCTTTGGGTAAACTGTTTTATTGATTTATGACTGTTAGCGTTTGTGAGTATGTGTTTTAAATGATTTTTTACACTGCTTGTATTACGAATATACAGCGGTAGTGGTTCATTTTCAAAGTGCCAAGCATGTATTTGTGACTGATTTAATTGATTGCTCACACTTTGTACGTTATTTGACTGAGAAGCCAGCACAATTATGCTTAACAAACTACTCGTAAGTAGAGGCATATCTACCGCAGTAATAAGTAAGTCGTGCTCAGTGGCTATTAATGTGGAATAAATTCCGCCAAGGGGTCCACTATTTGGGTATATATCTTTAACGTACTTTTCTGAGGGATAATCGCTCGGTGAATAATGGTTCAATGACTTGACTGGATTTGTAACGTTGCGACTTATAAGTATGTTTTTAGCGCCTGCGTCTTTTAATAAATCACACGCATTGTGTAATAGCGTTTTATTTTTTAAAACTAAATCGGCTTTGTCTGTGCCCATTCTTGATGACTTACCACCAGCAAGCACAACGCCTGTAAAATCTCGCTTAACTTTCATATTAGATTTTATATTAGCTTCCATATTAGCCGCCTAACATGGCTAAGTGAGTTGTCGCACCTGTTAAGCGTTTATCCAGCTCATGGCTTATTTCTTTATTGCCCATAGCGGCTCGAATTGCCTTTACGGTCGCTGCAGTATCGTCCTCGTTGAGTAGTTCGCGTAAATCTATACCTTGCTCTGCAAATAAACATAAGTGTAATTTACCCAGCGCCGACACCCTTAAGCGATTACAACTTTTACAAAAGTCTTTACTGTACGGCATTATTAAACCAATACGACCATCGTAATCAGGATGACAAAACTCCTCAGCGGGTCCATTTAATTTCCCCCTAACGACTTGTAACCAACCTTGGTCGAGTAATTGGGCTTTAACCGTTTGCCCACTTAAGTGGTTTTCTTCAAAAAATGTTGCGCCGTCACCGGTTTCCATTAATTCTATAAAGCGCACTGTAACTTTGTGGTGTTTTACCCACGCTAAAAAATCCTTCAATTGGTTTTTATTAAACTGCTTGGCAAGCACTGCATTTATTTTTATATCTTTTATGCCCAGATCTACCGCGCGTTCAATCCCTTTTAAAATAAGGTTAAGTTTGTCGTGCCCTGTTATGAGTTTAAACATACTCGGATTTAAGCTATCAATACTGACATTAAGCGCATCAAGCCCTGCCTCAGCAAATTCATCAATTTTCTTTAATAAATTAAACCCGTTGGTAGTAATGGCTACTTTTTCTATGCCAGGTGTGTTTTTACAGAGTTTTATAATATCGGTTACGTCGTTTCGCAAGCACGGTTCGCCACCTGTAATGCGTACTTTTTTAGTACCTAGCTCTGCAAACGCATTTACTAGCGTGCTAATTTCGTTTTTATTTAAAAAATTACGCGGCGTATCGCACTGATACCCGTTTGGTAAACAATAACTACAACTAAAATTACATACATCAGTTATTGAGAGGCGCAAATAGTTAAACTGCCGACCAAATTGATCATTAAGCATATGCTTCCTTGTTTGTTTACATTTCAACCACAACATCAATGCTGCTAGAACCTGCTTTGTAATGTTGTTTTATTAATTGGCTTAATTGCGTTTTACACGAACCGCAGTTCGTTCCACATTTAAGTTCTGACCCTAATTGCTCTACCGTGTTTGCACCGTTTTTAATGGCGTTTATAATTGGCAACTCTCTTATTTTAAAGCAGCTACACACCTGTGCACCTTGGGTAAATTCTTCATCGGGGGTTGCATAAAGCAAAGACTGTAACTGTGTAAAAGTCAGTGATGGCTCTGCAAATAAATGGTTTATCCACTCAAGTGATATTTCTTTTTGCTCATTAGATATAACACCAACAAACGCTAATTGATCGTTTTGAATACACTGCACATGCATGGCTTTTGCCGTATTCATAGCCGACCACTGACCTTGCAAACCGGTTAAGGTTTGGCAGTAATACAGTAAATCACTTTGTGGCTCATTAAGCGCCAATTGGTAATTAAAGCAATTACTAGCATTAACTTTGAGCCAAAAATCACTGTTTATAACAAGTTCGTTTTTAGTAAACAGCTGCATATATTGCACAAAGGGTGCTTTAACTATATTAACAGCACCGTGTTTGCACTCAGCCTGACCAGATAGAGGGTCAACTACCGATTGATACAACCCACTTACTGTTGCTGATGACGCAAATTGCTTATTCCAATGAATAGGCATAAAGCATTCACCTTTGCGCACGGCATCGGTTACTTTTGCATGCGCGGTAACCTGCCCAGTTAGGGCAATTGCACTTATTAAATCGTTTTGTTTAATTGCTAATTTACTGGCATCAAGCGGATTAATTTCAATATAAGGGCGTGTAATATGCGATGAAAGCGCAGTGCTTTTACCCGTGCGGCTCATGGTATGCCATTGGTCGCGTATACGCCCTGAGTTCATTACAAACGGATAATCATTTGATGTTTTTTGCACCGGTAATTGCGGCGTTATAGGTATAAAACGCGCTTTTTTATCAGCGGTGCTAAATTGGTTATTTGTAAAAACCTGACCATTTTTATAAGGCTCGTTTTTAACAACAGGCCACATTATGGGTTTTAAGTTATCGTACTGGCTTTTTGTGAGCCCAACTAAACCAGAGAGGTTTAATAATCGGCTGTCGTTATTTTCAAAGTCGGTTAATTGTGCCCATTCTTCAAAAATGCCACTTGGATCTGTGAAATCAAACCCTTCAAAGCCCATTTTTTTAGCGACTTCACACATAATTTGCCAATCGTTTTTAGCTCCCGAATAAGGCGCTACTAACGGGCGCTGCCTTGATATTCTGCGCTCTGAGTTGGTTACTGTGCCGTTTTTTTCGCCCCATCCGGTTGATGGAAAAGCAACATCGGCAAATTTTAACGTATCACTTTTTGCAATACAGTCAGATACAACCACCAGCTCGCAGGTCTCTAATGCCTTTTTAATAGCGGCGTTATTAGGCAAACTTACCATTGGGTTTGTTGCCATTATCCACACTGCTTTTATTTTGCCTGCGGCTATTTCATCAAACATATCGATGGCATTGCTGCCTGCTTTTTTAGCAATAGTTGGCGCAAGCCAAAAACGTTGCACAAGTGATTGATGTGCTTCGTTTTCAATATCTAAATGCGCCGCTAACTGATTAGCCAAACCACCTACTTCGCGCCCGCCCATCGCATTGGGTTGCCCAGTAATTGAAAACGGACCACTGCCTGGCTTAAGTAATTTACCTGAGGCTAAATGCGCATTAATAATGGCGTTGCATTTATCTACACCCGAACTTGACTGATTTATACCCATTGAATAAAAGCTAATCGCACTTGGGCTGTTAGCAAATAGCGCGTAAAACTCAGTGACTTGCTCAATTGCTATATCGCAAAAGTCGCTAACTGCCTGGCAGCTCCACTTTTGTGCCTCCTGCAGTGCGCTTTCAAAGCCGTTTGTGTGCTGATCAATAAATTGCGTATCGAGGTGGTTATGCTCATTTAAATAATTAAGCAAACCGTTATAAAGCGCAGCGTCACTGCCTGGTTTTATATTCAAAAATGTGTCGGCAAGCTCAGCGGTGTCGGTTTTGCGCGGATCAATAACCACCACTTTCATATTTGGGTTAAGCTGCTTTGCACGCTCCATTCGCTGATACAAAACCGGGTGAGTCCATGCGGCATTAGAGCCAATTAAAATAAGCAGCTCAGTTTGCTCTAAATCCTCGTAGGTACACGGCACTACGTCTTCACCAAAAGCGCGTTTGTAACCTGCCACAGCAGATGACATACACAGGCGCGAATTTGTATCAATATTGCCTGAGCCTATGTAGCCTTTCATTAATTTATTCGCGATGTAGTAATCCTCAGTAAGTAACTGCCCCGATACATAAAAAGCCACAGCATCGGGTCCGTGCTTTTGTATTATGTCGTTAAATTTATTGGCAACATTGTCGGTGGCTTCATCCCACGTAACGGCTTGGTTATTAATAAGGGGCGACGTTAAGCGATTATCACTGCCCGTTGTGTCGAGCAAATGGGTGCCTTTTACACATAAACGACCAAAGTTTGCGGGATGCTCTCGCATGCCTTCAAGCTTGGTTGGCACATTATTAAAAAGTGAAATATCAACACCGCACCCTACACCACAGTAAGCACATGTTGTTTGTTTTAAACTGGTTTTATTTATAGTTGGTGACGTGTTTGCGGTTGTCATACTGCTCTCTTTTAGTGTGCTTTAATTTATGCAGGCTGTTTTACAGGCTCATTAAGGGTAACTACGTTAATAGTGTTACTTGCCTTAGCGAGCGCGCTGTTTATTACATTTTGAACGAGCTTTTCACACCCTCCACAGCCTGTACTGGCTTTGGTGCTTTGCTGCACACTTGCCAAATCTATGCAGCCTTTAGCGACTGTTTGTTCAATGGTGTGTTTAGTTACTTTATGACAAGCGCAAATAATGGCGTCATCAGGCAAGTCATCGGCGCTTAGCTCTGCTATGTCGCCGGCAAGGGGCATAATGAGCGCTTCGGGAGCGGTGGTAAGTTGAATGTCGTTTAAATGATATTGCAGCAAATTGTCGTAATCGCTGGTATCGCCAACAAGTACCGCGCCAATCAGCTTATTACTTTGTGAGTTAGTGACTATTTTTTTATAAATACCATTGGCTTGGTCTTCAAAGTAATAGCTTATTGCGCCTTCGCTGCGTGCATGTGCATCGCCAATAGAGCCTACTTCAACACCCATTAATTTAAGCTTGGTGCTCATATCGGCACCATTAAATTCATCGGCTTTATTGTCTAAGCCAGTACTTTGCAAAGTACCTTGCTGCGTATCTTGTAAAATATGCCCAACTGCTATTTTAGCCATGGCGTAACCGGGTGCCACTAAGCCAAAAATAAAATTATTCCACAGTGCACATTCACCAATAGCGTATATGTTTTTATCACTCGTTTGGCAGTGGTTATTAATTACAATACCGCCGCGCTCGCCTAACTCTAAATTAAACTCGCGGGCTAAATTATCATAAGGGCGAATACCCGCCGAAAATACAATCATGTCTGTTTCAAGGGTTTTGCCACCTTTAAAACACATTTTATAACGGCAACTTTCGCCTTCTACTATTTCCTCAGTTGCTACCGCTGTATGTACAGTAACGCCCAAATCCGTAATTTTGTTTTTTAGTAACCGACCGCCACCAGCATCAACTTGTACACCCATAAGTTGCGGTGCAAATTCTATTACGTGAGTATGTAAACCCAATTGCTTTAATGCGTTTGCAGCTTCAAGCCCCAGTAAACCGCCACCAATTACCACGCCTACTTTGCTGCCGTGGGCTGAATTTTTTATTGCGTGTAAATCGTTAATGGTGCGATAAACAAGGCAATGCTCGCGATCTTTACCCGGTATAGGCGGTACAAATGGGAATGAACCTGTAGCAAGCACAAGTTTGTCGTATTCAAACAATTCCCCTTTAGCGGTCGTTACAGTTTGCGTATCACGATTTATATCAACCACTTTAGAATGAGTATGAAAGCGTACTTGCCAATCGTCATAGGTTTTATTACATGTAAGTGCGAGGTCGTCTGCGGTTTTGCCTTTAAAAAAAGAGGATAGTTGTACACGGTCATACGCTAAACGGTCTTCACCGCTAAGTACCGTAATTTCAAATTGCTCATCAGCTTGATTTTGAGAAACTAGCTGCTGCACAAAATGGTGCCCGACCATTCCGTTTCCTACCACTACAACACGCTGCTTGCTTAACATTCACCCACCTTAAAGTGATACCTATTTTAGTAATTGACTAAAATTGAAATCGAATAATTTGTTATAGGTTTGTTGTAGCAATATGTAAGCCAAATATATAAGCATTTAAAATCAGCAAGTTGCCTACATTGGTGCAGAGGTGAAAAGCATAAAGTCCCACAAGATGGTGCAATTGCACCATCGTGTGTCGCTATAAATTACAAGTGAATATTAGAAGATAGAGAGGGTTAAAATTTAGCGCTCATCCATACCCACAATTTTTGAGTATCGACTTTATTAGCAGCAGTATCGCCCGCTGAGTAATCAGCATACTTAACACCTACTGCGTATTGTTTATTAATAGGTTTAACGTATTGTACGTTTAGTTCACTGCCTAAATCGTCAACCCCATTTGATTGCTCATTAGCATCAAAACTGTGATAAGCCACCAGCCATTTTCCTTCAAACGCTTTACCGTTTAAGCTTATGTAAGTGTCGTTCAAACCTTGTGTGGGTGTATTTAAAAACGTATCTGTCCAACCATTAAATTTATGTAACGTGGCAAGCGGTGTTGCAAACCCGTAATCGCCATTATCAGAGCCAAGTGACTCTATGCCAACTTTTAATGTTACTGTTTTTATGCCCAACCCATTTAAATCGACAGCGCCTTCAAGTGCATAGTAATCGGCATCAAAATCACTCACGCTTGTTGAAGCAGACTGCGTTGCATACTCCGCTTTGTAATAAAATTTTATGTCGTTTAGGGTTTTATTACCGTTAAAAGAAACGCCATAAGTATCTAAACTGTCGTCTTGTAGTGCATCGTCACTTAATAAGTAACTGTATAAAACCACTTTACCGTAGTCTGTTTTAAAGCTTGCATTAATTAAATGATCGGACGATTTAATGTCTTTATCGTCAGCAAATATGCGGTTACGCTTATTTAAATAACTGTACTGTAAATTTATGTTATTAAATGCGTAATTAATGGTCGCGGCATCAAAGGTTTGTCTGTCTTGGCGCCAACCTACGTGCCCAACAAAACGCTGCCCATCAAGAGCTATTATTTGGCGCCCTACTTTTAGCGATAGACCATCGCGGGCATATTTAACAAAGCCTTGGTCTATCTCAGTGTTTTCTGGGTCTGCAATAACAGAATAATTAGTGTTTTTCCCCACTGTATTGTTGTAATCATCTACGCCCAATAGGCTGCGAGTGTCTTCTACTTCAATAAGTGCTGAAAAACCATTCACCTCGTCTGTTTGATGCGTTAAGCGGGTTCTAAGTGTTAAGCCGCTTGCATCTTTTAGAGCATTTTCTTGATCAACGCTTTCAAAGCGCAGTCTAAAATCAAGATCAGTTTGCGCAGCTTGGCTTATTAAAGGCGCAGTGAAGCAACCCAGTATAAAAATAATAGGTAAGTTGTTCTTGTAATTAAGCATTTTGGTTCTCTAAGTTTTAATTATTAATACACATACCAAAGCAATAAATAAACACAGCGAAATACATTTCCACACCATAACTGGATCGCGTTTCATTATTGAACTTTTATTAGCGGTACTTTCTAAATAAGGATTAGGTTTGTTGATATCGTTTATAAACTCAGAAAAAGCTTGGTATCTGAGCTCAGGTTTAGGGGCAAGCGCCTTCATAAGGGCTTGATCTAACCAAAACGGAATATCGGCTCTGTATTTACGAATACTTGTGTAATGCCAATGGCTGTAATCTTTTGGCGCTACGTGGTTAAGTGGCAGTGGTTTATAAGGCAATTTTGAGCACAATAACTCATATGCAATCACGCCAAGTGAAAACAAATCACTTTTAAAATCGGCGTGCATAGTAATAAGTGTTTCGGGTGCGGTGTAGTCGGCAGTGCCTTGCGGGCAATCATCCGCAATTTGTTTAACCGACTCGTCCATGGCCGCAACACTTACTGTGCCGTAATCTATTAGCGTTACTTTACCGTGCGCATCTATCATTACATTATCGAGTTTTAAATCACGATGTACCATATCGAGTCGCTGAAACGCCCTTAGTGCATGTACTATTTGTTCAATAATACTGCGTACTTGGGTTATTTCTGGGTGCGGCACGTCGTGCTTCCAATCACTGAGTGTTTGCCCGTCCATGTACTCACAAATATGATACAAAAAACGACTCTGCGATTGCGTACTTAGCACTTTCATCACGTTTAAATGGTTTATGCGTTGCCCTACCCAGCCTTCTCTTATAAAGCCTTGAAGGTAGTGCACATCGTCTTCAAAATTAACCGAAGGTGCTTTTAAAACCACTGGCGGTATATCGGGCGCTTGTTGCACTAAATAAATGTGCGAGCGACTACTGGCATGTAATTTACGAATAACCGTGTAATCATCAATTTTTTGCCCAACATTAAGCGCAGGTGGAATTTTTCGTCGTGTTAGCGAATGGTAAAGTTCATCTAACTTTTGCTCGGCAATATTTTCTACTTTTACCAGTAAACAACTTACGTTGTCGTCACTGCCTCGTGCTAATGCAAGTTCGGTAATTGCTTTAGCTGCATTTTCTAAATTAGTGTACTCGTTAATTAATTTAGCTATATCACTACTTGGGAGCACATCGTGTACGCCATCGCAGGTTAATATATAAATATCGTCTGCTTTTAGGTCAACCTCGTATACATCTATTTCTTGATGAAGTTGCGCGCCAAGAGCACGCGTTAGCGTATCGTTTACTTTGTGATCCCGTGTTATTGCCTCTATTTTATTTCCTCGCAAGCGAGTAATACGCGTATCACCTAAGTGGAATATATAACCCGTTGCCGACTTTAAAATAAGTGCTGTAAAAGTCGTCATCCAATCGGCTTGACGCTGACCTAAGTGATTGTAATTAACCGATTGCGAATAAAGCCACTGATTTAAACTTGCTAACACCTTCGACACTGACTTTTTAACCGCCCAACTTTCGGGGGTATTTAAATACTCATTTATAAAATGAGTAACCGAAAGTTGAGACGCTTGTTTAGCATTTTTTGCTGATGAACACCCATCGGCTAAGCAGGCAATAACGCCTTTAGACTCTTTTTCTTGCGCTTTGGTATTGAGAGCTGCAAACGCATCTTGGTTTTCTGCTTTTAACCCTTTAGCACTGTGCCCGCCAAATGAAACGTTGAGTTCATTTTTTAGCGATTTAGCGTGGAGTGTTTCATCAAACATAGTCAATAATGCCTTAAGTCACTGAAATAAGTTCAACGGTGCCGTCTTCATTTACTTCGGTAATATGGCCATCTGGTTCTCTCATAAAAAACAGTGCAGCTAGACCAAGTAATGCACTACCCGCAATAATGAAAAAGAAAGTTTGATAATCAACAAGTGACAATGCCGTTAAGTACACTACTGCACCTACATTACCGTAAGCACCTGTCATTCCAGCTATTTGCCCAGTTAAACGACGCTTAATTAGCGGTACTGCGGCAAATACAGCGCCTTCACCAGCTTGCACAAAGAACGAACACGCCATAGCCGCAACAACTGCAAGCCATAAAGGCCAAGATGCATCAACCAAGCCCATTACAAAATAACCAACAGCAAGACCCGTTGTAAGTACAATAAGGGTAATACGGCGACCTAATTTATCTGAAATCCAACCGCCACCTGGGCGAGATGCTAAGTTCATAAATGCATAAGCTGAGGCTAAAATACCCGCGTACACCATATCAAGCGCAAACACATCCATAAAAAATAGCGGTAACATAGATACAACTGCAAGCTCAGAACCAAAAGTTGTAAAATATAAAATATTTAAAACAGCCACTTGCTTAAATTCATAACGATGAGACTCAGGTACAGGCTCTTTAAAAATATGACCATTTACGTCAAAGGTTTTATACACTTCGTAAATATAAAGCAGAACTAAAAAAGCATACACGGCAAGTACAAAGTTAGCCGAAATTAGGTTAGCACCGGTTGGTGAAAGCTTCCAAGTAAGTAATGCTAGTGCACCATACATAGGGATTTTCATAATAAGAAGTAATACAAAGTCGCCTTTACTGGTTACTTCCATTGCGCCTACTTTTTTAGGCTTAAAGTATGTACCGCCTTTTGGTGTATCGGTTACATTTAAGTACCAAATAATACCAAATATAACGCTTAATACACCCGTTAAACCTACTGCGTAACGCCAACCATCTTCGCCACCAAACATAAGTGCAATAATTGGCAATAACATAGCCGCTGCTGCTGAACCAAAGTTACCCCAGCCGCCATAAATACCTTCTGCTATGCCCAGCTCGTTAGCAGGAAACCATTCACTCACCATACGAATGCCCACAACAAAGCCAGCACCAATAAAGCCTAGCGCAAAACGCGCTATAGCGGCTTGTTCAAATGTGGTTGCCATAGCAAACATAAAACACGGAATACTACAGGTAATAAGTAGCGCGGCATAAACAATCCGGGGACCAAATTTATCGGTCAGCATACCCACCACAACACGGGCAGGAATAGTTAACGCTACATTTAAAATTAGTAATGTTTTAACTTGTGCCATGGTAATACCAAGCGAGCCCGCAATTGCACCTAATAAAGGAGCATGGTTAAACCATACAAAAAATGACACAAAAAAGACCATCCAACTCAGATGTAATACTTTCATTTTTCCTTTAAAGGATATTAAGTTAAATCCAGAACTCGGTTGCATGTTTATTTCCTCGTAAACGTATTATTGTTTTATAAATGCCCCACTCTTTTATATGAGTAGTAGCTCAAACTTTGTTAAATTTTAGTTAACCAAACATAGCAATTACTGAGCCACTAATTAAAAACTATATATTTCAGCTGGTTATATGTATTTATTATTTTAATGCGTTATAGTTGCACTATATGAGTGAGGGGGTAAGGGCTGTTACAGTGCAAATAAAAAGCGTTACTACTTGCTCTAGGATTTAACAAATTGGTATTGTTCAAAAAAAGTATGAGATGTTTAAAAATGCAAAAAGCACCGTTAACTTACCAACAGCAACTACGCTATTCTCGGCATATTATGCTGCCGCAGCTTGATATAGACGGACAAGAGAAACTATGGCAATCGCATGCTTTAATTATTGGTGTGGGTGGGCTTGGTTGCGCGGTAGGTCAATACTTAGCGGCATCTGGCGTTGGCACGCTTACCTTAATTGATAACGATGAAATAGACGTGACCAACCTGCAAAGGCAAATACTGTATAAAGAAAGCGACATTGGTAGCTCAAAATGCAGTGTTGCAAAAAAACAGCTTAACGCGCTTAATAGTGAAATAAACATAAATACTATTGAGGCATTTTTTGATGCAAATACCTCTACAGAGCAGCTATTTAATAACATTGATATAGTAATTGATTGCTCAGATAACCTAGCAACGCGTAATGCACTTAATAGCGCCTGTTTTAAAGCTAAAGTTCCGCTAGTGTCAGGCTCTGCAATACGAATGGAAGGACAAGTCGCGTGTTTTAATATGGATGGAAACAGCCACTGTTATGGTTGTTTATCGCAATTTTTTAGTGAACAAACACAAAGCTGCTCTGAATCCGGTGTGCTCTCTCCTATTGTGGGGCTAATAGGCAGTATTCAGGCTACTGAAGCACTAAAAATGCTTGCTGGTTTGCCAAGTGGCTTAGACAAACACTTATTGCTGGTGGATGGTTTAAGCATGGAGTTTAATCGTTTTAAAATAGCTAAAAACAGTCAATGTGCGGTGTGCAGCATTTAGTTATTCTAGATTACTGATTGTTGTATAAAGCACATCGCCAACTTTAAAGTTGTTTTTGTCCCACACTCGTCTTGAAACCAAGCAATACAAAGTTTGCCCATCTACATTAAGCGTTAACTGCCACTTATTATTAATAAGCTCAGCCTGAGTTAATACCGACCTTAAAACATTACTGTGCGTTGTTTGCTCAGGCTTTAACGCACTAAACGACATCTGCTCACTTTCTATAATTAGCTTATTACTGTTATCGACAAGTGCAGGGAGCACAAAAAGCGGCTGCTCACTTTGCTGTAATTGCAGTTGATATAGCCCGTAGTCTTCATCAAATTTGACCACATCGTAATTAATTAAGCTCAGCGGTGTTTGCCTATCGTTTGCATAAATAGCTTTTGCAACGTGTGCACTTGCACCTTGGTTTATCACCTTACCTTTATCAAGCTGAATAAGGATATCGCAGCAAAATAGCAGCTCTTTTAATGAGTGACTTACTATTATAAATTTAATATTAAACTTAACGGCTAACTCATTGAGTTTAGTGAGCGTTTTAAAACGCAATGACCAATCAAGCGCACTAAAAGGCTCATCGAGCATTATAAATTTTTGACCGGCAAGCAAAGTGCGCGCAAATACTACACGCTGGCGCTCGCCGCCCGATAAGCTTTGTACATCACGATTTAGTAAGTCTTGTAATTCAAGTGTTTTAACAACGTATTGAAGCGTTAAGCTGGTTTGCTTATTCCCGCAGTGTTTTTGTGTAAACGCTAAATTACCTGCCACATCTAAATGAGGAAACAACGGGCACGATTGCAACTGAAGCGTTATACCGCGTTTATCACTTGGCAACTCATGCACTGGCTGATTATTAATATGAACACTTTTTGCAGGCTCTAAACCACTAATACAACGCAGTAATGTTGACTTACCGGAGCCTGAAGGACCGTAAACACCCAATACATTAAACGACTCAAGCTCAAGGTTTATATCTAAATCAAAATTATTGAGTGCTTTAAAAAGGCTTAACTTAATCATGTTATTGCTTAACCCCTACAATGCTTTTATTAAACTTAAATAACAGCACTAAACAGGCAAACGAAATAGCCAGTAAAATAAGTGAAAGCTGATGCGCCGCCGTATAATTTAACGATTCAACATGGTCATAAAGCGCAATAGACACCACCTGTGTTTGCCCCTGAATATTACCGCCAATCATTAATACCAAACCAAATTCACCCAATGTATGCGCAAAGCCTAAAGCAAATGCGCTACCAATACTGGGTTTTAAAAGCGGAATAATTAAATGCACAAAGCGTTTAAATGGGCTTAATCCAAGCGCAATGGCAGCTTCGTTATAGGTTTGATTAATATGCTTAAACCCAGCCACAAGCGGCTGCATTACAAAAGGCAGCGAATAAAACAGCGAGCCAATAACCACGCCCTGAAAACTAAACGCAAGCTGCGTACCCGTTAGCCAAAACCAAAACTGCCCAAAAGCGTGATCAGGCGAAAACAAAACAAGTAAATAAAACCCTAACAACGTAGGCGGTAGCACTAAAGGCATTGCAATTAATGCCTCTAAAAATGGTTTAAATTTACCGTTATAGCTAGCGAGCTTGTAAGCCAGAGGAATACAAAAAATAAGAAGAAGTACTGCGGTTATAAAGGCAAGTTTTATAGTTAACCACAGCGCGGTTAAATCACTTTGAAGCATTGTTGTCCTTTATTCTGTAACCTAATTCAATTAACTGCTGCTGCGTAGCTTCTGCCATTAAAAATTGCATAAGTTGCTTAGCGCTAGCATGTTTTTTAGTCGAGCTAATAATAACGCCTTGTTGAATTATATCGGGATATTGATTGGTAGGCAGCACGGTATAATCTAAATATTTTTGATCTTGCGTGTTACGGTAAGCCGCCTTTAGGGATGAAACAGCCACCAGCCCTACTCCTACATTACCACTTTGCACAAACTGAAACGCATGCGTAATATTATTCCCGTACACATAATTTATTGGTTTTTTAAAATGGTTATTCGCGTAGTGCTCTGAGGCACGTCCGTATGGTGAAAAACGCGGATTAGCAATGGCTACTTTATCATTTACTTTTTCAGCTTTGGGTTGCCACAAAGCAAGTTCGCCTAACGCGTAAGTGATCAAACTACTTTGCTCGGCATAACCTTCTTTAATAAGCGATTGCGGGCGAAAATCGTCGGCCGATAAAAACACATCAAATGGCGCGCCATGCACTATTTGCGAATATAAAACACCGCTAGAAGCGGCTGATATTTTCACGTCAACATTAGGTAATGGGGATTTTTTTAGTAGGGTTTCCAATACAGTTTTAAAATTACTCGCTACGGCTACATGCAGCGTTTCTTTTGCGTTTACGCTGCACGAAAGCATGCATATCACACACAAAAAATAACCCAACCATGTATTGTAAAGCTTTGACATTATAAGTATTGTTTCAAAATAAAATGATTTAAGTAAGCAATATATATGAACGATGTTTGCAATGCACCCGGTTTATTACCAATTGAAACTGCAATACAAAATATACTTGGCACAATAACGCCTGTTAAAGACGTTGAAACCATTTCTATAATGCAAAGTGTTGATCGCGTTTTAGCAAGCGATGTTAAGTCAACTATAAACGTACCCGCTCATAACAACTCAGCAATGGATGGCTATGCGCTGTGTATTTCAGATAAAAGCTTAACCTACACACAAGTAGGCAGCGTGTTTGCAGGTCAAGTTTTTGAAGGAACACTTACCCCAGGGCAATGCGTAAGAATAATGACCGGCGCCGCCATTACACCTGGCGCTAACGGCGTTGTAATGCAAGAAAACGCCTCGGTTGATGGCGATAAAATTACGTTTACTGCGCAACCTGAGCTAAATGAAAACGTGCGTTTTGCTGGCGAAGATATTGCTATAGACGACGTTATTTTAAAAGCAGGCGATAAATTAAAAGCCGTTGATGTGGGATTACTGGCATCTTTAGGAATTGCCAATATAGACGTGGTAAGAACCTTAAAAATAGCCGTGCTTTCTACAGGCGATGAGCTAATAGAACCTGGTCACCCTCTTAAGCAAGGCGCTATTTTTGAAAGCAACCGCGCTGTTATTATTAGTGCGCTGCAACAAAAAAATATAGACGTGCTTGATTTAGGAATAATCCCTGATGACAAAGAACTCATCACTAATGCATTTTTAAAAGCGAACGAACTTGCCGATGCCGTAATAAGCTCAGGCGGTGTATCGGTTGGTGAAGCCGACTTTACCAAAGAAGTGCTCAACGAAATTGGCAATATCCACTTTTGGAAAATAGCCATGAAACCAGGCAAACCTTTTGCCTTTGGTAAATTAAGTAACAGTTACTTTTTTGGCTTGCCAGGTAACCCTGTGTCGGCTGCTGTTACGTTTAATCAGTTAGTAGAGCCAGCACTGCAAAAGCTGTCGGGTCTTGGTGACGTAAACCCTAAAATGCGCTTTAACGCTGTTACTACATCCGTCATTAAAAAGCGCCCTGGCAGAGCTGACTTTCAGCGCGGTACTGCAACAATTAGCGAACAAGGTGACTTGGTAGTTGCCCCGTTTAATAAACAGGGCTCGGGTGTACTTTCGTCGCTTAGTAAAGCTAACTGTTTAATTGTAGTGCCAGCGCAAAGCGGCAATATCGAAAAAGGCGCAACAGTAAGTATTGAGTTGCTATAAAGCCTAAAATGCTACAGCTAACTGTATAATTTAGCTGTAGCGCTGCTGCAAACCTTAAAATATTTTTATATTTAATGTTTGAATTAAACAATTTAACTTTTCGCTACGCCCTACAAACTCTTCCTTACTTAATCTATTAACGCACTTCAGCGCGTTTTTAGTCGCAAAGTATCTATCATAACTTAGGCTTCTTTCGCATTTAACACTATACGTTGAGGGCCAAGAGCCACCGGCACCCGTTGCTATGCCAACAACGTTACATGTAGCATCTATATACTGCTCCCATGCTTTTATTTGCGCTTTAACTGCATCTACTTGGTAATCATCAGTTAGTTGCGGGTAGATCTCATCCATCATTTTACTGATTTTAGTTTTGTATCTATTGCCCTCTAAATTATAAGTATTGCCCGTGTGCATTGCACCGCCTTCTGGCCAATCATCAGTACTTTGTGCAAATGCGCCAAATGATGAAATAGCAAAAGCAAACCCAATAATAATTTTATTCATTTTAAATCCCTTTAATACCAATCTGCTTATATATGGGGTCTATTTAACGTTAAGAAAATTACGCTAGAACTAGGCAAAGATTTTTGTATCTAGTTGTTCTAAATAAAAAATTTTTAACGACGTTATAGTGCAATTTAATTCGTTAAATTGATCAAAGATTTATGCAGGTTGGTATAATAGTTAGACCAGATACCTGTAAAAAACGCCTATAAAAAATGCCGCTAAGCTTAACTGAGCGGCATTATATTATTCAATAAGCTTTTAAAGAGGCCTATTAAAAACCAAATATTTTTAAATCAAAAAACTTAGTCGCCACTGTATTTATAAATATTACAGCTAGAATGACAGGAATAAACGTTGAAAGTGAAAAGTTAACGTACTTTTCCATCAAGCTTCCCGCATAATTAGGCGAACCTAAGCTTAGCTCTTGTGTTAAGCGTGCTTTTTTCCAGCGGTACATTACAAACAAACACACCATTAAGCCATTAAGCGGTAAAATTGTGTCGTAAAATACATCAACAATAATATCAAAAAAGCTCTTACTAACGCCGCCATAACTGGTGAAAGATGTAAGGCTGTCAATCATACCAAACGACATTGTACATAAAATAGTAAGTACACCGGTTGAAAGTGTAAGGATGCCCAGTGCTTTTTTACGGCTAATACCTTTACGGTCGCTTAGTGTTGCTGTCGGTACCTCCACTATTGAAACAAGTGAAGTAATCGCTGCAAAAAATACCAATAAAAAGAATGAGAACGCAACAATAGACGCACCTACATAGCCAATATCATTTTGCAGTGCTAATAATATTTTAGGTAGGTATACAAAAATCATTGATACGGACGAATCAGAAAGTGCTGATGGGTCTGTATTTGGGTCAAAGCTAAATATCGCTGGCAACACCATTAGCCCCGCTACAAACGCAACGAGTGAGTCAGTAATAGCAACCATTTTAGCGCTACTGACAATGTCATCCTTTTTAGAAATATACGATGCGTAAGTCATTAAGATACCCATGCCCAAAGATAGCGAGAAAAACGCTTGGCTTAATGCGCCATTTAAGACACTTGCATTCATTTTAGAAAAATCAGGAATAATATAGTATTTAACACCGGCCATTGCGTTATCAAGCGTTAATACATAAGTAACTAGAGCTAGTAGCATAACTAATAAAGCGGGCATTAAAAATTTGGCGGCTTTTTCTATGCCTTGTTTAACACCACCTAACAAAATTAAGTTCACCATAATAACCACAACAGCCATATAACCAAACACAGTGTAACTATTAATAAAAACACCAAAGTGGCCAGGATCTGCAAGTAAATCTAAATTACCGAGGCCTGTTTGCGTTAAATAACCAAAGATCCAAACCGTAATCACCATATAAAATACAGCAATCATAAATGGTGTAAGCACCGCAAAAAACCCAGCTAACTTCCATTTTTTATCGTTATTAGATAATAGTTTGTACGAACCAAGTGGATCTTTTTGAGCGTTACGACCCATTGCCATTTCAGCCATCATGACTGGTAAACAAATGAATATGACAAATAAAGCGTAAATTAATAAGAATGCGCCACCACCATTTTTAGTAGCAGAAACCGGAAAACCAACTAAATTACCAATACCAACAGCTGAACCGGCCGCTGCCATTATGAATCCAAGGCGGGAACTAAATCGTTCTCTATTTTCGCTCATGCATAAAACCTTTTTATTATTTTGTATATTTCAGCGACTCTACCAGTGTTACACAGAGATTTTCAAGCAATTACAGCTTAAAAATAAAATCGAAGTGTAAACCTGTGTAAATACGCTTTTAATTCACCAATTTTCAACGCTGTGGTAGTATTGCGTTAATCAAATTTAACAATTTTTATGAGATTCCTTATGTTGTACATGATTCACTCAACAGACGTTGAAAACAGCTTAGAGCTTAGAAAAGCAGCACGCCCGGCACATTTAGCACGCCTTAGTGAGCTTGATTCACAAAACCGTCTACTTACCGCCGGTCCATTACCGGCAGTCGATAGTGAAGATCCTCAAGAAGCAGGTTTTACCGGTTCATTAGTGGTTGCTGAATTTGAATCAATTGAAGCAGCTCGAGAGTGGGCAGCAGCAGACCCTTACGTTGCCGCTGGCATCTATGAAAATACAATTGTTAAACCTTTTAAAAAGGTATTTCCTGCTTAAAAAGTATTAAACCCTAGAGCGTGCGTTGCACTGTAATTCAGGGTTTGTTCACAGGTTTTTAATTAAAATTATCAGGATAAAAACGAATTTACCGTTTTTACTTGAATTTTAGTAACTTAGTTAATTAAACTAAGTGAGTCTGGTCTAGGAGTTTTCCATTATGCGCGTATTATTAAGCCTCGGTTTTATTGCTTGTGTTAGCTTAGCTAACTTTAGTCAAGCAGCAACCGCCACCCAAGCATCTCATGCTGAGGTGGACAAAAAGAAAGCCGTAATACTCGCAAAGAAAACAATTGGCGGTAAGACCTTAAAAATTACCGAAAAAACAGATTTTTATACCGTACGAATACTCAAATCTGACGGCCACGTCGTTGATTTACATATTAATAAAAAAACCGGCGAAGTGAAAAAGGATTAAAAATGCGAATTTTAGTTATAGAAGACGATTTACATTTAGCAGATAACCTACGTAATGCCTTAGAAAAAGAACGTTACAGCGTGGATTTATGCCACGATGGTGAAGCAGGTCTTTTCCACATTACAGAATACCCGCTTGATATGGCCGTAGTTGATTTAGGTTTACCTAAAATAGACGGTATTGAGCTAATTAATAAAGCACGAGCACAAGGCATTACAATCCCTATTTTAATCTTAACCGCGCGCGATCGCTGGCAAGATAAAGTAGAAGGTTTAGATGCAGGTGCCGATGACTACCTTACTAAGCCATTTCATGTTGAAGAGCTTATTGCCCGTTGTAATGCATTAATTCGTCGCAGTGCTGGTAAAGCAAATCCAGAAATGACTGCAGGTCCAATTAAAATCCATACACGTTCACAACAAGTATGGGTTGATGACAAAGAACTTAGCCTGACAGCTTACGAATATAAAGTACTTGAATACTTAATGGTAAATCCGCAAAAAGTAATTTCTAAATCAGAACTGACTGAGCACATTTACGACCAAGATTTCGACCTTGATTCAAACGTAATTGAAGTATTTGTACTACGTTTGCGTAAAAAGCTTGACCCTGAAGGCGTACTAAACCCAGTAGAAACACTACGTGGGCGTGGTTACAGGCTTAAAAGCCAGTGGTAATACCGCAAATATCGTTAAAAATAAGGCAAGGATTTATCCTTGTCTTTGTTTTATTAGTCGCACTCCCTATCTTATTTTATTCAATTGGCAAAGCGTATTACGCTTCACTTGTTGATGCGACTGAAAAAACTCTCGAAGCACAGCTTTACTCGCTAATATCTGAAGTCGACTTTACTGAGCATGGTATTATTATGCCCAGCACTATTTTAGCGCCTGAGTTAAACAGATTAAATTCAGATACCTACGCAATGATTTACCGAGATGATGATCCTGTTTGGAACTCAGAATCGGCTGTAAACTTAAGCTATGTACCTCAACAAATAGAAACCAAAGCCGGTGCTGCCGATTTCAGGCGCGTGGAGTATAATAACACCGCGTACTGGCAACTTAGCCTGACTGTAATTTTAAATAACATAGATCAATCAGAACAAGCTCGCTTTATATTAGTTAAACGTAATGACGCTCTACTTCGTTTAATGGATGGCTTTAAGCAAACCCTTGTAGATTGGATGTTTATAATGGGCATTGCAATTGCAGGCCTGATGGCGATTGGTTTTATTTGGAGCGCTCGCCCACTCCAAAGACTCGATAAAGAAATAAAAGCAATTGAATCGGGTGATATTCAAGAAATTAAAGGCCTCTACCCTGTAGAACTGCAAACAATAAAAGCAGACCTAAATTTGCTACTTGAGTCGCAACAACGCCAAAAAGAGCGCTACAGAGCCTCATTAAGCGACCTTGCTCATGCACTTAAAACACCGCTTGCGGTACTTAAATCAAGTCCATTGGCAAACGATGCCGATGCACAAGAACAACTCGACCGAATTAATGTGATGATCGAGCACCAATTAAAGCGTGCTGCAACCGGTGCATCAGACACCTGGAAAAAACAAACACCTATTAAGCCAGTACTCGATTCAATACTCAGTGCTATGGCAAAAGTGTACCGTGATAAAGATATTATTTTTACCTGCACCGTAACCGAAAAAGATTACTTTTTAGGTGACCAAACAGATTTAATGGAATTACTTGGCAACCTGATTGATAACGCCTGTAAAGCGTGTCGCTCACAAGTAGCAATACAAGTTATTCAAAGCAAAACTTTGTGTATTGGAATTAGCGATGATGGCCCTGGCGTACCAGAGGACAAACGTGAATCTCTACTTACACGGGGTACTCGTCTGGATACATACGAAAGTGGACACGGCGTAGGGATGGCAATTGTATCTGACTTGGTTAAGTCCTATCGCGGTACACTTACCATTACAGAAGCTGATAACTTAGGCGGCGCTCAATTTATTTTAGAGTTTAATTACAATGACAAAAAGTAACCATTTATTACAACTAACTGCCATTGTGTTATTAGCTTCAAGCCAATACAGCTTTGCAGATGAGACATGTACTTTAGCCGCCAAAGCAACAACCGATGAAGCTAAGCGATATATTCAATGCCTAGATAGCCAAATTGATAAAGCAAAACAAGCACAAGGCAGTTGGATACAAAAGCGTAAATATGAGCTAACTAAGTCACAAGAAAGCACAGGCAATACGCAAGTACTGCCGTTATTCATGCGCAGCATTAAAAATAACGAAAAGTACCTTGAGAGCGCCTGCCAATGGCGTTACTTAATAAAACTTCCTAATGCGACAACCGCAACCATTAGCTATAAACTGTGTGAAATTGAGCTTATAAATCAATTTACAGAATCACTAAAACACCCATTTTGACGTAACTTAAGCACACTAAACTAGTTACGTTTCTTTACTCACTCCCTATAGCTTACTTGACAATTTATTCATACCAAAACAAACTACCTACTAGTAGATTGCTAAAAACTAATAGATAAACAGATGACCAAACCAGTAATTATTATAGGTGGCGGACTTGCTGGTTTATACAGTGCGTATAAATTACAACTACTTAATATTGAGTACTTATTATTAGAAGCTAAATCGCAATTAGGTGGCCGAATTTTTGCCGCGCAATCACCAATAAATAACGATGTTAGTTTTGATTTGGGTCCTACGTGGATATTTCCCCACCAACCAAAAATTCAAGCGCTAATAAAGTCACTCAACTTAAGTATATTTGAGCAATACCATAAAGGTGATGTGTTATATCAAGCACCTAACTTCAAACAACCTCAACAAATTGCAGGTGCTGGAGATATGCAACTATTTAGACTCAAACACAGCATGAATACCTTAATAACTGCCTTATATGAGCAGCTTAATCCTGATTCAATATTATTAGAACATAATGTCACTGAGCTTAAAAAAGGTGATAATAACTGGCTAATTACGGTTAATCACTTAGGCAATATAAAGCACTTTACTACTGGCAAATTAATTTCAGCAATTCCTCCTCGTATGGTTACAACGCATTTAACACCTGAACTATGGGCGACTCCAACACTCATAAACCGCCTTAGCAGCGTACCTACATGGATGGCAGGACAAGCCAAGTTTATAGCTACTTTTGAACATGCATTTTGGCGTGATAAAAACTTATCTGGGCAAAGCTTTAGCCGCGTAGGCCCTATGGTCGAGATTCACGATGCCAGTGCTGAGGATAGTAATTACGCCGCATTATTTGGCTTTATAGGTGTGCCCTACTTATCACGAAACCAAGTAACTCAAGAGCAATTAATTTAAGCCTGTGCCCAACAGCTCAGCTACTTTTATGGTAAGGATGCTGAAAAGGCAACCGGATACTTTATTAAAGACTGGGCAGAGGATAAATTTGTAGCTAATAAAGACGATCAAACTCAGCCTTCACAGCACCCAGAATTTGATTTTTCAAACTTGGAAGAGCAATTAAGTAACCTCAATATTCATTTTGTAGCGAGTGAGTTTGCAAAACAAGAAGCAGGATATTTAGAAGGCGCAATATACGCAGTGGATGACGCTATTAAATCGTTTATTAATTAATAGCCCTGTATTTATTGATAACTTAACCATCAAGGGTTTTAATTTTACAGCCCTTGATGGTTATAAATGTTAGTTATTTTTAGTAACGTCTTCACCACTGCCCAATAAAGTGGCAACCCACTTGCCTTCTGCACTGGCTTCTAGGGCTATTTTTACAATCATTGTTAATGGTACAGATAAAAGCATACCCACAGTACCTAATAACCAGCCCCAAAATATTAATGATAAAAACACCACTAACGTTGAAAGACCCAGCCCTTTACCCAAAAATTTAGGCTCTACAATATTACCCATTACCGTATTTATTGTTAAATATCCTGCAGCAACAAGTCCTGCCACTAATGGGCCTTGAGTAATAAGGGCAAGTAATACAGCTGGTACAGCCGCAATAATTGAACCTATATTTGGAATGTAATTGAACATAAATGCCAACACGCCCCAAAGCACAAAGTAGTCAACGTCTAAAATCCATAAGTAAAACGCAGCAATAATACCCGTCCCTAAACTTACTAGCGTTTTAATTGCCAAGTATGAATTAATAGATTCTAAAAAGCGGTCAATTTGCTTCATTTTACTATCAGGGTCTTCAAGTGCCATATGTATTTTCTTGCTCAGCATTGGCCCTTCAAACAGCATAAAAACAACCGTTAAAATAATTAAAAACATGTTTGCCATTACGCCACCTAACCCAGTGAGCATATTAGTGGCCACATCAACCATTTTGCCAGGGTCGAACATATTAATTAACTGATCTTTATTGATCAGTATGTTGTATTGAGATGCTAAATCGACCAGCCATACAAACTCTTCTTTAAGTTGTGTTTTATACTCAGGAAGCTGCTGAGAAAAGTCGTTGATAGATTGCCCTACAAGCCCGCCAAGGCTTACCCCTAAGCCAACTATAATCAGCACGACCAACATAACTGCAATGCCTTTAGGAATTTTGTAGCGCGCAAAAAACTTGATAAGCGGGTTACAAATAATGGCAATAAATGCCGCCAAAATAAACGGAATAATAATTACACTCGCGGCTTTTATTCCAGCGAGGACCACTACTAAGGAAGCAAAAACTATTAAGCTTTTATTTACTCCAGTTAAACTTGCCAATTTATTAATCCTTTTATTAACTATATCGTCCCAGTGTAAGGCAAAAGGTAATTAAATGAAATAATTACGAAGTGATCATAAAAGCCTGTTTTACGTATAAATTTGCAAAGCTGTTTGCTAGCGAGTATGTTTTTTAATCACTTGCTTCTATTTTATTGTAAGGATGAATAATGCATATATTTATAACTGGCGCGACCGGATTAATTGGTAAGCACTTATGCCCTTTTTTACTTCATCATAATACTGTTACTGTACTTAGCCGCAATCCAACTAAAGCAAACGTATTATTAGGCCACAAAGTTAAAGCCGTAAGTGACATTAGTGATGTTGACTTTAACACTGTTGATATCGTTATTAATCTCGCTGGCGAGCCGATTGTAAATAAACGCTGGAGCGACAAACAAAAGCAAATAATACGAAACAGTCGTATTGATATTACACAGCAAATTAGTGAAGCTATTAAAGCCTGTAGTATACCCCCGCATACTTTTATATCTGGCAGTGCAATTGGTTTTTATGGTCGACAAAATAGTAATCCTATTGATGAAACTTTTGAACGCCCACACGATGAATTTAGCCACCAGCTTTGTAAAGACTGGGAAAATGCAGCACTACTCGCCCAATCAGAACAAACCAGAGTATGCCTTTTGCGAACGGGTATTGTTTTAGCTAAAAAAGGAGGTGCACTTGGAAAAATGTTACCTGCTTTTAAATTATGTTTAGGTGGCCCGATTGGTAATGGCGAGCAAGGCATGTCGTGGATACACATCGACGATATGATTCAGCTAATACTCTTTATTATTAAACACCCAGAAATATCAGGCCCTGTTAACGCAACAGCACCCAACCCTGTAAGCAATGCTCAATTTAGTAAAAGCTTAGGCGAGGCGCTCTCTCGACCTGCATTTATCACTATGCCAACCCCAGTACTTAAACTATTGATGGGTGAAATGTCAGACTTACTAACAATGGGGCAATTTGTAGTCCCTAAAAAGGCACTCGTTAACAATTATCGTTTTCATCATCCTGATATAAAATCGGCTTTAGAGAGCTTGGTTTAGCGGGCGTTAATATTCGTTCAGTTAAAATCCCTTTCAAATTAGATATATGGGTAAATTACTACTTTTTACCCATATTGACCTTTAAACATTAATACATAATAATCAGCAAGTTTTCCACACCAACCACGCCTATCTTTAATAAAAGAGAATCTTAAATGCTACACCTGCCTACTGTGATCAGTCTCTCTTTTATTCTTAACGTATTAATAGGCTTGTTTTTTTTATCCGTACATAACTTTAAAAAACAAACATCATTTTTATTATTTGGCCTAGCATGCATTACCTTTGCATTTGCCGAGTTACTTGCCTGTTTAAAGTTAGTAATAGACGCGCCTTTTATTACACACTATTTGGCTGATATTTTTATATTACTAAGTCCATTATTAATTATTATTGGGTTAAATAAATATAAGCACAGTAAGGCACTAAACTTAAAACCTCTTTATTGTCTCCTTGGATTAACTGGGGTTGCTTTATTACCCATATATTCAGACCCTGCAGGGCAAATGCTGACAAGCTTAATTATTTCGGTTTTATACCTATATTCCGCATATATTATTAAGCAGATGAACTTTGTAGCCACTTTGCAAAAAAAAGCGCTGATAGTTTGTTTTTCAATTCACAGCATTTTAATGCTCATACAAACAACACTATTGGCAATATCTATTTTTAGTATTAATTCGCCAAACTACATAGAGCCACTGCAACTTATCTTAAGTAGTCATTTAATTTTGGCCACTTGTAGCGCACTAATATTGCCATACCTGCTGGCTTCTAATACAGAGCATACACTTTCAAGCCTTGCTAACACCGATACTTTAAGCCAATTACTTAATCGCCGTGGCTTTTTTACAAAAAGTAAAGAAGCACTAAGTGATCCTAAAAATATAGACAAAAATGTGTCTGTTATTTTGCTCGATATTGATTTTTTTAAACGTGTAAACGATCAGTTTGGTCACGAAGCGGGCGACCACGCAATTAAGTGGATATCTCACTTTATTAAAGAGCAATTTTTAAATGTAGGTATTAGTGCCAGAATTGGCGGAGAAGAATTTGCCATTTTACTACCTGATTACACCCTTGGTGCAGCAAAAAGTGATGCTGAGCTATTAAGAAAGAATATAAGCACTCAAGCTTTTTATCATGAAAATCAGCATATAAAACTTTCCGTAAGCGCTGGGGTAAGTAATGCAATTAATGGGAATGCAACTATAAAAGAACTGCTCGCTTATGCCGATAAACGCCTTTACTTAGCTAAAGAAACTGGCCGAGACAAAGTAGTAACCTTTGATGAAAAAAACTTACTCACGAAAAGTTAATTGCTTTTAAGTGACTTATAAGCGCATTAAAAACAACTATATTTAAACTACCATATTTTATCTAGCTAACATCTATCCATAAAAAAAGCCCTTCATTAGAAGGGCTTTGGTATACACACAATAGAGTTAATAAACTACTTACAAGACAGCGTAGCCTCGTCCGCTTTATTTGGTACAAACTGAATATTAGCTACAGAAATTGATGCTTTACCATTGCTGTGTAAGCTAAATGGGCTTGTTAGGCTTGCAAAATTAACACCCTTATCAGCAAAACAACCTAAATAGATTGATACTGACTGCCATTTATTTTCAATAGTTTTATCAACTACGTTTGCTAAATCAATGCTTGCACCACACTCACCAGAACAAGTCATAGCAAGGGCTACATCGCTCGTTAGTGCTTCGTTTAATTTAATATCAAAGCTAATCACACTGTTTGCTTCAACGTAGGCAATGGTATCTTCTGCAAAGCTCGTTACTATTTCAGCACTGGCTTTTTCTGCACCGCTGAAGTTAAATTGGCGCGCGTCTTCTTGTACTGTTTTGTCCTCAGTACGGTATTTAATTGCACCAAATTCATGCGTACTACTCGATACATCTAAAAGCTCATCGCCCGATTTTAACAATAAGCGCCATGGCGCTACAGGTGCACCAACAAGTATATCCATACTCGTAAGCCCTGAGTTATCAAGTTTAGAGTCTTCATCAAGGTCGTCAGCTAGCACATTTTTATCGCCATACGTTAAACCAAAACCATAAGGAAGTAATGGATCGTAATTTTCATCGCCTTTATTAACCGCAGTTTGTACCGCCGATTTAGGCCAAGAAAACGATAGCTTACCTTTAAAGTTATTTTGGATGGTGCCGTCTGCCGCTTTTAATAACACATCAGCAATACCCGCACCTTCTGTACCAGGTAGCCATGCAGCCACAAACGCATCAGATGCGTTAAGTTCGCTGTTCACCCACATAGGTCGACCTGAAATAAACACAGATACAACAGGAATGCCTTGCTCTTTTAGCGAGCTTAAAAGTGCTAATGACTTTTTATTTCCGCGCTCAAACTCTAGATTATCTTTATCGCCGTGCCCTTCTGCGTAAGGTTCTTCACCAAATACAACAATGGCAACATCAGGACGTTGTTCAAACGTACCATCAGCACTTAAAGTAACACTTCCACCTGCTGCAGATATTTGCTCTTCAAGCCCTTTGTAAATTGACGTTGCTCCAGGGAAGTCTGCATTTTTATTATTAGTCCCTTGCCACGTAATACTCCAACCACCCGACTGTTTGCCTATGTTATTGGCACCATCACCTGCAACAAGTACGCGTTGATTAGCTGCAATAGGTAATAGGTTATTTTTATTTTTAAGTAATACAAGCGATTCGCGCACAGCTTGACGTGCTACTTCGCGATGAGCTTGCGCGCCAATAAGCTCTGTTTTACCCGAGTAAAGACGCTTAGCCGGACTTGGTTTATCAAATAACCCAGCGCGTAACTTAACGCGTAAAATACGTGCAACCGCATCATCAATGCGGCTCATACTTATTTTACCTGCTTTTACTTGTGCAATTGTATTTTCATATAGCGGCTTCCACGCACCTGTTGGTACCATAAAAATATCAAGGCCAGCATTTACCGCTTCTGGGCAGCTTTCGTTAGTACAGCCTTTAATTTGCCCATGGCCGTTCCAATCACCCACTACAAAACCATCAAAACCCATACGTGTTTTTAATACATCTGTAAGTAAGTATTTATTGCCGTGATTTTTAACGCCATTCCAGCTATTAAAAGATGCCATAACAGATTGACTACCCGCCGACAAACCACCTACGTAACCTTGGGCATGAATATCAAATAGCGATTGCTCGCTGTCTATATTATTTCCCTGATCATCTCCATCAACGGTGCCGCCATCGCCAATAAAGTGCTTAACCGTGCTAATAACGCGCTTATCACTTAAAAAGTCGCCATCGGCTTTACCTTGCAATCCATTTACAATCGCTGCTGAGTAATCGTGAACAATTTTTGGATCTTCAGAATAGCCTTCGTACGTTCTGCCCCAACGGTCGTCTCGTACTACTGCTACAGTGGGTGCAAATACCCAATCTATCCCCGTAGCCATTACTTCTACTGCGGTAATAGACGCTATTTGCTCTATTAAATCTGGGTTATTAGCCGCGCCTAAACCAATGTTATGTGGAAAAAGTGTCGCGCCAATTACGTTATTATGACCATGTACTGCATCGGTGCCCCACATAGTCGGAATTTTGCTGCCGTCCACTGAGTCATCAATAGATGCTTGATACATTTTTTCTGCAAGTGCAACCCAATCCTCTGGCGTTGCATGCTTATCGCCATTAGGAAAAGCACCACCGCCATTGAGGTAAGAGCCAAAACCATATTTACGCATGTCTTCAACGGTAATATCACGAATTTCTGGTTGAATCATTTGCGCTACTTTTTGCTCAAGCGTCATATTTTCTAAAAACGTGACAATTTGAGCTTCAATAGCAGGGTCTTTTTTCACTGCAATTGAAAGCTTTGGCCAAATTTTCTCAAGCTTTGATTGCGCTTCAACATTTACTTTTTCAACATTGCTTTCGTTAGTACATCCGCTTAGTGCAGTAACACTTCCTACTAACGTTGCAATTGCTAATGCATTAAGTTTAAAAGTCGTTTTCATTATGATGGCTCCTTCACTAATACTGGTTTGCTGCCTCGTAGGCCGTAAAAAACAATAAATATGTAACATAAAATAGGTAAAACATACGAAAGTTGAACACCCACACTATCAGCAAGCGCACCTTGTAAAAGTGGCACTATTGCACCACCTACAATCGCCAAACACAAAATACCAGAGCCTTGAGCGGTATGCTTACCAAGTCCATTTAACGCTAAACTAAAAATAGTTGGGAACATAATCGAATTGAATAAACCAACCAATAGTATTGACCACATTGCTAATTGACCCGACGTGCTCATGGCAATAATGACTAAAATAATAGCCATGGTTGCGTTAAAGCCAAGTACTTTACCTGCGGGTAGTTTTTGCATTACAGCAGCACCAATAAAACGCCCAACCATAGCACCACCAAAATAATAAGTGATGTAATGA
Source organism: Pseudoalteromonas sp. SR45-1 (assembly GCF_014163655.1). Classification (NCBI taxonomy): domain Bacteria; kingdom Pseudomonadati; phylum Pseudomonadota; class Gammaproteobacteria; order Alteromonadales; family Pseudoalteromonadaceae; genus Pseudoalteromonas; species Pseudoalteromonas sp. SR45-1. Next base: position 178,220 of record NZ_JACJDR010000003.1, on the reverse strand, counting down.
GCTGCAACATTCTCTTTTAGCCCTGCTATATTTTCTTGTGCTAAAAAGCTTACTAAAAAGCTACCAATTGCCACTTCGGCGCCTACATACATAAATATACCCACAGCACCTAATACAAGATGGCGGTACTGCCAAGCACTGCCTTCAATTGCCTCTGATTTTTCGGCTTCTGCTTTTTGCTCGCTCATAATGTCTGGTAATTTAAGCCAAGCAAAAATACCGGCTAGTAAAATAAGCATTGCAGCTAAAAGGAGGTAAGGAAGTTGAACTGACTCTGCATTTTGAGCCGGTGTTAAAAAGGCTTCTGACGCTGAGTCTAGAATTAACAGAGCACCAAATGATGGCGCAACAGTGGTACCTAATGCATTAAAAGCTTGGGTAAGCGTAAGTCGAGATGACGCAGTTTTTGGTGAGCCCAACAAACTTACGTAAGGATTAGCAGATACTTGCAATAACGTTATGCCGCTGGCAAGTACAAATAAAGCGAATAAAAATACAGAGTAACTATGTAAAGACGCTGCTGGGTAAAATAAGATACACCCTACTGCCGCAATTAAAAGCCCAACCACGATTCCTTTTTTATAACCAAGCTTTTTAACAATGTATCCACTAGGGAGTGACATTAAAAAGTAAGCGCCAAAAAAGCAAAACTGCACAAGCATTGCTTGAACATAAGTTAAATCGAAAACCGCTTTTAAATGCGGAATCAAAATATCATTTAAGCAGGTAATAAAACCCCACATAAAAAATAGTGAAGTTAAAGATGTAAGTGCAAAACCATAGTTTTTATCTTGGTGGTTTTGCGACTGTGTGTGTGATGTCAGTGGTGCTGAACTAGCCATGTGCTCTCCGCAATTTATTATTATAAATTGATCTTCAGTAAGTAATTAATACAAACCCCGCTAAGGCGCAGTATTAAAGAGTTGACCTGAAGATTAATTAACATTAATCTAAAAATGTAAGCGCTTTCACGGCTAATTAAATACGAACATGTTACATATTTCAACAACTTTTATTTTTAATAATGTTTTGTAACCGCTGAAAGTCAGTAAAAATAGGCGCTAAGCGTGCAATTAAGTTCTCAAAAAGGTTTGTAACCAATGACAAAAATATCATTACCATTTAATTCACCTCTATTAACAAAAGACTTTGTTTATGGTGTAGCAACAGCATCATTTCAGATAGAGGGCGGGTATGAGCATCGCTTACCGTGTATTTGGGATACCTTTTGTAGTACTGCAGGTAAAATTGCTGATAATTCACATGGTCATATTGCCTGCGATCATTACAACAATTGGCAACAAGACATAGATTTAATAGAGTCTCTAGGTGTTGATGCTTACAGGCTTTCTATTTCATGGCCTCGCGTTATGACTCAAGACGGAAAGTTAAATCCTGTAGGCGTTAAGTTTTATACTGATATTTTAGATGAGCTAAAACGTCGCAATATTAAAGCCTTTGTTACTTTGTACCACTGGGATTTACCGCAACACCTTGAAGATGAAGGCGGTTGGCTTAACAGACAAACAGCTTACGCTTTTGAACATTACGTAAATTTAATTACCAAAGCCTTTGGCGATCGCGTTCACTCTTATGCCACATTGAATGAACCATTTTGTAGTGCGTTTTTAGGTTACGAAATTGGTATTCATGCCCCAGGTAAAGTGGGTAAAGAATATGGCCGTAAAGCAGCGCACCATTTATTATTAGCCCACGGACTCGCTATGAGCGTATTAAAGCAAAACTCGCCTAATACATTAAATGGCATAGTGCTTAACTTTACGCCGTGTTATAGCCTTACTCAAAGTGACGAAGACTTAAAAGCCACTGCATTTGCAGACGACTATCTTAATCAGTGGTATATAAAACCAATAATTGATGCCCAATATCCTGATATAATTAATCAATTACCATTAAACCATCAGCCTGAAATTCTTGAGGGCGATTTGGAACTAATTTCTCAATCTATTGATTACTTAGGTATTAACTTTTATACCCGCCAAGTTTATAAAGCGCACCCTGCTGACATTTATGAGCCTATTTCACCTACGGGCCCGCTAACTGATATGGGGTGGGAAATTTACCCGCAATCGTTCACCGACTTGCTCGTATCGCTTAATAAAACATACACCTTACCGCCTATTTATATAACCGAAAATGGTGCAGCAATGCCCGATACGTATAATAATGGTGCAGTTAACGACTTAGACCGTTTAAGTTATTATAATACTCATTTAAACGCGGTTCATAATGCAATTGAACAAGGTGTTGTTATACATGGCTACTTTGCTTGGAGTCTAATGGATAACTTTGAATGGGCTGAAGGCTATTTAAAACGTTTTGGTATTGTGTATGTAGATTATAAAACCCAGCAACGCACTATTAAAAAAAGTGGCTTAGCTTATAAAGAACTCATCTCTAAAAGATAAGAGCATACCCATAACTAAAAACAAGTATAAAGCGGGATAAATAATCATGGTCAGTGTAAAAGAAAAAATAGCGTATGGCTTAGGCGACACCGCCAGTAATATCATTTTTCAAACAGTTATGATGTTTTTAATGCTGTACTACACAGACGTAGTGGGTTTATCACCCGCTGTTGTCGGTACTATGTTTTTAGCAGTACGTATTTTTGATGCCGTAACCGACCCATTAATGGGCAACCTTGCTGACAAAACACATACGCGCTGGGGGCACTTTCGCCCCTACCTACTTTGGCTTTCACTTCCTTTTGCCATTATTAGTATTTTAGCGTTTACTACGCCTGATTTAGAAGGCACCGATAAAATAATTTATGCCTTTACTACTTACACACTACTTATGGTGGCTTACACCGCTATCAATATTCCTTATTGTGCATTGGGCGGTGTACTTACTGCAGATGTAAAAGAGCGCGTGACTATTCAGTCTTACCGGTTTGTATTTGGTATGTTAGGCGGCGTAATAGTAGCGGGTTGTACTATGCCAATGGTTGAGTACTTTGGCCAAGGCGATGCTGCTAAGGGCTATCAATACACCATGACTGCAATGAGCATTTTAGGCTTTGTACTTTTTTTACTTTGTTTTTTAGGCACAAAAGAGCGTATACAACAGCCAAAAGAGCAAAACATTCCTTTTGCCCAAAGTATTAAAGCATTAATTAAAAACGATCAATGGCGAACACTTTGCTTAGCTGCGTTTTTTTTACTTACCGGTCAAGTATTAAGGCTTACGCTTGCTGTTTACTACGTAAAATACTATTTAGGTCGAGACGATTTAATCACCTTATTTATGACACTAGGCGTTGCAGCAAGCATGCTAGGGTGTGCTTTAGCTCAACCGCTTGCAAAGCGCTTTTGTAAAATAAAAGCCTATATAAGCTTACAAGTTATTGCCGCCGCTATTTGTGGTTTTAGTTACTTTATTAGTAAAGATCAATTAGTACTCGCATTTACTGCCTTTATTTTATGGAAATTCTTTTTAGATATGGCAACCCCTTTGTTGTGGGCAAAAATGGCCGACACCATAGATTACGGGCATGAAAAAACAGGTGTACGCATTACGGGTTTAGTTTATTCAGGCGTCATATTTTTTATTAAAATGGGCGTGGCGGTAGGCGGCGCAATTGCAGGCTGGTTGTTATCTTTTTACAGTTATCAGGCCGATGTAGTACAAACACTTGATACTCAACACGGTATTTTACTTTCATTTACTGTGTTACCTGCTTTTGGATCTTTATTTGTTGCCTACATAATGAAAAAATATACACTGACTAATCAGGTTGTTGAAAATATTCAATCTAAACTAACAGCTAGTTAAGATATATACTCTAAGGTATTATTTAGCCGAAGTAGTTAAGGATAAGCGAGTGAACAAATAACATGGCAACAATTTATCAAGTCTCAGAGCTTGCGGGCGTATCGTTAGCCACCGTTTCTCGCGTGATGAACAAAAATACCCGTGTAAGCGATAAAACCAAACAAAAAGTGCTTGATGCCATGGAGCAGCTTGGCTACAAGCCTAACTCAATTGCGCAATCTTTAGCCTCTAACTGTACTAACAGTGTCGGTATTTTAGTGTCTGAGTTACATGGTCCTTTCTTTGCCCAAATGATGGCAGGTATTGAGTCGGAGCTTCGTGCTGCGGGTAAACACGTTATTATTACCACCGGGCACAGTGAAGAAGACAAAGAACAAGAAGGCATTGAGTTTTTAATTAGCAGACGCTGCGATGCCATTATTTTGCACGTTGAAGCCGTCTCAGACGACTACCTAATAAAATTAAGCCAAGGCTCTACACCCGTTTATTTAATGAGCCGTTACGTAGAGCAACTAAAAGACAACTGTATCAGCCTAGATAATCAATTAGGTGGTTACCTAGCCACTAAATCGATATTAAATCAAGGCCATACACAAATAGCGTATATTGCAGGCCCGCAGTTTAAAGCCGATGCATTTAATAGACTTGAAGGTCACAAACAAGCACTCACAGAGGCTGGTGTTAAATTTGATCCTACGCTTTATTATATTGGCGACTTTAACGAAACTGGCGGTAGTAAAGGCTTAAAACATTTTATTGATGAAAAACTTAGCTTTACTGCACTGGTATGCGCCAATGACGAAATGGCTTCCGGTGCCATGAAGTATGCACGAGAGCACGGTTATAACTTACCAATTGATTTATCGATTGTTGGATTTGATAACGTTATTTTTGCAAACTACCTATACCCTACACTCACGACCATAGATAATCCGGTCGGGAAAATGGGCGAAATGGCAGCTAAATTAGTGCTTAAAGACGTATATCAAAATAAAAACCTCGTTATAAATCGCTTTTTTGAACCTACTTTAATGCAGCGCGATTCATCAGCACCACTTATTAAATAAAAACCAAAGACTAAAAAAGAGTACTGATTTTGGTACAAAAAAAGCGGCTAAATGCCGCTTTTTGTATGTGAGCTACTTAACAATCCAAGGCGTTACTTTAATAACGTTCGATATATCGCCAAGCACTGCGCTATCATCTTCCCAGCTATCTTCAACTGCAAAATAACACACTGACTTTTCACACGTTATGCTCTTATCATCAAATTGAATTGGGCTTTTAAATGTAACTGCTACGCCCTTTTGCTCTGGTAATAAAAACCACATTAATTTACTTACAAAAAAGCCCGATAAATCAGTTAACAGCTCATCAAGTTCTTCGTTAATGGTATATAACGACTGCTTTGAAAATGTTAAATCTTCAAGTTCGTTTGCTTCTATTTGAAGTTTTAATTGGCAATCATGATCTGGATTTTGTGGCTGCACCACAATGACGGCTTTATCTGTATCAAGTTGCTTATCGAACGGTAATAATAGCTGTGCTTTATCGGTGAAGTTAAGTGGGTACTCGTTTCTTTCAGTTAAAATAGTGCCGCTTTTAATGGCACACGCTTCATTAGTTGCTATATCACTTATATAAAAATTAACTCGCGCATATTGGAAGTCGCCTTTGTTAACAACTTTTAATCGGTCATAAAAACCGTCATACGACATAACAAATTCTCTTGCATTAACATTAAATGCACTCATGCCCAGCAGCACTAACGCAATGGCGTTGGTGCAATTAAAAATGTATTTATTCATCAAAGTAGGCTCTATTTTGGCTAATCATCGTGTTTAGCTCTTCTATATACGCTTCACCGCGCTCAGAGTAAGACATTAAACCATGTGTAAGTTCAGTCGCTAAAATTGGTTTTTGCTCAAGACGTAAGTTTTCACGTATTGCGCGTAAATCTTTATAAGCAGGATGCGTATTTATGTTTTTAAAATAAGAGTTTATAGCAGCTCTTACCGATTTAAACGCAGCAACTTCGTGTGCAGCTCCAGTATTACGGCGTTTTGGTACCATGCCACAACCTTTTGTGTAACACCACTGACCAAAAAAGTTAAGGCCAATACGTGCAAAACGCGATGTGCCCCACGCCGATTCATTTGCAGCTTGCATAAGCGCTAATTCTTTAGGGATTATATCAACACGGCGTAGTGCTTGCGTAAGTATTAGCGTATCAATGGTGGTTGGTAAGCCGTACGACTTTAATATTGCTGCAATATCTTTGCTTTGCTTTTTTTCTAAAGGTAATTCGTTTTGTAGCATCATGCGTGCTATTTCAAGCTTAGCGCGTTGCTGTAATATTTTTTTGTTTTCGGCTTCAACGTGCGGACGAATAAAGCTAAAAAATGCATGTTTTTTTTCTTTAACATCACTAAATTCTGAAAACTTTGGCAGTTTTACATTATGTAATGGTTTTTCTTTTTTCTTCACTTTTTTTGGTTGTTCTGACGTTTGTTCATCTAGTTCAACATCATCATTTTGTATAAACGGATATGCAAGCGCCCATACAAAAAACACGGTTAGTAAAAGCTTAAAAATCGTTTTTAACATGTATTCTCTCTTTGAAACAACAACTATGCATGGTTAATACACAAGCATACGAAGGCGCATTATACCTAAGCCACTTTATAAACGCGAATAACTGGGATTTGATGACCTTTTACGGTTGAATTTTCAGCAGTGGATTTGGGTTTTAGATAAAACAGAGCCTATGTAGTGCATTTGTTCATTCGCAATTTATAAGTCCATGGGTATACTGAGCAAAGTTTAATAATATTAACTATGTGTGAGTAAGCAGTATGGATAAACAATGGCAAAGCCGAATAATAGAGCAATATAAACATCGTCCTAACGATAACCGCTCGCCGTGGCAGGTCGACCGTTCGCGTATTATTCATGCCGCAGCATTTAGGCGTTTGCAAGCTAAAACCCAAATTATGGGTATTGGCCTAAACGATTTTTACCGCACTCGCCTTACCCACTCTTTAGAAGTATCGCAAATTGGTACCGGCATATTGCGCCATTTAAAAGCGCAACATAGCGACTTTACGCACTTTCCATCAACTGGACTGCTAGAAACACTGTGTTTGGCGCACGATATTGGCCATCCGCCTTTTGGTCATGGTGGTGAAATAGCGCTAAATTACATGATGCGCGATCACGGTGGTTTTGAAGGTAACGCACAAACACTGCGCATAGTTGCAAAACTTGAGCCCTATAGTAATGGGCACGGTATGAACCTAACTCGTCGTACTTTATTAGGTTTTATAAAATACCCCGCGTTTATTAATACGCTTTGGCATACCATTCCCGATGCCACAACCGGTCGTGCATTTATAAAAGCAGATGATTGGCGCCCTGCCAAAGGGTTATACAACGACGATGCAGCCATATTCAATTGGATAGTAGAACCACTGAGTCAAAACGATAAAACATTGCTAGGTAACCATGCCGCTATTGATAAGTACCGCGCTAAAACAACGTATAAATCGCTCGACAGCGCCATAATGGAACATGCCGACGATATAGCATACGCGGTACATGACTTAGAAGATGCCATTGCAACCCACGTACTCACATTAGACGATTGGCAAACCCATGCTCTGCCCCATTTAAAAGCACTAAACTTTGACTGGCTAAACGACATGCTTGAATCGCTGACCCAGCGCTTGTTTTCAAAAAATGATTATGAGCGAAAAGATGCCATAGGTGAGCTGGTTAATACCTTTATTATTCATATACATTTGGATATTCAAAACGATAACTTTGAATGCCCTATTTTAAAGTACACCGCTAAATTAGATGCCCAATACGATAGTGTATTGCAAATACTTAAGCATTTTGTGTTTCAACGTTTAATACGTGACCCCGAAATGCAGCAAATAGAATTTAAAGGTCAAAATTTGCTAATAGAGTTATTTACCGCTTTTGCTAGCGATCCGCTGCGTTTATTGCCCGAAACAACACAAGCACAATACATAGAAGCGCAAAAGCAAAACCAAGGGATGCGTATAATTTGCGATTATTTGAGTGGAATGACCGACGAGTACGCCTATAAAACATACCAACGATTGTTTTCACCTATGCAGTAGCTAACTGCTAACTGCTAACATTGAAAAGGCCGAGTAAATTTAATTTACTCGGCCTTTTTGCTCAGCTATTAAAGTTAGCTATTTTGTTAAAGCGCTTTTATAACGACTCTACGCCCATGTTGTATAACGTAAAACCAAATATATCAGCGTACTGCTCAATTGTTTTACTCGTTGGTGTACCTGCACCATGCCCTGCGTTTGTTTCTATACGAATAAGCGTTGGGTTATTACCTGTTTGCTTTGCTTGAAGCTCAGCTGCAAACTTAAACGAATGCGAAGGGACAACGCGGTCATCATGATCGCCAGTTGTGATCATAGTAGCTGGATACTCAACACCTGCTTTTACATTATGAAGTGGTGAATAACCTTTAATGTATTCAAACATTTCTTTACTTTGCTCACTGGTACCATAGTCGTATGCCCAACCAGCGCCGGCAGTAAATGTATGGTAGCGCAGCATATCAAGTACGCCTACAGCAGGTAGAGCCACTTGAAATAAGTCTGGGCGCTGCGTCATCACTGCGCCAACTAACAAACCACCATTAGATCCACCGCGAAGTGCTAAGCGCTTTTTAGATGTGTACTTTTTATCTTTTAAGTACTCAGCCGCCGCAATAAAGTCGTCAAACACATTTTGCTTTTGCAATTTAGTGCCTGCATTGTGCCAGTCTTTACCGTACTCACCACCACCGCGAATATTAGCGACGGCGTATACGCCACCTTGCTCAAGCCATACTGCATTAACGGGGCTGAAGCTTGGCGTTAAACTAATATTAAAACCACCGTAACCGTATAAAATTGTAGGGTTTGATCCATCAAGCTTAATGCCTGTTTTATAGGTAATTACCATCGGTATTTTAGTGCCGTCTTTTGATGTGTAAAACACTTGCTCAGACGTGTAATCATCACTATTAAAATCAATAGCCGACTTACGATAAACACCCGATTCACCCGTAGCTACATCAAACGTATAAGTAGTACCTGGTGTTTTGTAGTTAGTGAACGAATAATAAAGCGTTGTTTGATCTTTTTTACCGCCAAAACCACGTGCTGTACCCACGCCTGGCAATGTAATTTCGCGAATTAGCTCGCCTTTTTTGTTGTACTGTTTTACCTGCGAAATCGCGTCAACCATGTAGTTGGCAAAAAAGGTATCGCCGCCTTTTGTAAGATTTAGTACGTTTTTGGTTTCAGGAATTAAATCAACCCAATTTTCAGGGCTTGGGTTACTTGCATCAACCGTCACTACTTTTTTGTTTGGTGCATTAAGGTTAGTAACTAAAAACAGCTTGCTGCCTTCGTTATCAATAACTGATGTATCTGAATCAGTATTTCCTACAACCGTTACAAACTCACTGTTTTTATTTGTTAAGTCCTTTATAAACAGCTTATTGCCTGAAGTAGACGTACTAGCTGAAATAAGTAAGTAGCGGCCGTCATGAGTTACATCAGCGCCTACATAGCGATGCTTTTGTTCATCAGTTTCACCAAATACAACACTATCTGCAGATTGTGCAGTACCTAGCTTATGGTAATACGCTTTATGCTGATCTGTTTTAGCCGACAGCTCACTGCCTTTAGGTTTTTCGTAACTTGAATAATAAAAGCCCTCGTTACCTAACCAATCAATGCCACTAAATTTAACGTCAACAAGCGCTTCTTCAACTTGCTCTTTAGTATGTGCATCAATAACAATAATTTTACGCCAGTCGCTGCCACCTTCAGATATTTGATACGCGAGCAATGAACCATCTTTTGAAAACGATAAACCCGACATAGACGTCGTACCATCTTCACTAAACTTGTTTGGGTCTAAAAATACTTCTACGTCGCCGCCATCTTTACTACGGTACAAAACATATTGATTTTGCAGGCCATCGTTTTTATAAAAATAGGTGTAATGGCCTTCAGTAAAAGGAGGGCCTATTTTTTCGTAGTTCATTAGTTTTTCAAGGCGCTGCTTTAACTTATCGCGATAAGGTATTTGTTCTAAATAAGAAAACGTTAAATTGTTTTGCGTTTTAACCCAATCGGCAGTTTCGCTGCTCATATCATCTTCAAGCCAACGATATGGGTCACTAACGGTTTCTTCAAAGTAGGTGTCTACGATATCGCCTTTTTTTGTTTCTGGGTATATAACTGCGTTAACTTGCTTCATAGGTGCTTTTACTTCTTCTTGAGTTACCGTATTAGTTGGCTCTGAACAGCCGCTAAGCGCTACAATTACAGCACACGCTAGAGTATGTTTAAACATCCCGAGTTCCATTCTTATTTATTAATAGTGCGCCTAAGCTATTAACTTTTAGCCCTTTTGTCTATATAGATGCGTTAAGCGCCATTTATCGCTGTAAACAAATGTAAACTTACGCTTTAATAGCATTACCCTCATTAAAATAAAAAACAATAAAAGAGCACACTATGCAAAGTACAAACCCCACGTTTAAAAGCTTTAAAGCCTTCTACCCTTATTATTTAAAAGAGCATCGCAACGTGATTTGCCGCCGCTTACATTTTATAGGAAGCACCCTCGTTCTTGTTGTAATCGCAATAGCATTATTAAAACAACACTACAGTTTATTGTGGCTATTACCTGTTATTGGATATGGGTTTGCGTGGGTCGGGCATTTCTTTTTTGAAAAAAACCGCCCTGCTACTTTTAAACACCCTTTTTACAGTTTGTGGGGAGATTGGGTAATGTTTAAAGACATACTTATTGGAAAAATTAAATTTTAACACTATTTCTAGCACTCTTTTTTATACCAATTACTTATAAAAACAAAATTACTTCATGCTTTAAAGTATAGGTTCTAATAAGTAGTACATAATTTATAATACACCCATTAAATGTTAATTTAGTTAACATTTAATGGGTGTATTTTTATTTTATATTTTTAAAAATATTTATAGCTCAACAGTTGTTTATTGCCAGCCCAATAAAAATGGCTTCCTACAAATAATTAGTTAAATCTACCAACCTCATCTTACCAGTTAATTAAACGTTAAATTTAATTTTTAAATATAATTCATTATCCATCAATTACTTAGCAATCACCTTCGCTATATAACTAAAACAATGGTCATTATAAAAAACAACCAAATGTAATTATAAAAAACCTTAAATTAATTGAATGTTATTCAATTGACTGACTTTGTTAATTAAGTATATGTTCAAGGTAACAAAGAGGTTTAATCTTTATCTTTTTGTAATAAACTAAAATAATTCAATGGGTATGGGGAAATACAGCATGAATAGAAAACCGTTATTAAAATTACAGCAGTCGGTACCACAAATATTACTCGCCATGAGTGCATCAGCTGCACTAGTTGGTTCGCTCTCAGTAAATGCTGCAGAGCAAGAAACCAAAGCAGAAGAAAACATCGAACAAATAAGCGTAATTGGCTCTCGCCGATTAGGCCGTACAGTAGAAGACAGTGCAGTACCCATCGATATAATTGGTGCAGATGCACTTAAAAATTCAGGCTTTACTGAAACGAATGCCCTACTTAGCAATTTATTACCTAGCTTTAACTTCCCGCAAGCATCACTTACTGATGGTAGCGACCATGTACGCCCTGCTCAACTTCGTGGTTTAGCACCTGATCACACTTTAGTGCTTGTTAATGGTAAACGCCGCCACAGTAATGCATTACTTAACTTAAATGGCTCAACGGGTCGTGGTTCATCATCAGTTGATTTAAATGCTATTCCAGCAAATGCTATCGACCGCATTGAAGTATTACGTGATGGTGCAGCAGCCCAATATGGCTCTGATGCTATAGCCGGTGTTATTAATATTGTGCTTAAAAGTGCCAGCAGCGGTGGTTCAGTTGCGGCTATATATGGTGCTAACGTAACCGAAATGGACGGTGTACCACAGCTTGAGTCTGTATCTGAAGGCAGTGATGGTAATTTAGCCTTTACTGAAGGGGGCGATCGCTCTTTAACAGACGGCCAAACACTAACGCTGCAAGGTAATATGGGTTTTGAACTTGGCGATAATGGCTTTTTAAACATTTCAACAGAATACCGCGACCGCCATTCAACTAACCGCTCTGACTACGATAATCGTGAAAACTACGCACGATTAGATGATGGCTCGTTAGACCCTCGTGAACTTACCGTAAATCGATATAACCATAACTTTGGTAATGGCGATGTTGAAGACTTTTCAGTGTTTTATAACGCAGGTTACCAATTAACAAACGAAGTAGATTTATATTCGTTTGGCTCTTACAGCAAACGCGAAGGCGAAGGCGGTGGTTTTTATCGCCGTGCAAGCGATAGCCGTAATATAGAAGAAGTTTACCCTGATGGCTTTTTGCCTGTTATCACCTCAGACATAGATGACTTTTCACTGGCACTTGGCGCTAAAGGTTTTGTAAGTGAATGGAATTACGATGTATCGGCTGTATATGGTCAAGATGCATTTGAGTTTGGTGTTATAAATAGTTTAAATACCTCATACGGCCCGACTAGCCAAACAAGCTTTGATGCCGGAACACTTACCTACGATCAACTTACCTTAAACGTTGATTTTAGTCGCGAAGTAGACGTCAGCTTTTTAGAAAGCTCGGTAAGTGTAGCTGTAGGTGCTGAGTATCGCCGCGAAGGATACCAAATAGATGCAGGCGAAGAAGCTTCATATGCACAAGGCACATTTGGCCCAGGAGGCGCAGTAACCGACCCAGTCGATGGCCCATTTGGCGCAGCGGGCGCACAAGTATTCCCGGGGTTTACACCCGAATCAGAGGGCGATAATAGCCGCCATAACGTGAGCTTGTATATAGACCTTGAAACCTACCTAACCGACGATTGGAATTTAGCGGTTGCCGCCCGTTATGAAGATTACTCAGACTTTGGCGATACACTTAACGGTAAAGTTGCGACTCGTTATTCATTAACTGAAGACTTAGCGCTGCGCGCCTCTGTATCAACAGGCTTTAGAGCACCTTCTTTGCAGCAACAATACTTTACCTCAGTGGCCACTGTATTTGTTGATGGCGAACCAACCGAAACAGGTACGTTCGCACCAAGCAGCGATGTAGCAAAAGCACTGGGCTCACCTGGTCTTGATGCAGAAGAAGCAACAAACTACGGCGTTGGTTTTACATGGTCTACCGACTTTAATTTCAGCTTGTCGGTTGATTACTACCAAATATTAATTGATGACCGTATTGTGTTATCAAACAACTTATCGGGCGATGCTATTGCCGATTTACTTCAAGGCACAGGTGCTAATCAAGGTCGTTTCTTCTTAAATGCAATTGACAGTAAAACCCGTGGTGTGGATGTGGTTGCCTCTTATAATGTAGCAACTGATGGTTATGGCGATTTAGCCTTTAACCTAGGTTACAACTACGGTAAAAATGAAGTAACAAATATTATCGACCCACCAGCAGAGCTGCAAGGTGCAGGGTTCGATCAAGACAACCTGTTCTCAGGCACTGAGCTGCGTCGTTTTGAAGTAAGCACACCGCGTAATAAGTACAACTTAAGCGCAACATGGACTAACGACGACATACGCACCACGCTTAGAACAACGCGTTACGGCGAAACTCAAGACCCTTCAGATATCCCAGAACGTAACGAAGTGCTTAAGCCTAAATGGATAACCGACTTAGATGTCGCCTACTCGCTTAGCGAAAACTTATCGCTGAGCTTAGGGGCTAATAACATTTTTGATGTTTACCCAGATGCAACCCGTGAAAATGTTGACGATGTAACCACCTTCTCACGTTTATTTGCTTACTCTAGCTTCTCGCCGTATGGATTTAACGGACGCTACGTGTACGGTAAAATAGAAATGAAGTTTTAATAAGCACAGCTTAAAGTAACCAAACACACAAAAGCCACCGATTAGGTGGCTTTTTAATGCGAGTTGCGATTAAATCTATAATTAGATTTTAGTTAACCAGCCGTGTTTATCTTCACTTTTACCCCATTGAATATCGTTCAATGCTTGGCGAAGGCGCGCGGTCGTTGGGCCTGGCTCGCCAGTACCTACTTTGTATTCTTTATCGTTATGAATAAATGTACCCACAGCAGTTAGCACAGCTGCAGTGCCCGAAAGCGCGGCTTCAGTACCTGGTTTAGCAGCACGCTCTAATAGCTCAGTAACGCTAAAGTTACGCTCGCTTACCGTCATACCTAAATCTTTGGCTATGGTTAAAATACTATTACGCGTTACACCATGTAAAAACGTGCTATCAAGCGCTTTAGTAATAATTTCGTTGCCATCAATAAGTATAAAGTTAGCAGCACCGGTTTCTTGTACATCGCCACCTGGGCAAAATAAAATTTGGTCTGCCTGATACTTAGTTCGTGCAGCACTAATAGGTGCTAGAGCACTGGCGTAGTTACCACCACTTTTTACCATACCCATGTGCGGAGCGCAGCGCATGCCATCTTCTTCAAGCAGTACACGCAGTGCAGTTGCACCACCGGCAAAGTAATCTCCTACTGGCGATAGTAACGTATACAAAAGCGAGCTCATTGATGGCGCTGCTGCTTTACCAATTGCCGCCTCAGTACCAATGTGCGTTGGGCGAATATACATAGAGCCCGGCGGTAATGGCGTTTCATCTGCGTATTCGCGCATAATATCGATAATCATCGTTTTTAGCATATCGCTGTCAAAACTCGGTAAGCTTAATAGCGCTGAGCTTTGTTGCATGCGTGCAATGTTTGCATCCATTCTAAAAAGATAAACAGAACCATCTTCATGGCGAAAGGCTTTTAAGCCTTCAAAACATGTACTTGAATAATGAAGAACGTGCGCACCAGCATGAAGTTCAAGTTTATCGGAAGGGACAATTGAGCTTTCGCTCCATTTATTATCAGAAAAACGAGCTTGAATCATCTGCGGCATAAACACGGTACCAAATGCGGCCATTTTAATCTCTCTTGTGTGGTCTATTTTCCTCCATTGTATGACAATCACACGCTATTTAACCATAGCTAAAGTAAGGCTTTTTTAATTAACTATGAGAAATTTTTGCAAGTGCTGTTTACTAATCAACCGCATTGGGTGCTATAAACAAAAAAATCGGCTAATGCAGTTGCACTAGCCGATTCTTAAAGGTAAATAATTTACTTGAACGAATATCTAATAATACGTTTTAGCACCGAAGTATACTGTTTAAAAAAGCTACCTGTATGGTAATCAATACCGTGTTTTTTCAAAACGGCTTGTACTTGAGGTGCAACTTCTTGATAGCGCGAAGACGGCATATCAGGAAATAAGTGATGCTCTATTTGGCAGCTCAAATGCCCCGTTAAAACATGAAACCAATGCGACCCTTCAATATTTGACGAGCCCAGTACTTGGCGATAATACCACTGTCCTTGCGTTTCGTTTACGCAGTCTTCTTGTTTAAAAGTTTGCGTTTCTTCAGTAAAGTGACCACAAAATATTATGGTTGATGTCCATAAATTACGGATTAAGTTTGCTACTAAATTACCCGCCAATACCCATAAAAATAAAGGGCCTGCAAGTAACGGAAATATCGCATAATCTTTAATTAACTGGCGAGCGCCTTTACTAAAAAAGCGTTGCTTTAATGTAGAGTGCGATACAAGCCCTTCACGGTTTTCTTTCTTTTTACCGATAAAAACACGCTCTGCAGCTAACTCGTGATACGACACGCCCCACTGAAATAACACACTCAAATTAATATACGTAAAAAACTGCCATACATTTTTAAAGCGCCATTTAAAATCATCGCTTAAACGCAACAAGCCATAACCAAAGTCTCTGTCTTTACCAATAATATTAGTATACGTATGGTGTTCAAAGTTATGAACGCGGTGCCAACTTTGTCCATCGCACGCTATGTCCCACTCATAATGTTGTGAGTTAAGTTGCTTGTCGTTCATCCAATCGTATTGACCATGCATTACATTGTGGCCAATTTCCATATTGTCTAAAATTTTAGCAAGCGCTAATAGCAGCACACCTGCAACCCACAATAGTGGCTGAATAAAACCAAGCATAAGCAAAATTCGCCCGCTCCATTCACACACTCGCTGTTTGCGCACAACAGAGCGAATATAGTCAGCATCTTGTTGGCCAACTTTGCCAAGGGTGTCCATTTTAATGGCATCTAGCTCGCTTGCGAGCATGTCATAGTTAATGTTTTTCATAATTGTAACTCCAAATCACTAACAGGTTGGCTTACGCAAAGTTGTATTAATTGCTCGCCGTTGTCACTCAATTCACCTGTTTTTAAATTACGTACCACGCCTGACTTTTTAATACATTGGCATTGATGGCAAATACCAATACCGCAACCGCGTTTAACGGGGAGCTTTTTTTCTTCAAACTGAGTCAGTAAAACATCGTTGCCCGATACAACATGGGCACTGGCGTTAATTTTTACATTAAATTGGCTGTCGTCGTTTAAGCTAGGCAACGCTAAACCAAAGGCTTCTTGGTAGTAATTTAGCTTATGCGTTTTAGCAAAATCGCTCACCGTTTGCATAAATGCTGCAGGGCCACAGCAGTAAATATCTGGGTTTTCCCACGGCTTAATATTGCTGGTTATATCGCTTGATTGCTCACGCGTTAATAATAAAAACGAAAAATGCTCAAACTGCGCCGCCAACTCACTTAGCTCATCAACACATTGATGCTCAGTGGCTTTTGCGTAATACACTAACGACACTTTTTGCGTAGTTTGGCTTAAGTAATCATCAAGCATAGCCAGCATAGGTGTTATACCCGAGCCGCCTGCAATAAAAGTGGCTGGCGTGTGTGTGTTTTTAAACACAAAGTCGCCGCTTGGCGCAGAAATATTGCACCACAACCCCGCTTTTAATGCACTGCTGAGTAAGCCTGTAAAGCGCCCTTGCGCATTTGTTTTGATTAGTAAGCGCACCAAACCTGTATTTTTAAATTGCTGAGCGCTTGAGGCCACGGTAAAAACGCGTGTTAATAATCGCCCATTAATTTCAACCGTTAAACTTATATGCTGCCCTGACGTATGCGCCTGCCATTGTTTGCTTGGCTTAAGTTGCACACTTAAAAAACCGCCATCAAGTACAGCTGTACTAACTACTTGCGCTCTAAACTGCCCTGCACGCCAAGCAGGTTTAAACACCTGCATTACGGGCTCTATGTAGCCTGCAAAACTTTGATGGTGTAAAAACCATTTTGAAAATTGGTTTAATACTTGAGTCATCATGGTTAAATCTCTATCAAATCTTAATTGCTTTGAACTTACACGTGTACGCCCAAACTTCAGCGCACAAGTGTACGCTCAAATTTCAAGTTTTCAACCCCAATAGAGTAATTATTCAATTTTTTTATTAGCGCTAATTGCTAAAACAATTTCCTGTGAAGAGGTAATTTTATAAATAGAAGTGTGTGTTTTTCATTCAACTCAACACTTAACAAATTTATTTATGCCATGATAAGGTTATGTAAGATTGGATTAATTTTGGAAGCCATAATGATAAATTTAAGGTCACATAACACTCACCCTAAACTAATAAGTGCAGGCTTAGCCGTTGCTATGTTTGCTACTAACGCCCCCGCAAATGCAAAAAGCGATTACGTAAAAAACTATAAACAGCTCGATACTTTATCGCTTAGCGTTAACGCAGTAACAGCGGCAGATGGTGTGGTTATACCTTGGGCTATTGAACCTTTAGTTAACGGTGACTTATTAATATCTGAGCGCAGCGGAACGTTATTTTTATTGCCTAAAAATACCACTACATTAACTAAAGTGAAGGGCCTACCAAACATTGATGCAAATGGCCAAGGCGGATTGCTTGATTTATCACTACACACCGATAGTAAGCAAAACCAATGGCTGTACTTTAGTTACTCAAGTGGTGAGGGCAAAGGAAGCGGCAGTAACACCGCCTTAATGCGCGCTAAGCTAAGTGACGATCACACGCAGTTATCTGATCAACAATTGCTATACAAAGGCGAGCATAACAGCACTAAAGGCCAACACTATGGCAGTCGTATTGTGTTTGATAATGAAGGTTATGTTTATTTTTCAATTGGCGATCGCGGCTCGCGCGACATAAACCCGCAAGATCTCACGCGGGACGGCGGTAAAATTTATCGCTTACACGAAAATGGTAATATCCCAAGCGACAATCCGTTTGTTAAACAAAAAGATGCAAAACATGCGGTATGGTCTTATGGGCACCGTAATCCACAGGGTATGTGGTTTAATAATCAAAATAATATTTTATGGTCTCATGAACATGGGCCACGCGGCGGTGATGAACTTAATATAATAAAAAAAGGCGCTAACTACGGATGGCCTTTGGTAAGTTATGGCGTTAACTACAGCGGTACCACATTTACAGACCTTAAAGAAAAAGACGGCATGCAATCGCCCGTATTACACTGGACCCCTTCTATTGCGCCCTCCGATATGTTGTATGTAACGAGTGATAAATACCCACAGTTAAAAGGTAAATTATTACTTGCCTCCATGAAATTTGCATTTATTAGCGCGCTGGAACTCTCAAAGGGCAAGGTTGTTAAGCAATATAAAATACTCGATGGCATTGGCAGAGTACGTAGCCTAGCCCAAGGCAGCGATGGTTTTATTTATTTAGGTATTGATGGCCAAGGTATTAAACGCCTAGAGCCAGAAACGTAAGCACTAGCACTGGCACGCAAAATTACACTGCGTTTACTTTGCGCTTTTAAAGCGCAAAGTAAACATTTTCACCAAACAAAGAACTATTAAGCCAATTAATGCGTACACTAAATACATATAATTTAATAAATTAAGAGAATACTAATGTTTTCATTTTTAAAGCCTGATCCCGTAAAAAAACTGCGTAAAGAATACGACGTAAAACTAGAGCAAGGCATGCAGGCACAAAGAAAAGGCGACATTAAAAGCTTCGCCATGTTAAGTGCAGAAGCCGAAAAAATCTGGAGTGAAATAGAAACTCTAGAGGCAAAAAAAGCTAAATAATTAATGACCTCGTTTTTACAACTTCCACCACCAGTAAACCACCTTTTATAATATGCTTACACAAACAAGTGTACTTAAAGCGGTTACTTGCATTATCGCCGCCGTTTTTTAGTGGCTGTTAAATCATTTAAAAAGGCTTTTAGCTTTCATTTTAAATATGTAATTGCTGCATTTACGTACAGTACTGGCGTTTTTCCTCCTAAGTCAAAAAATGAGGACGTTTTCCTCATTTGTGCATATCATTAAAAGAACAACCCGCCTGAAAGTTTATAACTGGCAATGTGTTACAAGATTTGCTATTACTATTAAAAATAACTAAGAGGACATACTTTGCTCATAAAAAGAGGAAAGTGTCCTCTGATAAAGCTATTATATGTTTAGGGAATGTTCAGAGTATGGATGAAAAATTTGAAGAAGTAGTCGGCCGGTATTTAGAAAAAGCGATTGAAGTTGAAACTGAGACTTCAATGTCTCAAGCAAGCTCTTCAATGCTATTTGCTACCGCTTGCTACAATGCTCAAAACATTCTTGATAAATCATCCCCAAACAACCTCGAAGCTAATATTACAGAGTATATTGAAATGTATGAGGATATGCTTAGGAACTCTATTGAGCACTACTCCAGCAAATAAACATATAACAAGGCAAATCAACAAGGCAAATCAACAAGGACTAAAACTGGTTGGCTTTAGTCACATCGTTCCTAAATTTTAGCCAACCACTTTTAGCCTGTTATTGTGGGCGTTATACGTACTGGAGAGTTTTGTGCTAGATGAAATTATTTCTCAGCTTAAAGATAAAAAGTCACCTAAACGACGCTCTGCGGCTAAGAAATTACGCAAACTTAAAAATATCGATGCAGGCCCTTTTCTATTAAGTGCTTTGGAAGAAGAACTTAAAGATTTGCGTACTTGGGAAACTCAGTACCAAATGGTTATGGCCATTGGTGAATGCGGCTATAAACCTGCCCTAGATTTCCTTCAAGCACTGGGACACCGAAAATTCGAAGCAACAATGGTCTATGTTGCTATCGGTGATGCAATCCAAAGATTATCAATGAAAAATGAACAGGATGTTACAGCGGTATTTGATGCCATAGATTCAGGTAACGATATGCTAGTTGACGGAGCTATTCGAGCAATGGCAATGCTCAAGATCGTTCCAGTAGATCTACATATAGAAAAAATAATTAATTATGTTACCGCTCAAAACAAAAATGATGGAATGCACTTTTGGGTATTAGCTGCTGCTCCTGGTTGGTCAGGTAAAAAGATTGAGGAATACTTGGTTTTCTGCGCAACTTCAAAACGTGACGAAATAACTAATGCCGTTGAGTTAGCTAGAAAACAAAAATATAAAAATTGGTCTCCGTTGTAGCTACGTATAACAAGTACGTAAACCAGACCAGAAATGCGTCGCTCAATTTGTGTATGGGCTGCGCCCATTTTCACACAAACTGCCCGCCACATTTCTGGCTGGTTACGTAGGCGTTATACGTTTAAGGAGGTTTGGTGAACGGACTCTGTGCATTGTGTAGAAAATCAGCGAAGCTTAAAGATAGTCACTTTATGCCTAAAGCTATTTACCGATCAATTAGTAAAGGTTTCCCTGAACACGGACAAAACATTGTTTTGATTAATGGCTCAGATAAATCAGCAGCCTATACAGACAAGCAAGCTAAAAAACATTTACTTTGTGAAAGTTGTGAATTGAAATTCTCCAAAAATGGGGAAGAAAAAGTAATTTCTTTTATGGCTCGACCTAACGGTTTTAAACTAGCTACAAAGATAAAAAAATTTAAAGCGTTGTCTCATGTACAAGATGAAAGATGGTATTTTCCTTCCAACGATAAAATAGCACTTAATTTCATGTACTTTGCTGTAAGCATTGCTTGGAGATTGTCCGTAACAGATTGGAGCGGGTACGGTATTCCTGATACAAAGAATTCAATTCGTGAAGAAAGCATGGTTGCTTTTTCAGATTACCTATTAGGAAATACTGAATTTCCTGCAAATACATACCTAGCTGTATATGTTGATAATCAAATAGTAGATAAACCAACAATGGGTTTTCCAACAGTTAAAAACCATGATGGCTACCAACATATAGTGTTTAATATTCCTGGACTCAAATTTAGCCTGTTAGCAGGCAACAATCCAGGGGCGGATATTAGAGAAACATTCTCTATTAATACAACTAACGTTTATTTTGTTAGTCGTAGTTTAAAAACACACCCTGATTATCATTTCATGGTTAACTTTTTAAAAAATGAATCAGTTGCAAAGGGACGGTTACTGAAAGAGCGCAGCAAAAACGTATAACAAGTCACTCAAAAGGACTGTGCTCCTCACCCGTTTTAGTGGACACCTCCTCATCACTATGAGGAGACTAAAATGCCTAGATATACTCAAGCTAGAAAGACACGGTTTTACCCAGTTAATTTCAAAATCAAAGCAGTCGAACTAAGCTTACGAGACGATGTCTTGATAAAGGAGGTTGCTAAGACGCTTGATATTCATCCGTTAATGCTCAGTCGTTGACGAAAAGATTCCTATATTAAACGTCGATAATAAAGGCTGGCGTCATCAAAAGTTTATTCTTAAATTAAGTTCAGCATTACTATTTTAATCGCACATAACATTGACCTAGCCCCAAAAATTAAATTGATTTCGAAAAGTGATAATGTTCAATTTTATAGAGAGTATGAGTGGAATAAAAAAGTGGCCGTAGTACACTGGACTCATAAAGATCCCAACGGATATCATGTTGGTGGTTGGTTAAAACACAAAGGTAAAATATACCAATAGCTTTATAGCAATCTGTTAAAGTAAAAAGGTAAGGAAAACGAAAATGACAATGCAATGGATCGCAATTTTGGCGGCTTTAGGCTGGTGTTTATTACAAGTAATACTTTTGCTTATATCTTCACAATGTATTTTTTTAATGATCGAGTTTCGCTCTGATAATGAGCATAAACTGTATCAAAAACTTCTATCAAACTTTATTAAATATCTTTTTTACTCCTTATTTATTTTACCACTCATCTCTCTAGGTTTGTTTATATATGGTGTTATTAACATTAAAGAATGGTGTGAACTTAAGCCTGGATTGTGGGTATTTGCTGCTTGGTGGGTGGCTCTATTTGTACTTTCTTATGCTCTATCAATGAAGAAAAAATATCGTATTTAAAAGAGTATTAATATCTACCGCCAAAAAGTTTATAACATCAAAAAACAGCTTACTAATTAGCTATATAGTGAATCATAAAAATAATAACCCCACTTTAGAAAGTACTCTCTACTTACTATCACCATACACATTCTCAGGACTTATTTGCATTAGTAGTGCGGGATTGTCTATCGGTTTAAACCCGTATTGTGCATAAAGACTATGCGCATCAGAAGTCGCTAATAAAAAGCGCCTGAGCCCTTGTAGCTCAGGGTGCTCTACTATCGTTTTAATGAGTAACTTACTCAGCCCATTTCCTTGCAAGTGCGGGGCAATAAATACATCGGCTAAATAGGCAAAGGTTGCTTTATCGGTCACTACCCTAGCAAAGCCAACTTGTTCGTTATGAGCGCTGTAAACACCAAAGCACATTGAGTTATCAATAGCCGATTGCATCACGCTTTTAGGGATGCCTTTGGCCCAATAGCTGTTAGCAATAAAGTTATAAATAACATTAAAGTTAAGTTTGCTTTTATCTGTGCTGATTGAGTAGTTACTAATTTTTGCTGTCATACGTTAGTAGTCTTTTTTATCAATGTTTTTATAAACATTTCTATAGAACGTTCCTATAGCCTATAAATAATCTTTAACGTTTTTTAGCTGTTTGTCGTGTACTTTTGAAAGTACTAATAGCGAGCAAATAGCCCCAAATAACGCCAGTCCCATATCTGATTGGGTATCCCACACGTAACCTTGCGTGCCTAAAAACGCTTCTGCGTTTTCGCCGCTTAACACTGCAACCCACCACTCTATTAATTCGTAAAAGGCGCTAAATGCTAAACATACCGAAATAACAAAGGTGATTAACCAGCCTCGACCATTTACTACTTTTTTGCGCAGTAAAATTTCGCGTGCTAGTAGTGCAGGTACAAACCCTTGAAAAAAGTGCCCTACTTTGTCGTAGTTATTACGCTCACTACCAAATAGGTTGTCGAAAAAAGGGACTTCGGCGTAGGTGTAATGCCCGCCAATCATCAGCACAATGCAATGCGCTAAAATAAATGTATATAAAATAGGAGTAAGTTTAAAGTGGCTATAGGTACTTGCTAGCAGCACTAAACCAATAATTGCGGGGATAACTTCAAGCAGCCATGTAAATTGATCTTTTGGGTTAATACCAGACCAAATTAATACAATAAAAAACAGGCTCAGCCATAAATACTTCATTTAGAATCCTTTTCTAAATTGATCAAATTTACGGCATTTTACGCCTTTGAAATAAACGACGCTACCTATAGTTTGTTTTTGCAGTAATGCGATTAAACAAAGTAGGAAAAAAGCGCTTAATTGTAGGCGCCCAACCACTTAAACCTTTGCCAATAATCACTTCGTCTTTTTTATCGCTAATGGCACGAATCATTTTTGAAGCCGCTACGCTTACATCCATCCCATTTTCTATCGACTCTTCTGGTTTATTTTGCGCTATGCCTTGCTCGTTTAGTGAATTATGCGCAATTGCTGTTTTAATAGAGCCAGGGCAAATTGTTAAACAATGAATGTTATGTTGTGCTACTTCTGCACGTAGGCAATCCATAAAACCAACAACCGCATATTTAGAACCCGAATAACCCGTTCTAAATTTTGAACCTACTTTACCCGCCACACTACTAATAGACACAATTGAGCCACTGCGCTTTGCCACCATAGCAGGCAGTAAAGCTTTAGTAAGTGCAATTAAGCCAAAGTAATTAACCTCCATTAATTGGCGATACACGTTAAAGTCGTTTTCTAAAAATAAGCTACGCTGCGATACGCCGCCGTTATTAATTAAAATATCAATTGCAGGAAGCTCGTTCATTTTTGCTGTTATTGTGCTCAGTACGTGTTCTGGCTGGGCTAAATCAAGCGGTATAACTAAGTGCCCTTCGCCTTTAAGCGTTGCTTTTAAATCGTTTAGTTTATCTACATTGCGCGCCGATAAAATAACACGCGCTCCAAGCTCAGCAAATTGTATAGCAAGCTCTTTACCAATGCCTGATGATGCGCCGGTGATCCACACGGTTTTATTATTATATTGCATGCCCTATCTGCCTTTTATTGTTATTTATTAAGTTTTATTAAGTTACTTAGTAAAGTATTTTACGCCTTTGTAGGACCAGCTATCGCGTTTACTTCATCTTCTAATGTTTTGTAAAAACCCATTAAAAATAGTAGTTCAACAGTTACGTACAAAGGGCCAATAATTAAGCCCATTAGGTCATCTACAAATGCAGGTTTTTTACCTTCGTAATAGTGCCCAATAAACTGCAGTACCCAGCCAAATACAAACACACCTACGCCAATACTCAACCACGGCCAAAGCGCCATTGCCGCAATAGGCTGAGCACCAACAAGGAGTAAAGTAAATATCACGGCCATAATAAAGCCAAGCGAAAAGCTTAGCATAAAATAATAAACAACCGACGCTAATACAAAAAGTTGTGCACCATCAATTACTACGCTACCAAGGGGTATTTGAATGCGCGCTAGTAAACACAACGCTGCAAATACAATGAGCGGAATACCAAAAAAGTGCGTTAGTACATTGCGCTTAGAACGATGATACAAACCATATTTACCAAGTTGCTGTTGAAGTGTTTTCATTGTTTTGCCTTTATTTTTATATATAAAACTTACTTTAGCAAAAGTAAGCACAGCAACAATGTCAGGTATCTGACATTTTGTAAATTAAACAAATGCAGAAATTATTTTACCCGGCTCATGCTCACCTTGCATATCCGTTCGCTCGCGCCCTTTTTGATACTCTTGCTCAAGCATTTTTTGGAGTTCCTCTATTTTATCAGCAATTGCGCTAGGGTCTGCGCCCTCACTTTGCTGTTCTTTAATGAGCTCTTCTATTGTTGCTTTTAGCTCGTCTATTTTGTTTTTGTTTACACCTAAGCGCTGATAAACCAGCGCTTCTTGAGCACTTTCTAAAAACGTTGGTTCTTTAGGGGCTGAGGTAATGCCTTTAACATCATTTGTTTTTTCGTTAGGGAGGGTATTAGTTGCCGCAACTTCGCTTAGTCCTGCCGCTTTATTTAATGCAGGAGAGTTATAGTTACTATATTGATTTTTAAAGGTTATTGTAGTCATTAGCTCAAATCCATTGTTGCGTTACATTATCTGTAGCAATTTTGGTTCCAACTAAATAAAAAAGTCTCTATTTAAGCTTGTGTAGCACGCGCCTGTAACTTTTGTTTATCTAAAACAGTTATGCGTTGATACCCCAAACTAATGGCTTGTAGGCTAACAAGCTGTTGCAGTATTTGATTAATAGTTTGGCGCGTTAGGTAGGTCATATCAGCAAGTTGCTGCTGAGATAAAACAAGTGGTGTTAAGTGCTCTGTATGCTCGCTGAGCATTAAAAGTCGATTGCATACTTTTTGCTCAGCGCTTAGTAATGCGTGATCTTCCATTGAGGTAAACATTAGGCGTAACTTTTGTGCCAGCAATAAACCAAACTCTTGCCAATATTGTGGCTGTTCGTTTAATAGCTGTTCAAGCGCGCGTTGGGGCACGTAAAAAAGCACAACATCAGTTTGTGCATATACATCGTGAGTGCGCAGGCCACCATCAAACAAGGTAACTTCGCCAAACCACAGTGATGAATCAATAAAGCTCAATACGGCTTCTTTGCCTTCGTTACTTACGCCACTAATACGCACCACGCCGCTAAGCACTGCATAAATTCCATCGTGCTTATCACCTCGCAAAAATAATGATTGCTGAGCCTTTAGTGAGAGCGTTTTGCCCTGCGTTAATAAAAAGCTTTTTAAATAAGCGCTACGGTTTTTAAACCAATGCCCTTGCTCTATAACGTTTTGCTGCTGTGGAGTCATTATTTACTGCATTTGCTTATTAAATGGCTGTTTTTCGATAACCAATTTTTTAGGGAAATTTAAATCGGTTGCTATAACAAAATCATCGTAAGGATCATTACCCGAAAACAGCTCAGTTATTAATGTATCGTTTTCATAAACATTAACGGTTACACCGCTGCCCATACCGCCTGAGTTAATAATATAGTAGTGATATTCGCCGTTACTAAAAAATAAAATACTCTCGCCAATACGCCCTACTTGCCTGTAGTAACTACCAAATGGTGCATCTGGTGTAGCTTCTTTTTCAAGCCCTATGTCATTAACTCTACCAAATCGATAACTAAGCGATGAGTCATCTTTTGCAACACAAATAGAAAGCACTTTATCGGTAGGCTCTAACTTGTAGGCTGTATTTTCATCTGGGTTACGCACAACTTTATGCATTTTTGCGTTAATGTAGGCTGCTTCATTACTTTTACAATGTGTTGCTAGCATACCGACCACTAAAGCGGGTTCGTGTGTTTGAGCTGCTGAAAGCGTGTTTACTTTGAGATTAGAGGGTGAGTTACTTACATTATTATTTAGCTGAGGACTACCTTGAATTGCCATACTTTGGTCGTCACAACCAAACAGAGCAAACAAGAAGAAAGAATAAAAGCTCGCTAAAAATTTAATGCGCATAATAAAATCCATCTATGAGAGAGCCTTTAAAATAGCGATAAAACTAGCGACTCGCAACACCTTATGCGCAATACTTTATAAGTTTATTTTTAAACCATCTTCTGCAAAAACTACGTTACTTTTTAGTGATTTAATTAACGATTTTTTAAACAACTACTGGTTTTTAATGACCGATTAATAAACTGAGATAGAACCGCCGCTTGATGCGTTTTCATCAATTGCGTTGTACATAATCACTACATCGGCATTTTCGCTAAGTTAGCAAATGTACCTATTTTTTGTTGAGTGACCAACGGCCGATTTATTAATTTTAGCTAGTATTAAAAGCTGATTTAAACACCTTATAAAAATGTGTAAATAACTAAATTAATCAATAATTGGTTTTCTTATAATAAAATGTTGTTACAGCACTATTGCAAACGGCTTTTTATAACCAATTGTAATTTATGATTTAAATAAAATTAAATCCAAAAAACATACATTTTAAAAACAATTTAGTCTCATTTTATTAAAACAACAGTTGACCCTATTCAAAATATAAACTAGCATTTCTGGAAGCGCTTCCACAAAATCCATTTAAACAGAACTTTCTGGAAGCGCTTCCACACATTTGACAATGTTTATAACTACACAATAACAGCCCCATACAAGCTGTTAATAATAATGATAAAAGCGCGAGGGAAACCGAATGTCCAACCATATTGTAAGAAAAACAAAGATAGCGACCAGCCTATCTCTGATTTTAGGTGCATCAATCTCTTTGCCTGTATATGCACAAGAAGCAAATACAGATGTTGAAGTAATCCAAGTTACTGGTTTTAAAAGCAGTATTAAAGAGTCGACTCGTTTAAAACGCGACGCCGCCGGTGTTGTAGATGCTATATCAGCTGAAGATATTGGTAAATTCCCAGATACCAACTTAGCCGAGTCGCTACAGCGTATTACGGGTGTGTCGATTGATCGCTCAAATGGTGAAGGCTCTAAAGTAACGGTTCGTGGTTTTGGCCCCGACTACAATATGGTAACCCTAAACGGGCGTACAATGCCGGCGGCATCTTTGCCTGCAGGCGGTGGTACACCCAGCTCTCGTGCATTTGATTTTGCAAACTTAGCGTCTGATAGCGTTAAATCGGTTGAAGTATATAAAACTGGTAAAGCAAGCATTGCATCAGGTGGTATTGGCGCAACAATTAATATTAATACCGCTCGCCCACTTGATAACCCAGGCTTTGTTTCAAGCATTGGCGTAAAAGCTTTACACGACTCAACAAACCGCGTTGGTGATGACATAACACCTGAGCTTTCGGGCTTAATTAGCTGGACCGACAGTGAAGCTAAATTTGGTGCCTCGTTAACTGCAAGCATGCAACAACGCGATAGCTCATCAACAGGTGCGTTTGTAAATCAATGGAATACATCAGCTTTTGACGGCACAATCCCACAAGCTGCAGACGATATTGTTTTAACTAATGCACCCGCCGTTGGCCAGCTTTATTCAATGCCATCAGATTTGCGCTACACCATTGCCGACAGAGAACGTACTCGTACAAACGCGCAATTAACGCTGCAATACAGCCCTATTGACGATTTAACAGCCACGCTTGATTACACATATTCTAAGCAAGATTTATTCGAAGCCCGTGCTGAGCAATCAATTTGGATGGATAACTACAAAAGCGCGCTAACATTTGACGACAACACGGTAAAAACCCCTATTTATTACCGAGAAGAACGTCGCGATCAGCAAACACGCGATTTAGGTTTAGCGTTTCAAGAGCTAAACCAAGTTAACCAAAACGATTCTATTGGTTTAAACGTTGAGTACTATTTCAACTCAGAATTAAGCTTTATGTTTGATGCGCACAATTCAAAAGCCACTAGCAAACCAGATGCACCTTACGGCAGCTGGGTAAACGCAGGCTTAGGCGCAAACGTAGTTAACGCACAAGAAGTTGATTTTAGCCGCGAGCTTCCATCAATGAGTATCGATTTTGATGATTGCCGCCGAGACAACCTAAATTGTAATAACACATTAGATGCCTCTGATGTGGGTACGTCTATTTTAGATTCTAACTTTGCTCGCCAAGAATCTGAAATCACAGAATTTAGAATCCATGGTAAATACGAAATTGAAAACGGGGCAATTGACTTTGGTATAGAGTCTCGCTCTATGGAAAGCCATTCACTGCAATCACTTACACGTAATACAATGGGTAACTGGGGTATAGAAAACCCAGGCGAACTACCTGATGGCTACCTAAACCCAACAAACTTTTTAGCTGAGTTTGACGACTACGATACATCGGGCTCGTTCAACCAAGGTTATACTGGCAGCGCATCTCAAATTGGTTACTGGGCAGGTGAAGAATACGGTTTTAACTTTGCAGCCGATGGCGCATTTGCAACAAACCGCACCATTGAAGAAGACATAACCGCTGCGTTTGTGCAATTTACTTACAATGGTTACATTGGCGATATGCCATACAACATTGTTATTGGCGCGCGCCAAGAGTCTACCGACATTACCTCAACGGCTAATATCGATTTACCTAACGCAGTAGCGTGGGAAGGTAATAACGACTTTAATGTTCGTTTTGGCTCAGCTAAAGAAGATTTCACGCTTAAATCTAGCTACGATCACTTTTTACCAAGCTTTGACTTTGACATAGAAGTAATTGAAAACGTAAAAGCGCGTTTTTCTTATAGCACAACAATTGCTCGCCCAACTTACGATAACTTAAGTTCAGCAGCGACTGTTGGTGTACCGGGCGCCCCTACTCTTTTAGCGGGTTCTTCACCGGCTACTGCGTCAACGGGTAACCCTGGTTTAGTGCCGCTTGAGTCAGATAACATTGATGTATCGGCTGAGTGGTACTTTGCAGAAACAAGTTATGTGTCGGTAGGTTATTACACTAAAGACATCGAAAACTTTATTGGTTTAACACCAATGACGCAAAACTACTACGGATTACGCGATGCAACAGCGGGTCCTCGCGCTCAAGCTGCCATTGCTGAGCTAGAATCTCGCGGACTTGCTCTAACCGATTCAAACTTATTTCAAATGGTTGCCGCAACAGAAAATGGCGTTGATTTTGACTCTATGACCTACGAAGAGTTTGAAGCCGCTTACGATGTAATTGCTAACAGCGACGACCCATTACTAGAATTTACAGCGCAAGTACCTACCAACAATAAAAATGCTACTATTGATGGTTTTGAAATTGCCTTTCAGCACTTTTTTGGTGAAAGCGGTTTTGGTGTGCAAGCAAACTACACCACTGTTAATGGCGACATAGACTTTGATGTAAACGCTGACCCTACTACAACACAATTTGCACTAGTGGGTTTAAGCGATACAGCTAACTTTATTGCAATGTACGAAAACGATGATTTTCAAGCACGTATTGCTTACAACTGGCGTGATAAGTTTTTAAATAGCGCAGCTCGATACGTAAACGAGCCAGGCTTTACTGAAGAATATTATCAAATCGACTTTAATGTTGCGTACAACTACAGCGAACAACTATCGTTTTTTGTTGAAGGCCTTAACATTACTGAACAAAACAGCCGCGAACATGGCCGTACGTCAGTACAATTGTGGAACCTACAACAGCTAGGTGCACGTTACAATATTGGTATGCGTTACAACTTCTAAAGGTAATACAAAGTAAAGCCGTTAGTTTTTACTAGCGGCTTTTTTGTATTTAAAACAGTATTAATGCTAGTTTAATTGTTATCAACTTTAGGCTGTTAACTCATGACCAAACCAATAACAAAAATAGTCGTTTTAGGCGGTGGCACTGCCGGTTGGCTAAGCGCAGGCTTATTAGCTGCCGAACACCCGCACCTTAATGTAACGTTAGTGGAGTCGGAAAATGTGCCTATATTGGGCGTCGGCGAAGGCACATGGCCGTCAATGCGTAACACGCTGCAGCGCATTGGCATTAAAGAAATTGATTTTATAACCCAGTGCGACGCGTCATTTAAGCAAGGTTCTAAATTTATAAATTGGCGCAACCTCAGCGAGGGAGAAAACTACTACCACCCTTTTATGAATCCACAAGGCTACGAGCACACTAATTTACACGCCAGCTGGCAACGCATTGCACCTGATCAAAAATTTGCCGACGTTGTTAATATGCAAAGCTTTGTATGCCAAGCAGCACTTGCACCAAAACAATTACAAACACCCGAATATGCAGCGGCCACCAACTATGGCTATCATTTAGATGCGGGTAAATTTGCAGAGTTTTTAAAAAATCACTGTGTTAAAAATCTAAACGTTACACATATTATTGACGATGTAACCGAGGTTATTAACGACGAACATGGCTATATTACTTCATTAAAAACAAATAATAATGGCAATATAACAGGTGATTTATTTATAGATTGCTCAGGCTCTCGTGCTCGTTTAATTGGTGAGCATTTTAATAGTGAGTTTATAGCGCAAGATCATATTTTATTTAATAACAGCGCTGTTGCGGCGCAAATACCTAATGCACACATCAATCAACCAATTGCCTCTGCTACACTATCTACAGCGCAAAGTAACGGCTGGATTTGGGATATAGCCCTGCCAACACGCCGTGGTACAGGTTATGTATTTAGTAGTAAATATCAAAGCGATGAAAGCGCAACAAATACACTAAAAAGCTACATAGCCAAAAGCACCAGTGAGCAACAAGCTGAGCAACTTACCTACCGTGTATTAAAATTCAGCCCTGGTTACAGGGAACAATTTTGGATTAAAAACTGTGTTGCCGTGGGTATGTCAGCTGGCTTTTTAGAGCCGCTTGAAGCGTCAGCTCTTGCTATGGTTGAACTTTCAATTAGCATGATAAGCGAGCAACTACCACAAAACCGCACCCACATGAGCCAGCTTGCAAGTCGTTTTAACAGCCGCTTTAGCACTCGTTGGCAGCGCGTTATTGAATTTTTAAAACTTCATTATGTACTAAGCGAGCGCGACGACACTCCCTATTGGCAAGATATTAGTAATTTAAATACCGCACCCGAGCGCCTGCAAAACTTACTTAAACTTTGGCAATTTCAACCCCCTAGCCGCTTTGATTTTATTGAAAACGAAGAAATGTTTTCATCAAGCAGTTACCAATACGTTTTATATGGCATGGGCTTTAATACGCAAACTGTATCTGCACAAAATACATTTAACGACCCACGTGCTGGGGATTACTATTATCAGCAAAACCGCGAAAAAATAGCGCAGTACTTAAATGGACTGCCAAGTAATCGCGCGCTTTTAAATCATCTTTTATCAAATAATGGGCAGCCACATAATGACTAAAACAAACGCTGTTAAAAACGTAGTAATTGCTGGGGGCGGCACTGCAGGTTGGATGGCTGCAGCAGCACTTGCTAAATTAGTTGGCAACAATATAAACATAACCCTTGTTGAATCTGACGATATTGGCACTGTGGGCGTTGGCGAAGCAACAATTCCGCCTATTCGTACATTTCATAAATTGCTGGGTATAAACGAGCAAGCATTTATGAAAGCCACTCAAGCCAGTTTTAAACTCGGTATTAGCTTTGAAAACTGGGGCGATGAAAACACGCATTATATTCACTCATTTGGCGCAACAGGCAAAGAATGTTGGGCGGGTGAATTTCATCACTTTTGGCTGCAAGGTAAAGCACTTGGAATAAACAACCCATTTGACGATTACTGCTACGAGCTGCAAGCGGCTAAAGCCGGTAAATTTGCGTTTAATCAGCAAAACCCCATTAACTATGCATACCATATGGATGCCACGCGTTACGCGCAGTTTTTACGTGAATTTTCAGAGCCGTTAGGTGTAAAACGTATTGAAGGCAAAATACAAAAAGTAGTAAAAAACACTAAAACAGGCCATATAGAGTCATTAACTTTAAATAGTGGCGAGTATATTAATGGCGACTTTTTTATTGATTGCACAGGCTTTAGAGGCTTATTAATAGAGCAAGCATTGCATACTGGCTACGAAGACTGGTCGCACTTATTACCGTGTAACAGCGCCATTGCCGTGCAAACAAAATCTACCAGCGATACCGTATTGCCACTTACCCGCTCTATTGCCCACAAAAGCGGCTGGCAATGGCGTATACCGCTGCAAAACCGTGTAGGTAACGGATTAGTTTATTGCAGCCAATATATGGATGACGAACAAGCCAAAGCGCTACTATTAAATAACATTGAAGGTGAGGCTATTACAGAGCCACGTATTATTAAATTTAAAACAGGGCGGCGCTTAAAAGGCTGGAACAAAAACTGCCTAGCGCTTGGCCTTGCTAGCGGATTTGTTGAGCCACTTGAGTCCACCAGCATTCACTTAATTATGTCGGGTATTATTCGCTTTATGCGTTTATTTCCGTTTAATGGCATTACCAATCATGCCATTGACGAATACAACAAACAGCTTAAAAGTGAAATAGAAAATATTCGCGACTTTATTGTGCTGCACTACAAAGTAACTAATCGCGATGACAGTGAGTTTTGGCAACACTGTAGCGCCATGGAGGTGCCAAAAACACTTCAACATAAAATTGATTTATTTAAACAAACCGGCCGTGTATTTTTAGACGATGGCGACATTTTTAGAGTCGACTCGTGGGTGCAAGTTATGCTTGGTCAGGGTATTGAGCCTAATCAACATCATTTAATAGCCAGCATGATGAGCGATGAAGAACTCACCCGTTTTTTACACGGTATTAAGCAACAAATAGAGCAACGCGTAAGCCAATTACCGCCTCATCATGAGTTTTTAAAGCAGTATTGCCCAGCATAAAAAACCCTTATTAGGGCGTGTTGTTCTTTGGTGGTTGAATTCGCAGCAGTATGTTTGGTTTTTAGGCAAGGCAGAGCCTATGTAGTGTAGTTATTCCCCACAAATAGGCGATAACGTAGCATAAATGCCAAACATGCGCTGCCCGTAGGGTTCTGCCTAGGGGTAATTTACTCTTTGTTGCTCGGTTTTTACTTAGCCCACTAGGTTACAAACCTCTCGCCGCGATTAAATTGCCCCTAGATTGAACAAATTTCAATCCACAAAGATCAACATGCCCTCAGGGTTTTGGTTACACACAACAACTTTTACGTTTTATTACTCACACTTAACCACGGCGCTTTTAGCGCCTTGTGGTTCAAAGCTAATATCTGCAACTGAAACGTTAAGCTCGCCTGCCGTTTTAATAATAAAAGGGCTGGTTACTCTGGCAAAATCAACACCCTTTTTAGCAAAACACGTTAAATCTATGCTCATGGTTTGCCATGTATTTAAATCAGCATTTTCAAGATCACGGGTAATATCAAGCTCGCCACCACAGCCTTGTTCGCATTTCATTGCAAGGTATGTTTGCGAGCTAGGTATTTGGTTTACTTTATAGCTAAAGCTAAGGGCCGAATTTGCTTCAATGTAGGCCACTTTGTCTTCGGTAAAGTTGCTATTAATTTCGATATAGCTGGGTGCAGTGCCATCAAAATTAAATTGCATCGCATCTTCTTGAATCGCTTTGTCTTCAGTGCGATAAGTAATGCCGCCAAGCTTTACACTGTTACTTGCTACTTGGTGCTGCTCGCTGTTTGAATTTAAAAACAAACGCCACGGTGTTTTAAAGCTGCCATTAAATATAGATAACGGCGCAAGGTTACTAACATCAACACCTGAGTCTTCATTTAGATTATTGGCAAGCGTACTTTCATCTTTATACGTTAAGCCAAAGCCGTAGGGTAATAATGGCGAGTAATCAGCATCGCCCTTATTTACTGCGGTTTGAAGTGGCGATTTAGGCCACGAGAAAGACAACTTACCTTTAAAGTCGTATTGTACCTGCCCACTTGCATCCGCTAGTAAAACATCAGCAATACCCTGCCCTTCAGTGCCAGGAAGCCATGCTGCTACAAATGCATCTGACGCGTTTAGCTCGCTGTTAACCCACATTGGTCTGCCCGATATAAACACCGACACCACCGCAATACCTTGCTGCTTTAATGTTTTTAATATTTTAAGAGAGCGTTTATTGTTACGTTCAAACTCAAGGTTGTCTTTATCGCCATGTCCCTCTGCGTATGGTTCTTCACCAAATACAACAATGGCTACATCGGGTTTGGTATTAAACTCACCCGTTGGGCTTAAAATAGCGTTACCGCCAGCAGCCTCTATTTGCGCTTTTAACCCCGCATAAATAGACGTTGCCCCAGGAAAATCTGCATTTTGATTATTAGTTCCCTGCCACGTAATACTCCAACCGCCCGATTGCTTGCCTATGTTATCGGCCGCATCGCCTGCTATAAGTATGTTGCTTGATGGGTTAAGCGGTAATAAATGGTTGTTGTTTTTAAGCAGTACTAGCGACTCTTGTACCGCTTGGCGGGCAATATCGCGATGTGCTGGCGCACCTATTAGTTTTAATTTACCTGAATATTTTCGATTTGCGGGGCTTGGTTTATCAAATAAACCCGCACGTAATTTAACGCGTAAAATACGTGCTACGGCGTCATTTATTCGCGCCATTGTTATTGTACCCGCTTTTACTTGTTTAATTGTATTTTCATAAAGTGGTTTCCAAGCACCCGTTGGCACCATAAAAATATCAAGCCCCGCATTAACAGCCTGCGGGCAACTTTCATTTGTACAGCCTGCAACTTGTCCGTGTCCGTTCCAATCTCCTACAACAAAGCCATCAAAACCCATTTTTGTTTTTAATACATCGGTAAGTAAGTATTTATTGCCGTGATTTTTTTTACCATTCCAGCTATTAAACGATGCCATAACCGACTGACTACCTGCGGTTAAGCCACCTATATAACCTTGCGCATGAATGTTATATAACACCTCTTCGCTATCAATGTTATCGCCTTGATCGTCACCATCTACTGTGCCGCCATCGCCTAAAAAGTGCTTAACAGTACTAATTACGCGTTTGTCACTTAAAAAGTCTTCATCGGCTCTGCCTTGTAATCCGTTTACAATTGCGGCTGAATACTCACGTACAATTGTAGGGTCTTCTGAGTAGCCTTCGTACGTTCTGCCCCATCGGTCGTCGCGCACAACCGCAACAGTCGGTGCAAATACCCAATCTATGCCTGTTGCCATTACCTCTATTGCAGTAGCTGCTGCAATTCGCTCAATTAATGCGGGGTTATTAGCAGCACCTAAACCAATATTATGCGGAAATAACGTCGCACCAATCACATTATTATGACCATGTACCGCATCAGTGCCCCACATAGTTGGAATTTTACTGCCATCAATTAAGTCATCAACCGATGCTTGATACATACTTTCAGCAAGTGTTATCCAATCGGCAGGCGTTGCATGCTTATTAGCATTCGGGAACGAGCCACCGCCATTTAAATACGAACCAAAGCCATATTTGCGCATGTCGGCAGCGGTTATATCGCGAATTTCAGGTTGGATCATCTGCGCTACTTTTTGCTCAAGCGTCATTGTTTTTAAATATTGTGCAATCGTATTTTCAATTTCAGGCGTTTTAACTACTTTGCTTTTAAGCGTTGGCCAAAGTGATAAATCACCTTGCTCATGCTCAGCCTTTTTGACTACGGCGCTTTCGTTATTATTTGCGTTAATCTCTTGTTTGTTACACCCACTTAAAACGCACAATCCTGCAATTAAAATGGGGAGCATGTGTAACCTGTTAGTGTTTAAGCTTTTTTTCATTTTTATAGCCCTGTGTTGTGTCAGTGTGATTTTGTGAGCGCCTATTTGTTATTTAAATTTAACTATTGACCTGTTTAACAATAGCCACTAACCTAAATATGGAAGCGCTTCCTTAAAGTTATTAAATACCATCCTTAGTGATTAATCAAATTAAATATGGAAGCGCTTCCAATATTGGATTTAATACACGCTATATACAAAGCAACCTTTACCAAAAAGAAGCAGAGGTTTTCTCTTAATGAAACAATTATCTTTACCTAGTGGCTCACCCCTTTTAGCCAAAAATTTTACCTATGGTGTAGCTACGGCCTCATTTCAAATTGAAGGCGGCGCAGCTGATCGCTTGCCATGTATTTGGGATACCTTTTGCAGTAAAGAAGGCAAAATAGTCGATAATTCAAATGGCGATGTAGCCTGCGAGCACTACACTCGCTGGAAAGACGATATAAACTTAATTGAGTCATTAGGTGTAGACGCCTACAGACTTTCTATTTCGTGGCCGCGCGTAATGACTAAAAATGGCCACCTAAACCCGACAGGCGTTAAGTTTTATACCGACATTTTAGATGAATTAAAACGCCGTAACATTAAAGCTTTTGTAACGCTGTACCACTGGGATTTACCACAACATATTGAAGACGAAGGCGGTTGGCTAAACCGTAACACCGCTTACGAATTTGCGCATTACACAGATTTAATTACAAAAGCATTTGGTGACCGCGTACACTCGTACGCCACCTTAAATGAGCCGTTTTGTAGCTCTTACTTAGGTTACGAAATAGGCGTACATGCGCCGGGTATTGTAGGTCGCGAGTTTGGTCGTAAAGCTGCGCATCACTTATTACTGGGCCACGGATTGGCTATGCAAGTACTTGCTAAAAATAGCCCAAATACACTAAACGGTATTGTACTTAACTTTACGCCTTGTTACTCAGTTACCCAATGCGAAGAAGATTTAAAAGCGACTGCATTTGCTGATGACTACATAAACCAATGGTACATGCAGCCTGTAATGCAAGGTAAGTACCCAGATATCATTTCGCAATTACCTAAAGCCCACCGCCCTGATATTTTGGATGGCGACATGGAAATAATTGCTCAACCACTAGATTATTTAGGGGTTAACTTTTATACCCGCATGCATTATCAAGCAAGCGAAACCGACTTTTACCATGAGCTGCCACATAAAGCGCCAATGACCGATATAGGCTGGGAAATTTATCCTAAAGCACTTACAGAGTTACTTGTATCGTTAAACGAAAAATACACCCTACCGCCTATTTATATTACCGAAAACGGTGCAGCCATGGCTGACGAATTTAAAGACGGTGAAATCAAAGATAACGACCGTATTGAATATTACCACGAGCATTTAAATGCCCTACATAACGCAGCTGAGCAAGGTGTAAAAGTAGATGGCTACTTTGCTTGGAGCCTAAT
The DNA here is from genome assembly GCF_014163655.1 of Pseudoalteromonas sp. SR45-1. Classification (NCBI taxonomy): domain Bacteria; kingdom Pseudomonadati; phylum Pseudomonadota; class Gammaproteobacteria; order Alteromonadales; family Pseudoalteromonadaceae; genus Pseudoalteromonas; species Pseudoalteromonas sp. SR45-1. The sequence goes on along the minus strand of NZ_JACJDR010000003.1, from coordinate 140,492 downwards.
GGATAACTTTGAATGGGCTGAAGGATATTTAAAACGTTTTGGAATAGTACACGTAGACTACAACACACAAAAACGAACTGTTAAAGCCAGCGGTAAGGCGTACACTAAACTCATAACAAGCCGATAAATTATCGGCTTATAACAATAAGAACACACACTGTGAACAAACTCCCTTTATACGAAAAAGTCGGTTACGCCATGGGCGATGCCGGTGCTAACTTAGTATGGCGCGGTGCGCTTGCTTATTTAGCGGTGTTTTACACCGATACATTTGGCATATCGGCAGCCGCCGCTGCCATGTTATTTTTGGTGGTAAGGCTATCTGATGGCGTAACCGATATTATTATGGGTATGATTGCCGACAGAACGCAGTCGCGCTTTGGTAAATTTCGCCCGTGGATACTCTATTCGGCACCGTTTTTGGGCTTGTTTATGGTGTTGTGTTTTACTACACCCGACTTTAGCACCACAAACAAACTTATTTATGCTTACGTAACTTACATTGGTTTAACGCTTGCTTACACCGTAAGTAACGTGCCCTACTCGGCACTTATGGGCGTAATGACACCAGACGATACAGAACGCACAAAGCTCTCTGGTTTTAGGTTTGCAGGTGCGTTTACTGGTGGCTTATTGGTTATGGGTTTTTTACCTGAGCTAGTGGCATTTTTTGGCGGTGGCGACAACGCCAAAGGCTATCAGCTTACTATGTACTTATTTGCCAGCTTACTTATTATTTTAATGATTCTAACGTTTGCGACCACCAAAGAGCGTGTAACACCGCATGCCTCAAATGAAGGGAATTTAAAATCAGAGTTGTTTGATTTAACCAAAAGCCTGCCATTTATAATCCTACCTTTGCTTGCTACCACCCTGTTTTTTTATTACCGCGATTTATACAGCGGCGTATTTTTTGCCCTTGTTATGGCTGCAATGACATTCGTTATTAAAAAATTACTCAATAAAGATAAACAAAGCTTAACGGGATCACAGCGCGACATGGTTGATCTTCTGACCAACAAACCTTGGTTGGTGTTACTCGGCATTGGTTTTTTAACCATGATGTTTAATGGCATAAAATACGGTGTAATTGCGTACTACTTTAAGTATCACGTAGCCAATGAACTCATGGCTGGGCAATACTTTATTGCTTTGTTGGTTGTATCTATATTTGGCGCACTTGCCACAGGTAAACTGGCCGAAATTATGGGTAAACGAAACCTTTTTATTGCTTCATTAATGCTAAGCGGCATACTCACTACTGCATTTTACTGGGTACCTAGTGATAACCTTATTGCTGTATTTACCTTTGGTTGCGCTGCTGAATTTTTTGCCGCGATGATGCCAACATTATTTTTTAGTATGCTTGGTGATTCAGCCGATTATTCAGAGTGGAAAAACAAACGCCGCGCTACAGGCTTAATTTATTCAGCGGGTACATTTGTGCAAAAAACCGGTGGTGGTTTTGCAGGTGCATTAGTATTAGTGGTACTTGCAGGCTACGGCTATAACGGTATGGATGAGCTAACAATCACCCAAGCCCTACCTGGTATGCAGTTACTTATGAGCTGGATACCCGCCGCATTTGCTTTTTTAGGCGCCGCATTGATGCTTATTTATCCGCTAACCTCAGCGATGACGCAAAAAATAACAGAAGACTTAGCAATTAGACGCAGTAATGTGTAAATTAACTTTTAATGACCCTTCGCACTTTATATTTTTTATAAAGTGCGAGTAAAAATACATATAAGCTAGGACATCAATGGCGACAATTTATCAAGTATCAGAAATGGCAGGTGTGTCTTTATCAACTGTTTCAAGGGTACTTAACGACAACGACTACGTAAGCAAAAAAACTAAAAAAAAGGTATTAGAAGCAATGAAAGAGCTAGGCTATCAGCCAAGTTCTATTGCTCGCTCTTTGGCGTCTAGCACTACAAACAGCGTCGGTATTTTAGTTTCTGAGTTGGATGGTCCGTTTTTTGGTCAAATGATGTCAGCCATTGAAGAGCACCTTCGTATTGCAGGTAAACACGTTATTATTACGCCTGGGCACAGCGACGAGAAAAAAGAAAAAAGCGGCTTTGAGTTTTTAATAGGCCGTAATTGCGACGCTATTATTGCCCACGTAGAAGCAGTATCAAATGAGTACTTAATTGAGTTAAGTAAAGGCAAAACCCCTATTTACTTAATGAGCCGCTACGTTAAAGAAATTGAAGAAAACTGCATTAGCCTCGACAACGTAATGGGCGGCTACTTAGCCACTAAAGCCATGATCAACAAAGGTCATAAAAACATTGCGTACATAGCAGGCCCGCAGTTTAAAGAAGATGCGTCAAATCGTTTGAAAGGTCACAAACAAGCACTAGCAGAATACAACATCACCTTTGACGAAAACTTATATTATGTAGGTGACTTTAAAGAAACTGGTGGCAGCGACGGCTTAAGGCATTTTATTCAAAATAAAGCGCAAATAACTGCTCTTGTATGTGCCAATGACGAAATGGCATCGGGTGCTATGAAATACGCCCGCGAACACGGTTTTAACCTACCAAAAGATTTAGCCATTATTGGGTTCGATAACGTAATTTTTACCAATTACCTCTACCCAACGCTTACTACAATAGATAACCCAGTTCCCGAAATGGGCCGAGCTGCGGCTAACTTAGTACTTAAAGACATTTATAAAAAAAGCGGCATAACAGTAAAGCACGTGTTTCAGCCAAAGCTTATTTTAAGAGACTCAACACCCGATATTAATTAACTTTAAACCTAATTTAAATCTAGTTTAAATCTAAGTTATGTAATTCATTTCGCACCCACTGCGTATTTAAATATTGCTCTACGTGCTGCTGCGCAAACTTTAAAAAGTTACGTGCAGCATGCGATATGTGCCTGTCTGCTTGCATTACAAAAAACCTATTCAGACATAAATGCTCACAAATATAAAACAATATCCACATGAAAAAACTACAATAAAAAGCATAATAGATCCGATAATTTACCAAAAATATCGTTTTAAAGTTTATTTATATTATTTAATAAAATATCACTTTACTTATTTTTAATTTGGCTCTAAATTCGCGCAAATTTTATTATTAAAGTAACCTCTCAAACTTTAAAACAGTGGTTATTTACCTTGATGAGTCGATAAACACACATGGCCGAATCAGCCGCCACAAGCACCTCTAACAACCCTTTAGCACCCGTTATCGGGCTGTCATTTTTTGCTATTGCATCAGGCTTTTTAATGAGCCTTATTCCGCTGTCGTTACCTGCATTTAAACTTGATGAAAATCTAGCGCCTTGGCTTGCGAGCATTTTTTACTTTGGCTTACTTATTGGCGCCACCACAATAGAGCGCATTGTGGTAAAAATGGGTCATCGCTTCGCCTTTATATTATTTTTAAGCTTATTAATAGTAAGTGTGCTTGCACAACTTGCGCTACCAAATACCGTTAACTGGTTAATTGCACGATTTGTAGCAGGTGTTGCTGTTGCCGGTGTGTTTGTCGTTGTTGAGTCTTGGTTGTTAATGACCAACACAGCAAAGTCGCGGGCTAAACGTTTGGGTTTATACATGACCTCACTTTATGGGGGCAGCGCCGTAGGTCAACTTGCTATAGGGCCGCTTGGCACCGAAGGTTCAACGCCTTATTTATTTGTAGCCTCATTATTATTTTTAGCTATTTTGGCGCCTTTATTAATAACTAAAGGTCAGCCCGAAAAACAGCACCTTGAAAAACTACCACTAAAAGAAATAAAAACATTAAGCCACCCAGCTATGCTCGGATGCTTAGCATCGGGCTTATTACTGGGCCCTATTTACGGCTTAATGCCGGTTTATATTGCAGCACAAGCTGATCAAGCTCAGTACACTGGAACACTTATGGCGGTTATTATTTTAGGCGGCATGGTCGTGCAGCCGCTTGTGAGTTACTTATCTACTCGGCTTGAAAAAAGCTTATTGATGGGTATGTTTTGTTTAGCAGGCGCAGCCGGTGCTGTGGGTATACTACAAGCAAACACTTTAGCAGGATTAATAGTAAGCTACTTAATGCTAGGCGCATGCAGCTTTGCACTTTACCCGATTGCTATAACACTTGCGTGCGACTCATTGCCAATGGCAAAAATAGTATCGGCAACTGAGGTAATGCTTTTGAGTTACAGTATTGGCTCGGTATTTGGTCCTATGCTTGCTGCAAATTTATCTGATGCACCCAATGGTATTGTGTTTTATTTAGCAGGCTGTTTAATCACTACCTGTATTTATATGTTTATTAAAAGCATTAAAAATATTCGCGCGGGTAAAACCCCAGTTGCAGGCTAATTTTTAACTTAAATACACGCTTGCTTATTAACGGATTTTAGCTGTTAAACATCTTGATTTAACAGCTAAAACTATTATTTAGCAGTGAGTTTTTTATGTGGGCTCAAAAAAAACATCTTTTTCCACCCTTGGTTTTGCGTTGTAAAAAGCCACGGCATGGGCACTAACGATAAAATAGAATAATGCACATGAGGCTGTTTTCCTGCGGCATTTCCGGTATCGCCCAGTAAGCCAATTTGACTGTTTATGCTTACTACATCACCTGTACTTACCGAGTAGTTATTTAAATGTGCAAAATAATGCACGCGCCATTTAGGCCCAAGCACCGCAACCACCTTACCACCTCGGCTTAACTCACCTGCAAATATAACAACACCGCTTGTTGAGGCAACTACAGGAGTGTTCTTTATGCCAAAAATATCAATTCCTTTGTGCACACCCGACCTACCCCAAGGCTCGTACCAAAACGTGTTATGGTTCCAATCTTTACTTGTGGCACCTTGTACCGGAATCATTATTTTTTCGGGAATTAGTAAGCCTATAATTAGTAAAGTAGCTATTCCAATTGAAATCCACTTAAGTACTTTCACTTTTCTATCCTTGATATTTAAATAACTTATACTGGTAAATTATTAGCCATAATAACTGAACTCATCATGAGTCGTATTTATGGTTTTATTTATGAAGTTTTATTTGAATGAAATACCCGACTAACATGTACTAAGCTGATCAATTTCAAAACAGGTTTTATAAGTAATTGAGCACTGCCCGCTATAAACAACCATGTGCCACTTTCTATTAGTGAGTCATTTAAAAAGAAAAAACTGCCAATTAAAAACCACACAGCAATCAAAAAATCGTTAAACGCTCCCAGCGCTTCATATCGTCGCTGGATGGTAATATGCTCTTGTCCTAAATCTAAAATAAACTGATTACTGGGGTCCATAAGTACTGCTCACTCTTTTATTTAATAATTTAAAAAGCTTGTTTTCACAAGCTAAGCCGCACCATACAATAACAAAATTTACGCAATAAAAAACGCTGGCCAATGCGAATCAGCCAACGTTTTTATTGTTTGTGCAATACTTAACTAATCGTTTATTTTTTCTCTTTTTCTAAACGCTTTTTAAGACTTAATGCAGCATCGGCGGCTAATAAACGCATAAATTCAGAGCCATTACTTTGCTCGCCTTGGCCTGCGCCTATTACAATTTCAGGCACTAAACGGCTATTACCTAAGCTTGTAAATAAAGCGGTTTGAATTTTAACTTCTGCTTTTAGCGTTTCATCAAATACATACTTTGGATCAAGTGCAGCAGACTTAGCTCTTAAACGAGCCTCAGCTAAAACGTCCATACCTAATGCTTCTAAACGTTGTTGCTTTAAAATCTCTTCTTGCTCTTTTGCAAGCTCCGCTTTTACAGCCACTCGTTGCTGCGCAGAAATAATAGCATTTGCCTTAATTCGTTCAGCATCAATTTGCTCTTTTATTTTTAGCTTTTCAGATTCAGCACGTTGCTTAGCAATTGCTTGTTCACCTAAGGCCACTTCAGTACGCGCTTGTTGCTCTGCTTTTTTAAGGTTTTGACGCGCTAGCGCTTCATCAGCAGCAGCTTGCTTTTGGGCTTCAAGGCGAGCATTTACTTTGCTTTCGTAGTCAATATCAATAATGCTGGCATCAACTACTGTAATACCGTAAGCGCCTAAAATTGGTGCATTACGCAGTGTATTACCTTCATCATCCATTTTAATATTAATAGTGACACGTTGCTGTTTACTTAAATTACCTAAGTCGTCAGATTTATCGCGCTCACCCGTACTAATAATTTGTTCAGTAACAAAAATACCGTTGGTTAATTGATCAGCAAAATCTTGGCTTAATTGACCATTACCACCAGAGTAATGCTGCTCTACCGACATCATTCGCGCCGACGCTTTTACATTTTCAGTGGTTGCACGCATTAATAAATTAGATATTAATGTTTCTTGTGAACCAAACTCTTCGTGTATTTTAAGTAAACCACGTAAAGCACCCGATTCTGCTGCTGGTACATTGCCTGGCAATCTAAAACGAGAAACACCTCGTGCGCCACCTGTTGTGGTATCTAAAAATCGAATCGGAATTAACGGCACAATTGCACTTGCTGTTGCACCGGCATCGCCCGTAAAGTTAATCGAAATTACTTTTTTATAAGCGGATGTACTACCAAACGCTTTTAAGTAAGGGCCTGCTTGATTTATTACGGTTAAGTTACCTGTAAAAGCCGATTGATGTACTAAACGCTCATCTGCTTCATTCCACGAAACAACTTGCGATGTAAGGGTTGCTATCACTACCAATACAACAATAATTGATGACACTATAATTACATTACGACGACCAAATCGACTCATAAATGAGTCATTTTTTACTGCTGGGACTGCTTTTTCGCTATCCATTTTTATTACTCTCCATGTTTAATTTCTTTTTAACAAAGTAAATAATTTCCTGTTCACTCAAATGTGCGCAAAAGCTACCAGAGCGATGTAACTCAACAAATGTTGCAAGGATTTCTTCTTTACCTTTAGCTGTTTTATCTTGGTTTTCTTGTGTTTGATTTTTTTCTGTTAGTTGAGTGATTAGTTCATCAACTATCGTGTCTTTATCAAACAGTACGTTGTATTCCTTGGATTTTCTTACCCGACTTTTATGTACGTTGCTGTAAATTACATAAAGTGCAACGCATAAAATAATAACAAGTAAACTTAACCCTATAATATAAAAAATCATAAGCTCTACTTAAATTAGTTTAAATACTTAATGAGCAATAACAATTGTAAGTATTACTTAACAAATGTTAACCCAGTAATTTTACAGTAAACCCGAGTAAAAAACAGATTAAAAATAAAGTTCATCAGGTATACAGTTATAACCGCACATAAAAGTAAGCTTTTTCAAACAAAAAATGCCAGTCAGTTATTAACTGACTGGCACTAAGTCAATATTCATTAAAGTGCTTTTTACATTATTCGCATGGCCCCCAATCAACACCGTTTTCACCGCATTCATACAGCGTTGTTCCATCTTCTCGGCGGGTATCTCTAAACCATTTCCCTTCAATTGTTTTAATAATACGTACGTTGTCTGTGGTTTTGTATTTACGCCAAAAGCTAGCATCAATAGATGTTTCGTCATCAAACTTATAGGGCATAGCAGCGAGTACGGTCACTAAATCTTGAGTTTCTAAGTCAGTAGCTTTGTCTTTAACATTTACCCAATCAGATAATGTTTGAAAGTCGGCATTTTCCTCTCTAAAGGCAAAGTCAGTTTGGTAAAACGATCCTGACTCAGTATAGCTAATGCTAAAACCTCGCTCGAACGGTGTATCTAAATTAGCACTAACGCATTCATCCGCTGTTGGAAAGTTAACCGATGGGCTAGTATTAGTAACGCCATAAAGCACATTGCTTTGCTCAAAACTAACGTTCTCAATGCTAGAGCATCGGTAAGTACGATCGGCGTTAATGTAAACATCGTCTCTAACTGTTAATTTTCCATTTAACGATTCTTCGCCCCAAGGCGTATCTGTTGAATCCAATCGAGACAAAATAACGTCAATTTTGTCGAGTTCGTCTGTATTTTGAAGCTTTACTTGCTCATAAATAAGTTCAGCGCCTGCAAAAATAACTTTATCGCGGTACCATGCATTTTCAAACCCATACTCTGCATCTTTTGCTGTGTCTTGGTAAATCACTGCTCTTACTTCTTCTGCATCAGGATACTGAGCATCTAGCTCTTGCTTGAATTTATAGGCCGCTTTTAGTCCCTTAACAATTGCTTGTGCTCTGTCGTAAGCATCGCTGTCGTTAGTAGCGATAAAATCTGAGTAAATTTGCTCTGTCGACAAATTATAATGCGCAACCAAGTTTTGCATTACGTTTGTTATTTCGCTTTGAAGGTTTGCAAGTAACTCAGTATTTTCTTTAAGTGCATCACAACTTAAATTATTGTTACCACTTTTTTGTAATTGAAGGCTCAACTGCTCCCAAATAACGGTTGTTAAAGGTGATATATTTCGAATATCTTCATCAGTCAAAATCTCAATTGAGGGTGGAAATGACATTTGATACGCTTGTGTTACCTCCCCTAAATCCTCGTCAATTGCGCCAACTGGTACATCAACATACATAGTTGAATACGGCACACACAGCGCCTGCTCTTCTGTAAAATTAAAACTATAATTACCCGATTCTTCAGAGACTACAGAAGGTTCTGATTGCTCGTCAAAAGTACCATCGCCATCAATATCTAGCCATACTATTGCACCAGATACATAACCATCAATAACCTTTCCTGTAAGAGAGATAGTGTTAACTTCTACGGGGTCTACTTTTATAGGATCTGGCTTAGCTATAACTGGCTCTACAACGGCCGCTTTATCACCGCCACCACATCCAACAAGGCCTAGCGTAAACGCTAATGAAATAGCTAACTGACTTTTTTTAAAAAACATACAAAGACTTCCTTTTTTGCACTTTAATTATTATTAAAAATCATATTGTTATAAGTTACTTTAATACAAAATAAGTAATGCCAATCTGCTTATATATGGGATCTAGTTAACGTTAAGAAAATTATGCTAGAACGAGGCAAAAATTTTTGTATCTAGTTGTTCTAAATAAAATTTTAACGACGTTATAGTGCAATTTAATTTGTTAAATTACTCAAAGATTTATGCAGGTTGGTATAAATTTAAACAACAGAAATTTATTGAATTTTTATGGGGGGATGGCAACAAGTTAACATGCCCTGTACCTATATAGTGACACAGGATGTTATATTTAGCTCTTACATTTGTTAATTAAATATAACAAATGCCAGCTATTATTAACCAATATGGACTACAGGCACCCAATCTAAAGGGCTTGAGTGATAGGCAGTATTTTGTAAATGAATGTGTATTATACATGGGTTGGTTTAGAGCCCTTCGAAAACTCTAAACCAATTATATAAGCAAACCGTTAGCATTTTTGATTCGCTCTTAAAATTGAAAAGCCACCTAACTAAGGTGGCTTATGTTTATTGCATTGTGTTTTTTTAAAGTGCCTGAGTATCGTTTTCTTCGCGTTTATAAATATATGTTTGTTGGGTTTTAAAGCCAAAACCAATTGGTTCAGCGCCATTTACTAGCTTAACTTTTCCACCTTCAACATTTAAATTTGGCCCAAGTATTTCAATAGCTTTTATCGGCTTATCAGAACCTTTAACCCCAGGGCCTATTAAATAAAACTGACTAACTTGCGTTACATCCGTTGCATCATCCCAATCGCACTTACCATTGGCATCACTATCTTCACACGAAGGTCCTTCTCCAAAAAATAGTTGTGGTGTATCTGGTACATCATTACTTGTTGCAAATTTCACATCGTCATAAACCTTCGTTCCGTAATGCAAATGAAAGGCATAAAGCGACCCACCGCCACCTGTTAACGAGCATTGGTTTTGAGTTGATGAGGAAGATGCGGGCGTAAAGGAAGTAAAGTAAGCAACCCCACCAACGACCGTAGCTGCAGCAAGGGACTTTTCACCTGTCCCTAATTCATATCGCCACCCTTTAAATTCAGCTAACTTAACTTCAAGATTAACAAACTTCTCAACGTCATCAAGTGCGTTACCAAATGGGTCTTCATTCATTTTCATTAAATCATCTGGCACTATTGGATCTGGAAATTCAGTAAATATTTTTGTTAAGGTGTTTTCATCACGGATCATATAAAGCTGATCTTGCTCATTAGTAGCAAGTGGGTTTGAGCGATTTCCGCTGCCTATCACAATTGCGTCGTACGGGGTGTCTAAACGAGTCGTGATCATTTCACCATCATAATTGGTCTTAGTAACTTTACTAAACAGCGTTCTAGCAACTAACGGTTTATAAAATAAACGTCTGTCTTGTGACGCTAATGTACTGCCAAGCTCCGCAAGTTTAAAGTGAGTAATCTCATCTTCATCATCGGTGGGAATATCTACACGCCAAATATTACCGCCAGTATCGGTTGCATAAATTCGGTCAATATACCCATCGTAATCTGAGTCAAGCGTAGTTACATCCGCTGCAATACTGTGCTCACCGGTAAAACCATGTTCATCTGGAGTGAGCGCCCATACCTTTTCGCCAGTTTTAGCATTAACAATGTAAATACCTAGCCCGGTTTCATCTGTTGTTCTAATCGCATTATCTTTGTTTGTATCGTAGCCTGCGCCAAATATCAGCAATGGATCCTCACCAAACGCTTTAATATACGCAATTTGGGGCTTAGACCATGTTTGTGCTAAATATTTAAATTCTTCAGAGCCACCAACAATTGGCTTATTCCATAATTTTTTAGGTTTATCTGGGTCACTTATATCCAGGCCGTAGTAATTTTTACCGCCTCGGCGCATGCCTGTAAATGCCCAAACTTCATCGCCCTCACTTGCTTTAACAACGCCATCATTTAAACCATCAGTGTTTAAACTTTTATTATTAAAGAACACACTTATAGGGCCATCCATGCCATACACTTTTGTATTTGCGAGATTACTCCGCAAAGCCGGAATGTTTTTTAATAAGGCTGCAGGTGTAAAAGCCCACCTTTCTTCAACAGTATCGCCTTTGTCTTCAAACATATGTAAAAAGCCGGCATTGGTACCAACAAGTATATGAATACTTCCATCGCCGTAATCTATAGATACCGGTTTTGAATGCAAAGGGTCGCCAAAAATATTGATTCGCTGATCGACTGATGAGTCATCTCCATCTTCATTATCAACATCAACTCCTCGTGCCCAGCTAATATCATCTTCCTCTAAAGTTAACCCAATATTAGGAATCAAATCAGGGGCAAGATCGGTAACTGTACTTGTCGCTAAATTTAAAATGGTTTGTACTTTATCAAAAGTAAAATCAATAATACTGCCCGTTTTATCTATGTAAATTTTACGGCTATCAGGGTCTAGGGTTGATAAAAGTAAATTTACGCCCCCCTGAGCCACTAAATTGCCGTCTGCAGGCTTATTAGTTGGCAGCCAAAAAGTTCGTGCTTTTTCATCAATCAACCCATTATTATCTAAAGCTATTTTATCAGTTGAATCTACAATATTTGCACCAGACACTTTAAGCTTTTTTAAATTCCCGCTCCAGCGTGCGCCTGTTTCTGGGTAAAACATCGCAAAATAAATTGACTCTCGGCTACGAGTTTGGTCAACATTGTTACTTGCTACCGTTGGAGATGAAAAACTATCGTTAACTTCGCGTATTTTCGATATTGTATTATTAAGCGCTTCAGAAAGTTCAGTTGATGTATCTGCATGTAAGTACTCGCCTCCTCCCAATAAAGCGGTTTTTTCTAATAGTTTTTTACCATTTGTACTCATGCCACTACCAAAACCGATAGTAAAAACTCGCCCAGTATCGGCAACTTCTGGCGTGGTGTCGTACAAGTCCACCTCAACATCTCTTGTACCATGTATTATCTGAGCTAAAGCGGCTAGATAGCTATTACTTGTTTTAGCAGGATTTGAGCCAAAAGTAGATTTGTATAAACCCTTTATAGAACTATCGCTTTCGTTATCACTTACGGGGTCGCCATCTGTCATTAAAATCAAATTAATAGAGTTATCACAGCGCTCATCGGCACCTATTACTTGTTTAAAAGGAGAGATATAAGAAGAACTACTTTGGCTATAATCAGTGGCAGTTTCAGCACTTAAGTCACGCTTGTAATCGCGGTTATAAATAGTTGAGCTATACCCATAATGTACTTTTTGGCCTGTTAAGTATAAGTAAGCTTCCCATAAAGTTTCTGTAACGGGCGTATGGCCATTCGCTGGCAAATTTTGTAGTTGAGTTTTTACAGAGGAATGCTCAGCTCCTAAACCAGCCATTACATACCCACCAGAGTAATAATTGAAACGCATTAACCCAAAATCAATAGTCGCGTTATCATCTACTAATTGCTTCATAGCGCTTTTTGCAGCAGTTAAACGTGTCTCATTTGGATAATCAATGTATGTTCCCATACTCCCTGAAGTATCAAAAATAATAAGTACGCGAGGGTTTTCGTCGGTTTCAACATTATGGTTTACGTATAGTTCTATATCTTCGGCAAATACAGAAAGGCTAATACCCACCCCGAATAACAAGGCAGCTATTTTTTTTAGTTTGAATTGCATTTTTAAATCCCTTTATTTGCGCTTTTTATTTTTATTGCGCAAGTTAATAACTACTCTATTCCGTGTTTAATTATTAGTAATGTAGAGGTGGGACTAAAAATTAAAACAAAGGTAATATCTAGCTATTTATCACAAAACAATGATTAGCATTCACGTGTCGTTAATACTATAAAATATATATCATTTCGATTTTTAAATAAAAACGGACTAAAGTCAAAGGTATTAGGTTTTATTATCAATTAAAAACAACCACTTAAATAAAATAATCCCGTTTTACTGCACAGTTAAGTCACGTCAAAAAATAATATTTTTACCTATGTTTCTATATTTATAGACCTATGCTTTAGGTAACAAGTACTTACTACTATAAATTAGTAAAACAAAGCTTTAAAAATCACTCTTAAAAGCACTATTATTCAGTAAAACTGCTTTATTAAAAAGAGTGTATTTAATAGGTAACTATGGTTATGCAAGCATACAAAAAAAGCCCATATTAGGTGCTACCTAATATGGGCTTTTATACTCTCGCTAAATTATAAGCGCTTTATGCAAGCATTCTTATAAAGATAACTCTTTTTTAGCGCGAGTTAAGTTATGTGTTACAAGTGAGTTTTTAGAAATTTGAACCGCTTCATATAAATCAGAAATACCAGCAGTGTCTTTTTGAGCCTTAATACGCGCTACACCACGGTTACTTAATGCAAACGATGTAAGTTCACGTACTTTTAAACGCGGACCATGGCTTTGCTTAAGTAATGCAATTGCTTGTGTACAAATAGCTTCTGCTTCTTCGTAGTTTCTTGATTCAACATTTAAAGCACAGCTATTAAATGATTTTTCAAATGCAGGTGCTGCAGTTACAGAGTCTTCAATAACCATTAATTTATAATCACCTTGGTTAGCCATTGCAGCAGCTGAGCAAGTTAATAATGAGCCAAGAGCGATGGTTTTTAAAAGTGTAAATTTCATGATTATATTCCTAATTAGTTAAGTCGTACTTGTTGCCGACAACTTAACTTTAGAGTGTTAGCTCAATTACCACAAACGATAAAAACAAACCTAATAAGTGAATAAATCTAACCTATAGACTTTAGTCTAACACCTGTAAAAATACTTATTAATTACAACCAGTTAAAACCATGCAAATCACTGAACAATAAATAACAGAATACAGTTTTATTATTTTTTAATAATACCAATTCGCTTAATTAAGTGATCTATTTTGAGGATGAAAAAACGTGTTGATAGCTAGGCAAAACATTCGCTATTTGGTTGTTCTAAATGAGAATTTTTTAAAGCAGGTAGCGACACGTTTAGCCCCGCAAAATGATTAAGTATTATTGCGGATTGGTATAACACAATACAAAGTTAATAAGCACGAAAAAGCCGATGTTGGGGTTTAACCCAACATCGGCTTTTTTACTCTCGCTATTTTATATTATGCTTTAGTAAGCACTTTATAAAACACGTTATAAAGGTTTTTTATAACGATAATTCCTCTTTAGCGCGAGTTAAGTTGTGCGATACCATCGTGCTGTTAGACAATTTTGATGCTTCGTATAAATCAGCAAGTGCAGCAGTGTCGTTATGCGCTTTTAAACGTGCAACACCACGGTTGCTTAATGCGAATGACGTAAGTTGACGTACTTTAAATTTAGGGCCATCTGCGTCTTTTAAAAGTGCGATTGCTTTAGTACAAATTTCTTCCGCTTGCGCATAATTTTTTGACTTAACATTCAGTGCGCAGCTATTAAATGATTGCTCAAGTGGCTGTGGCGCTGTTGCAGTTTCAATAACCATTAATTTGTAATCACTTGCATCAGCCATTGCAGCAGCTGAACATGTTAATAGTGAGCTAAGAGCGATAGTTTTGATAAGTGTTTTCATGGTTATATTCCTGATTAGTTAAGCCGTGCTTGTTGCCGACAACTGAACTTTAGAGAATTAACACAAGCCCGACAAACGATTAAAACAAACCTAATAAGTGAAGAAAATTAACCTATAGACCTTAGTCTAATACGTTTGAACTTTTTCTATATATTTAAATAGCTTACGCATCATCGTACGTGCCTAAAATCGCTACTTTACGTTTTAAAATGTATATAATTATTTATGCATTTTTTTAGTTGGTTTTATTTTAAACACCTTACTTTGGCATAGCTGACTAACATTCAAACAAATTTATACATTTAATTACATGCAATACTAAGTTATGTATTTATAATTGCAGCTCTGGTAACTTTTCATCATTAATGGGTTAACTTTTTTGAAACACACACTTTCTCTTTTTATTTTATTAAGCACGCTTTTATCATTTAGCCAAAATGCTAACGCAAGGCTTTTGCTCGGTAACAACATGCCTAACACCGGTATGTTTATAAAATCAGAATTTAATGGCGATAGCAGCATTACATCTGCGGGTGTAGAAATGATGGTTAAGCAAAATTACAGTAACTTTGGTGTTGTTTTTACAAGCGCAATTGGCGCGGCAGTAATCGATAATAAACAAGGCGAGCAAGAAGAATTTATAACGTGGGACAACGGAATGAAGCTTGGTTATTTCAATGACTTTTTTATATACGCCGAGCTTGGCTTAGATCTGTTCGAACTCGCCTTTAAAAACGATAGAGGCGATAACACCTACCAAATAGAAAAATCGAACAACGACATAGACGGCTACGCAGGTATAGGATCGGGTTATCATTTTAAGCCATTTAAAATAGAAGTATTTACCCGAGCACGCCAAATAGATGGCGACTACTGGGAAGCACAAGAACATATTTACAGCGGTGTGCAGCTCAGCTTTACGTTTTAATTGCCCTTTTGTTTTATAAGAAAAATAAAAAGCGTGTGAAATACAGCTATTTCACACGCTTTTTAAAAATTACATTTAACAGGTTTAGTCTAACCAATTTATATTTAACGGATAGTTTTGGCTACTTTACCAATACTCAAACCCTGAATTAAAATAGAAAAAACCACAACCGCATAAGTGAGAGCTAATAAAATATCGCGCTCGTTCCCATCAGGTAGTTGCAATACCAGTGCAACCGAAATACCACCACGCAAGCCACCCCAGGTTAAAACTTTCCATGCGCCAGATGGCAACTCTAATTGCTTATTAAATGTAGTGGTTGTTATACCCACAACGATTAAACGTGCGAGTAACGCTATTAAAATTGTTAAGCCACCAGCAATAAATAAATTACTCGAAAATGCAATCATGACGACCTCAAGCCCTATGAGTACAAATAAAATGGCATTTAAAATTTCGTCAATCAGCTCCCAAAATAAATCAACGTAATGGCGTGTTTTGTCGCTCATAGCCATACTACGACCATGATTGCCCACCATTAGTCCCATCATTACCATTGCAAGTGGGCCCGACAAATGCCAATGGCTTGCAAGTGCATAACCACCAATAACGCCCGCTAAAGTAAGTAGTACTTCTTCTTGGTAACTATCAATACTTTTGAGTAAGTAATATAAAATACCACCTAATACCAAACCAAAAACAATACCGCCACCGGCTTCAACCGCCAGCGTGTGCGCTACATAATAAGTTGTAGGAATATCACCACTTGATAAAACACCCAATAAAAGCACAAAAATGACCACGCCTATACCGTCGTTAAACAGCGATTCACCCGCAATCACGGTTTCAATACTTTTAGGCGCACCCGCAGATTGTAAAATACCCATTACCGCAATCGGATCGGTTGGCGAAATTAATGCACCAAACAGTAAACACCAAATAAACGCTAAATCAAAACCAAGCAAAGGTAGTACTAAATAAAGCGCCCCAGCAATAATAACCGTAGATAGCAACGTACCAACACAGGCCAAAATACCTATTGGTAATTTATAGCGTCTTAAATCGCTAACATTTACATGCAGCGCCCCTGCAAAAAGCAGCATAGAGAGCATGCCATCAAGCAAAACTTCAGTAAAATCTAACTGATCGAGCAAGCTCACTTCGTAATCTATAAGATCATCAAACCCTAAAAAGCCCAAAAATATAGCGCCGATAGATAAAAGCATCGAAATAACCATAACGCCAATGGTTGTTGGCAACCCAATAAAGCGATGGTTTACATAGGTGAGTAACGCGGTAATTGATAAAAATATCGCACTTATTTCAAGTACGCTTAGGCTGGTTCCTGGTGCCATGGTTTAAATCTCAATATTTATTTAATGATGCCTTGCTCAAAACAAGCAAAGCAGAAAGGTTATTATTTTTTATACGGTTATCTCGTATTATATTCGTGTAGCCTAAACAAGCATACCCAAAATAGTAATTATAAATACACACCCTACTCAATTAACGTATTTAAAGTATTAACTCACGCGTTAAATAAAACAAAAAAGCCCATGTTAGGAATTAACCTAACATGGGCTTTTTTACTCTCGCTATTTTATATCATACTTTTTTAAGTATTTTATAAAGCGCTTATCAAAGATAAGTCTTCTTTAGCGCGAGTTAAGTTATGCGATACCATTGCACTTTTAGACATTTCATTTGCTTCGTATAAATCAGCAAGGCCAGCAGTGTCGTTATTCGCTTTTAAACGTGCAACACCACGGTTGCTTAATGCAAACGATGTAAGTTGGCGTACTTTAAATTTAGGGCCATCTGCGTCTTTTAAAAGTGCGATTGCTTTAGTACAAATTGCTTCAGCTTCAGCGTAATTTTTTGACTTAACATTCAGTGCGCAGCTATTAAATGATTGCTCAAGTGGCTGTGGCGCTGTTGCAGTTTCAATAACCATTAATTTGTAATCACTTTGATCAGCCATTGCAGCAGCTGAACATGTAAGTAGTGAGCTAAGAGCGATAGTTTTGATAAGAGTAAGTTTCATGATTATTGTCCTGTTAAGTTAGTCGTACTTGTTGCCGACAACTAAACTTTAGAGAATTAACACAAAACCGACAAACGATTAAAACAAACCTAACAAGTGAATAAATCTAACCTATAGACTTTAGTCTAACACTTAGTTACCTATTAACTATATCCAGGCGATAAGAAACTGCTCATTTGATTTTTATACTTGTGGCTCTTGGGCCTTTTGAAGTATCAATTATACTAAAATTTAATCTCATACCTACTAATACGGAATCTATATCAAAACCATCTTCAAGGTCATCAATTGAGAAAAATACATCTTTACCTTTTTCCCTTCTTATAAATCCAAAACCTTTAAAGTCATTGAATGCATTTATATATCCTTGTTCTTTTGACATTTATTTTTCCCAAAAATCTTTAACCGATGGAACTAGACTATAATGCTCTTTTAATTTATTTCTCAAATTTCTAGCTAACAAAGTTTTAGTTCTTGTTAAAATTCCTAAATGATAAATTATAATATTATACCGTTTGATCACTCCCCATTTTAGGTGCTCACTTTGAGGAACTTTTAAAGCAGCATTTGACCTTTTAACAAGTTTAGCCTCCTCGTATTCATCATACTCGGGGAGTACTTCAGATAATCGCGAACGATAGTCTGAAGCTTGTGTATTACCTAACCGCCCTAATCTTGTAACTAATCCTGAGGTTTTATTCCACAATGAATGATATTCTTTACTTGTCTTGTCATTTCTACCGATTTTTTCGCAATTAAAAACTAATTGCCTAATATATTTTCGTTCTTTTTTGGGTATGTTGGGCAAGCGACTTCTAACACATAGCCCTGTCACCTCAAAATCTTTATGCATCTCAGTGCGATCTGTGATTTTAGTTTTACTAGATTTTAACCTAAGATTTTTCTTCTTAAGCATTGCAGCAACATCTTTAATTGCTTTTTCTCGAACTTTATTATCAATAGCCGTTTTAGATGAAATTGTAATGTCGTCAAGTAATCTTGTATATCTTAAACCTCGACCTCTAAGTGAACTAAATAAACGATATTCATTGTTATAAAAAACTAAATTAGCTAAGTAACTTGAAGTACACCCACCTTGAGGTAAGCAACCTCTATATGTCGTAATCACAGTTAAAATATCAACAACATCATCACTAAATCGAAAAAAATTTTTAAATATATCTCTTACAGTATCTACTTTAATGTTGGGATAAAAATCTTTTACATCAAGATTGATTAATGTTTTGCTTCGTCCATGAATTTCTGCATTTTCTACATAATCACGTTTGCAAGATGCTGTAGCTTTTAATCCACCCTGTAAATACTCCGGGAATTTGATATTTTCAAAAATTCTTGAGTTAATTCGTTTTTGGAGTTTTTTTAATTCAAATTTTGGGTCGAAAACGCTTCGGACTTTACCCGTACTAGAGTTTGGTTTAAGTGTGTGAGGGGTGTATGACTCTTCAATTTTTTTTGAGATACTCTGTAATTTACTAGTGTGTATACCAAGAGTTTTAGCAAGAACTTCTATTGAACCAATAGGCTTGCATGGGTATAAAGGCTTATCCATAAGGTACCAAAATAAAGTGAAAAAGAGAGATCAGCTATTAAATCATTTTAGAGATTGCATCCAAGATTACTGGTGCGACACTTAATAATCGAACAACCAAAGGGAAATAGTCTAAAACTAGTCCTAGTTTACCCTTTAGGCCCTGGTCATTTTGCTGTTCAGATTTATCAACATTTACTAAAATATTAATATCTGTGTTTTCATTTTTGTTCGTGTAAATAATGTGTAGTTTTAACTTATACATTTTTTGTTCCTTATTAGTTTTGACTTAATTGTCTGCCAGACCAATAAAAACGTTTACAGAAATCTTAATAATGACCTTTGGGCCGACCTCTCTAATCAATGCCAGACAACCGTCGCTTATTTTGGTGTCCTTTTGTAGCTAAAACAGCTGCAGGTCAAAAGGAACCTAAGTGCGCGGAGGCGGGTCAAGAATCAATGGTAATTTACTATTGATTCGCTCGTTAGAGCGTCGTTTTTCTGTTTAATACACGATAGAAAACAAAGCAAATGGGCGATTAGCACCCACGAACCTATATTAGTACACCTTGATTACTTATGTAAACAGTTTTTATTATTTCATTACTAAAAAGCACTAAACACCTCATTTATCACCCAAACCTATAAACTCCTTCGCCCATATGCCATAATCTAAATAATTCATTATTTTAGTAACTTGGCGCGTATTTAGGCGCTTTTAAGTTAACTACTCAGGGTTTTCAAATGGCATATCAAGAGCAAAATCAAGCAACAATCTATTGGCACGACTACGAGACGTGGGGGGCGAGCCCTCAAAAGGATAAGCCGAGCCAATTTGCGGGTATTCGTACCGATCTTGATTTAAATATAATTGGTGAGCCGCTTATTGAATATTGTAAGCCGCAAGCGGATTACTTACCTCACCCTGAGGCGTGTTTAATTACAGGTATTACGCCACAAGTGGCGATGAAAAAAGGCTTAGTTGAAGCTGAGTTTATAGCAAAAATTCATGCCGAATTTAGTGTGCCAAACACCTGTGTTGCCGGTTATAACAGTATTCGGTTTGATGACGAAGTAAGCCGTTATAGCTTTTACCGTAATTTTTACGACCCATACGAGCATGAATACAAAAATAACAATAGCCGCTGGGATATTATTGATTTAGTACGTGCTTGTTATGCACTGCGCCCTGAAGGCATTGAGTGGCCGTTAAAAGAAGATGGCAGCCCAAGCTTTAAGCTAGAGCATTTAACGGTAGCTAATGGTATTGAACACGCCGCAGCGCATGATGCGCTAAGCGATGTAACCGCCACTATTGCACTGGCTAAACTAATAAAAGAAAAACAACCAAAGCTGTATAACTTCTTTTTTGGTTTGCGTAATAAAAAAGCCCTTGCTGAATTGGTTGATGTATTTAACATGACGCCGCTAGTGCATACCACGTCGCGCATACCTGCAACACAAGGCTGTACAAGCTGGGTTGCACCAATGAGCTTTCATCCGGTTAATAAAAACGCGGTTATTTGTTTTGATTTAACCCAAAACCCGCAAGTACTCATTGATTTAAACGTAGAAGAGTTACGCAAACGCTTATACACCAAACGTGTAGATTTAGCCGAGGACGATTTACCTGTTGGCTTAAAACTAGTGCATTTAAACAAGTGCCCTATTTTAGCCCCAGCTAAAACCTTATTACCTGAAAACGCAGCTCGTTTAGGCATTGACCGCGAGCAGTGCTTAGCTAACTTAGCTATTTTAAAAGCCAATACCGACCTTCGCGATAAAGTAACGGAAGTGTTTAACGAACAAGGCGATTACAGCGCAACCACTAACGTTGACTACTTACTTTACGCTGGGTTTACAAGCCATGCCGATAAAGCTAAGTTTGCGATTATTCGTGATGCAAAACCAGATGAATTAGCAGGGTTGAAGTTAGACTTTGAAGATAAAAAGTTTAATACGTTGTTGTTTAGATACCGCGCTCGTAACTGGCCTGAAACGTTAAACCAGCAAGAGCTTGACCAATGGCGCCAGTATTGCCAAAACAAGTTAATGCACGGGGAAGATCAACCGTCGATTAACGCACAAGACTTTATGATCACCCTTGAAAACTTAGCGCATGAACATGACGACAGCGAAAAAAATCTTACAATTTTAAAGGCGCTATATAATTACGCTCAAAGCATGTAATTTGGTGTAGACGCGCTTATACAACGCATATAAAAACGCGACGCTATAGTAATTTAAGCGTCGCGTTTTTTGTTTGAATTTTTATGGGCTTCGCCCATCACGCCAGCAAGCTTAGCGTCTACAAAACAGGCGTAAACTTATACTCCGGCGGTAGACGTAGAGCTTGCTCACGTGAAAAGCGCAGCTTTTAATATCTGCGCCATTTTAAAAATTCCGTTTTTATACGCAAGCAAGCTTGCAGTCTACATCGACATACTCAACGTAAACGTTATTTTTTATGCAGTGCTTCAATACGTGCTAGTAAGCTTGATGTGTCGTATCTGCCGCCGCCTAGTGCTTGTACGTCGGCGTAGTATTGATCGACCGTTGCGGTCATTGGTAAAGTAGCACCGTTGTTTTTAGCTTCATCGAGTGCAATACCTAAGTCTTTACGCATCCAATCTACGGCAAAGCCAAACTCATATTCCCCTGCCCACATAGTTTTGTAGCGGTTTTCCATTTGCCACGAACCGGCAGCGCCTTTAGATATTGTTTCTATTACTTTTTCACCATCAAGCCCAGCTTGCTTGGCAAAATGTAAGCCTTCGGCTAAACCTTGCACTGCGCCAGCAATACAAATTTGATTGACCATTTTACAAAGTTGTCCCGAGCCAACGCCGCCTAGTAATTGGCTAAAACGACTAAATGCCGCCATAACTGGCTGTACTTTAGCAAATACAGCTTCGCTACCACCCGCCATAACTGTTAATACGCCGTTTTCGGCGCCAGCTTGCCCGCCCGATACAGGCGCATCTATAAAGTCGATATTTTGCAGAGCCGCTTTTGCAGCCACTTCGCGGGCTACTTCAGCAGAGGTTGTGGTGTGATCAACCAAAACAGTGTGCGGCAGCATGCCCGCTAACACGCCATCGTCGCCATACACTACTGAGCGTAAATCATCATCGTTACCAACACACATAAATACGATGTCGGCATTGCTGGCAGCTTCGCGCGGGGTTGATGCAAAGCTTCCTGAATGTTCTGCAGTCCACGCTTTTGCTTTAGCTTGAGTGCGGTTATAAACGCATACGCTGTGCCCTGCTTTTGCTAAATGCCCCGCCATTGGGTAACCCATTACGCCTAAACCTATAAATGCGACTTTCATTGACATAAAAATGACCTATTAAACTGATAACTTAGAAACTAGACCACGATTATGTCAATCGGTCGATAAAAAAGCGAATGAAAGTCTTTATAAAATTTCCTTAGCGGGAAAGGTAAGTAGGTAACCTATGGACAGTATTTATCAATTTAATGCACCACTTTACAACAGCGAAAATTTTTCTCTTAGCCAGTTACAGGGCAAAACCGTCCTTATTGTTAATACAGCGAGTAAGTGTAATTTTTCGGTGCAATTAAACGCACTCGAAAAGCTCTATCAGCAATACAAAGGCAATGGTTTTACTGTGCTTGCGTTTCCGTGTAACCAGTTTGGCCAAAATGAGCCGCTCGATAATTTAGCCATAAAA
This sequence comes from Pseudoalteromonas sp. SR45-1, assembly GCF_014163655.1. NCBI lineage: Bacteria > Pseudomonadati > Pseudomonadota > Gammaproteobacteria > Alteromonadales > Pseudoalteromonadaceae > Pseudoalteromonas > Pseudoalteromonas sp. SR45-1. The sequence goes on along the minus strand of NZ_JACJDR010000003.1, from coordinate 117,865 downwards.
GACTTTTACCAAGATCAATTTAATATCTCGTTTGAGGTATTTGGCAAGGTAATGGTAAATGGGCCAGAAACACACCCGTTGTTTAATTATTTAAAATCGCATACGCGGGGTATTTCGCAAAATCGTGCTATTAAGTGGAATTTCACTAAGTTTTTAATTAATTCACAAGGGCAACTTGTTGCGCGTTATGCACCGCGAACTAAGCCCGAAACACTTATACAAGTAATAGAAAGCAACCTACTGCAAGCCGCAAAGTTAAACGCTGCTAAAGGTGGTAAAAAAGTATCGTCAAAAATACCTTTGTTTACCCCAAGTAAGGCTCCGATTAAGGCTTAATTTAAATCAATAAAATACGTTTTACTTGGGCGCTTACTTGTAAAGTAGTTTAATGTATTAAAGGTTAACTACCCTACAAATACTTAAGCGTCGAGGCTATTACCATGAACATTGCTTTTTTTAGTACTCAAAAGTACGAACTGCCTTTTTTTGAACAAAGTACACGCGATTACAGCGCTATAAAAATAACGTATTTTGAGCAAGCCCTGAGCGAACAAACGGCTATTTTAGCAAGCGGGTTTGATGCCATATGTGTTTTTGTTAACGATACCGTAAATACCGCCGTTATTGAGCAACTGGCAAGCCAAGGCATTAATACTATTTTGCTGCGTTGTGCAGGGTTTAATAACGTTGACTTACCTGCAGCAAAAGCACATAAAATTAAAGTATTACGCGTACCGGCTTACAGCCCAGAAGCCGTAGCTGAGCACTGTATAGCGCTTATGCTAACACTTAGCCGCAAAACGCATAAAGCGTATAACCGTGTACGCGAAGACAACTTTGATTTAAACGGATTACTAGGTTTTAACTTGCACAACAAAACCGTGGGTATTGTAGGTTGCGGTAAAATTGGCCTTGCGCTGTGCAGCATTTTAAATGGCTTTGGCGCTAAAGTATTAGTGTGCGACCCATACGCGCAACCTGGCAATTATACAATTACCGATATAGACACCTTACTTAGCCAAAGCGATGTGATTTCTTTACATTGCCCACTGAACGAGCAAACTCATCATTTAATAAATGATGAGGCATTTAGTAAAATGAAAACTGGCGTTATGCTCATTAACACTTCTCGCGGTGCATTGCTTGATAGTAACGCGTGTATTAGCGCGCTTAAAACTAAAAAGCTAGGTTACCTGGGACTCGACGTTTACGAGCAAGAGTCGGAGCTCTTTTTTAAAAACCACAGCGACGAAATAAACCAAGACGATATATTCTCGCGCTTAGTGAGCTTTAAAAATGTTTTAGTAACAGGCCATCAGGGCTTTTTTACGCAAGAAGCACTTACCGAAATAGCAAACACAACCGTATTTAACGCGCTTGAAGTAAGTGAAGGTAGGCCTCTAACTAATGAGATTTTATAAAGACCTTGGCTATACCTAGATAACAGGCACAAAAAAAGCGAATAAGGTGAGCCCTATTCGCTTTTTTTGTTTAAAAATTCACTTTAAATAGAGCTTAACCAAACGCAACATTTGCAAATACCAAGGTCATTAATATTGGGCAAACAAAACGAATATACTGAGCAAACCAGTAATGTACGCCGGTTGTTGCTTGGTGTAATTTATTACCACGCTGCCACATCCACCCTACTGTAATAAAGTAAAACAAGCCCATAAGCGGCAATTGGTATTGAGTAAATAGCATAATAACTAAGCCAAATAACCAATCAAAATTTAGTATAATTGCGCTTGCACACACAAGTACAACGGCGCTAACGGCCCATGTTGCTTTGGTGCGGCTAACGTTGTGGTTTTCGACTAAAAACGCCACCGGAATCTCAGTTGTCGATATAGTTGACGTAACCGATGCGATAGACATTAATACAAAAAACAATAAACCAACTAATAAACCAATTTCGCCCATGGTGCTAAATAGCTCAGGTAAAATAGCAAAAATAAGTTGCCCTTCGCCAATCAGTTTACCACCACTAAATACCTCTACACCGTTGTGCTGCGCCACATAAATAGCAGGAATAATAAGTAAGCCCGCTAAAAACGCGACACTGGTATCGAGTAAAGCAACACCTGCGGTGAGCTTTGGTAAATTAGCATCTGGCTGTAAATACGATCCGTAAATCATCATACAGCCCACACCTAGCGAGAGCGAAAAGAACGCTTGCCCCATTGCGGCAATAATTAAATTAGGATCGAGTATTTGGCTAAAATCAGGAATTAAATACGCGGCAAAACCTTCGCTTGCGCCATCGAGTGTTGCGATGTAGGCAATTAAACCAACAAGCAATACGAGTAGCAGTGGCATTAAACGGCGCGACCAGGTTTCGATTCCCGATTTAACACCTTTTAAAATAATACTGGCAGTTAAAATAAGCATAAGTGGCGTAAATACAAAATTACGCAGCACTGAGTCGCTATGTAAAAATTCGCTTGCGCCTGTGAAACCCAAAAAGGTTGTTATGGGTTCAATAGCGTACGAGAGCATCCACCCTGCTACTATTGAGTAAAAACTTAGCATAACAACTGCGCCCGCAAGTCCTATATAACCTGCTGCCGCACCCACTTTACGGTTAGTGCTTTGCCATGCATCGCCCAATGCTTTTACCGGGTTAGCTTGTGCTTTGTGACCTAAATAAAGTTCTGTATACAATGCAGGGAGCGCAAGTAAAAATATAACAATAAAATAAACCAGTAAAAAAGCGCCGCCGCCATGGTTGGCCGCTTGCGTAGGAAAACCCCAAATATTACCTAAACCCACTGCTGCGCCAGCAGCGGCTAAAACAAAACCAAGTCGGCTTTGAAACCCATCACGCACTTGTGCCATACATCTACAAATCTGTTATTATTTTGATTATTGTGAATTAAACCATATTTCATGCCAGCTGAGTAATAAAATTGTACCCAGCCTTTATTAGGGGCGTTAACCGCTCACAATATCAGCGACTTCTTTTGCTTTAGGGCTTTTATGACTGAACACTATTTTAAAAACGCCTTGAGTATTACTTCAACTCAATTAGTAAACTTGTCTTTAGCTAGTAACAGTATTTTATTATTTAATGCTAAAACACTTGAGCTTAGTGACTTTAATTTGCCCGATTGCTTAAGCCCGGTTGAGTTAGCCATTATAAACCGCCGCAAAAGCCCGCAAGCTAAGCAAGAGTATTTAGCTACGCGGTTATTGTTAAAACACCTTATTAAAATAACGCAGCCGCAACATGCGCACGTAGCCCTTAATAAAATGAGTACAGAATTTGACGAAGCAAGCTCAAAGCTGCAAGTACATGTAAGTGATGATGTTATTAATACCTGTATTTCGCACTCGAATGGTTTAGTTGGGGTTGCGCTTAACCTTGGTAAAAGTGAGTTTGGTTTTGATATTGAAAAAGTAAGCTTAAAGCGCCCGTTTGAAAAGCTCGCTAAGCATTTTTATCATAATGATGAAATTACACTTATTACAAAGCCCACTAATACCCAAGCCCAAGCGGATACATTTTTTAGAATTTGGACATTAAAAGAGTCACTTGCTAAAGCCACCAGCCGCCCTATTGCAAAACTACTTAGCCCCAATGTGTTTGACGAATTACATAGTGCAAAGCTCAGTGCTTGCAGTAATAGCGTTACTGTAGCTGATAGCAGTGACAGTAATGTTTGTTTTGATATGAGTGTGGTGCATAAAAAAAGCACCGACTGGCGATGCTTTTTATTAACTGATTTTGTTAAGTGACTTTATTAGGTAACTTTAATAAATCGCTTTCCTGAATAACCGCTATTTACGCAGCAAAATCGCTTTCTAATAAACGGCTATGAATAGATTGTACTACGTTATCTGACTCAGTTTGCTCTACTAAAAAGCACAGGTTGTGCTTACTAGCACCGTGGCAAATTAATCGAATGTTAAAGTCTTTTAGTACACTCATTAAGTTCATTTCGTGTTGGCGTAATTGAATCTCAGAGCCAATAAGTGCTACCAGTGTTAAATTGTTTTCTACCGACACATGGCAAAACTCTGCAAGCTTATCTAGGCATTCTTGGTCAAGCTCTGGACGCGAGGCGTTTTGCGCGTTATCAAGCGTTATAGCTACGCTAATTTCAGATGTGGTTACCAAATCTACCGATATATTGTATTCACTTAATAGTGTAAATACGCGTGCTAAAAAGCCACTAGCGAGTAGCATTTCTGGGCTTTTAAGCGTAAGCAATATTTGGTTTTTACGTTGCGTTACTGCGCGTATGCCTGGTTGCTGCGATTTTTCGCGCTCAATCCATGTACCGCCACGCTCTGGCTCGCGGCTAGAACCTACAAACACGTTAATGTGGCTCCGGCTTGCTGGTAAAATAGTCGCTGGGTGCAATACTTTTGCGCCAAAGGTCGCCATTTCGGCGGCTTCGTCAAAGCTTAAACGTGCAATAGGCGTCGCTTTTGCACACAAACGCGGGTCGGTGCTAAAAATGCCCACTACGTCGGTCCAAATATGCACGCTTTTAGCGTTAATTGCTTCAGCTAAAAGTGCAGCGCTATAGTCAGAACCACCACGTCCAAGCGTTGTTGTTTGGCCGTATTCGTCACTGCCAATAAAGCCCTGAGTAACAATTACTTGCTCATCTAATAACGGGATTAAGAATTCTTTAGCAGCTTGTGCTGTGGCCGCAACATTAGGCGTTGCTTTACCAAATTGGCTGTCGGTTTTAAGCACCTTGCGCACATCAAAGCGATCGGCATTTAAACCTTGTAAACGCAGCACCTGAGCAAACAAATACGACGATAAACGCTCACCAAAGCTAAGTAGCTCGTCGTGTTGCTGATCGGTAGTTAGTGACTCTTGAGCCAATGTTTGAAATGCTTTTAGGGTTTCGTTAAAGCCAACCGCTAAATCGGCATCAAGCGATAACTCATCTAAAATAGTTTGTTGAATAGCAAGCACGCCGTTTATGTGTTCTTGGCGCTCACTTGGGGTAATACTTGATTTACACAGTGCAACTAAATGGTTAGTTACGCCAGCACTGGCGCTCACGGCAACAATACGTACGCTTTTATCTGCAACAATAATTTCGCTACAGCGACTCATCGCTTCGAAGTTTGCAACACTGGTTCCGCCAAATTTGGCAACGATGTAATCTGATTTTGCGCTTAACTCTGTTTGTGGTACTGTTTGTGGCGCTGATTGGGTAGTCATTTAGTCTCCTTTCGCGGTATCCAAACCGCAATAAAACAAGAAGAACTTGGCAAAGGAATGCTTGAAGATAAGTCCACTGCCAGAAGCTCTCCACCTATATTGGTGACAGTTTTGAGGATTCAGCCCCATAAACCGAAAAACAATGACGACGTACCATTATTTTCCTCGGCGAGTACTTCCCTCCTTAATGATCATTGGCTTTCGTCGCCTAACATTAAGTACCTAAGTATCGCACCTCTTCTGAATGCTTTATTAACCAGTGGCTAATAAAACAAAACCCCACTAAGTAGCGGGGCTTTGAAAGTTATCGTTTAGACGTCTAGCTGTCAAGCATTTAATAATTTATGAGTTAAATAAAACTGCCCATGTAATACGAGCCCGCATATCCAACCGTGTAACAAATTAATAAATGCAGCGATAAACGCAAGTAGCTCATAAAGGTAAGCGCTTTAACTTTACTCATGGCAATAATGCCCGCAGCCGAACCAATAATAAGCATTGAACCGCCCACACCCGTTGCATACGTAAACGACAACCAATGTTGTTGGCTCATTACTATATTGGCTTTTAATAATGCAGCGGTAAGCGGTACGTTATCGACCCCAGCTGATAATATGCCCATTAAGTAGTTTGCGTATTCTGGTGCCATTACCGTGTATAGGTCGGTAAATTTACTCAACATACCAATTTCTTTAAGTGCGCCTACAAGTAAAAGTACACCTACAAAAAACAATAATGTGTCGTATTCTATATCGCGAACAAAATCGATTATGTCTTTGTTTATGTCTTTTTTGCGCATTAAAAATTGCGCCACTAAAAACATCACTGATAAGCCAAACAAAAAGGTTAATAAAGGCGGTACGCTGTAAATTACACTCAACGTAAGTGTGCTCACTACGGTAGATAAAAATATAACAGCAATGGTTATGTCGGTTTTTTCAATGCGGGTTTTACCTGCACTAGCAAACTCAACACGCCCTTTCATACCTATAGACAGTAACGCAGCAAGCAGCATAACGCTTGCAAGTGCTGGCGCTATAAGTAGTAATAAATGAGCAATGGTTACTTTGCCATCTAAAAATATCATTAGTGTGGTTACGTCACCTGTTATTAGCGATACCCCACCTGAGTTCACTCCAAACACAATAAGCGTGGCGTATTTAACGAGCTTTTTAGGTTCAAGCTTTAACGACATAACAACCGCAAGCGATATAAGCGTCGCTGTTACGTTATCTGAAATCGACGAAAACAAAAACGCAAAACCACCCACCAAAAACATGAGCTTTTTTTCGCTAATACTTTTTGGCATAACACGGTGCACAATATTTTCTATAAACCCCTTTGAATTTAAATACGCGACAAAGGTCATTGCAGCCATTAAAAATAGCCATAATGAGGCAATTTCTAAAATATTTTCGTTTAAAAGATGCTGAATCGTATCGGGGCTTTGCCCGTGTAGGGGGTATATAAAAAGAAGAATCCAGCAAAGCGTACCAAAAAACAGCGTGGTTTTAGCTTTATTTACATGGATTATATCTTCTATAACGATCAGTAAAAATGCAATCGCTATCAGGGTTAGAATAATCGAGGAAACCATGGTAGTTAAACAACCTTTGATATAGTTTTAAAGAACACACAAATAACATTCCATTTCATGTGCCTATTTTCGGCGCGAATTTTAGCACTGCCTCTATGCAAAAACTATTATTAAATGGTCTTAAAAACGAATACTATATACAGACAAGGTTAATTAAAAATACGTAATAATGAGTCTTCTAAAAGAACTCAATAATAAAATACTAGGATGTTGTAACCCCTTATGATCCCAGCTAAAAAGCTGCTAAACACCATAACCGAACATTGGGGTGTATTAGAGCTATTATTTAAACGTTTTAAAATGGCTGACTTTAGCCTAAAAGACGTACAAAACGCGATTAAGCAAAAGCAGCCTACGTGGTCAAACGAACGCATTTATAAAGAAACAAATCGTTTGTTAAACCAAGATATTTTAATTCCACTGGCTAAATCCTCTCAGCTTGAAATAAATCGTGCTATTGCTGATTTTGCTACTTTTTTACTGCAAGAAGAGCATTTAGGTTTAGCGCAAGAAATTAGCGTATTAGTAGAGGACCTTGCTCGTTTAGGTAACCGCCTAGATAACGCTGGCGAAATAGAAGACTTTGACGACTTACGACGCTACAGCCGCATTATGGATGATCGGGTGCGTAAAATAATGAAGCTCTATACGCACAACGAAAACGCTATTTTAAATATTGTTGAACAAGCCAAATCAAATAATGCAGTGCAATCGCTGCAAAAGCGTTATAAAGCGGTAATAGAAGCCTTTGACGAATACATAGAGCCAATGCTTGAAATGGTTGATATTCGTGGTGAGTTTCATGCATGTTTTACCCTCATTGAAGAGCAAATAAGTAAGCAAATACTGCACATTGAGCGCTCAGGTAAAGCGTATAACGACAAACGTATGCTGGAGCAATTACGTACCCGTATACTCGAAATGCATTTAATGGGCCGAGAAAGCTTACGTAAAAGTGCTGATATGCTTATGCCACTGCGCGAGGAGCTACGTCGTAATAACTTAATTACTCGCCAAGCAGCCAAAGTACTTGGGCTGGTGCGTAAAAGTGGTGTAGACAATATGCTAAGTGCTGTGCAGCCAAATTTTGTAAGCGACGCGCAGCGATATTCGCTTGGTCAGCAACGCCATATTGTGGCTTACATGGCAAGCTTGGTTGAATTTGAACACGAAGAATACCAATTGCCTGACCAGCAAGACGTGCCTGCATTTGTTACGCCTAATATTCCTGACTACAACGATGTTAAAACCAACTTTGCTAAGCGCTTTAATAAAAAACGCAAAAAGCCGCAGCCCTTGCTGCAATTTTTAGACGAAAGCTATCCAGATCTCGATGCCGACGAAATGCTATTTTTGTATCAAAAATTAGTCAGCGACAGCGATATTAAAATAATTCAAAGCGATGAAAAAGCCCGCGTAAAAATTGCCGGTCAGCACTTTTCTTTATATCCATTTAATTCAGAGCCTCAGCCAGATTCAAAGGCAGGTAAATAAACCATGACACACATAAACTTAGACGAGCTAACCCATCTACAAGCCATTAATAAAAAATTAGTAGCGGGTTATCACATTTGCGAGCAAGACAACGTAATGTGGCAAGAGCTTGACCAACACATAGAAGACTACACCGCCCTATTTACCGCCCTAGGTAACGATTTAAAACACGACAGCCGTGGCTTTTATTATTTTGGTAACGACGAAAGTACGCCAAATATGGGCAAAATATCTCGCGCTATCGCGCTCACCATTTACATTTTAATTGAGCACTACGCCAATACGGGTAAAGACCCAATGCGCGCATTGTTTGACGACGTAAACGATTTAGAGCTTATGCAAACGCTGGTGCAAATTAACAAACATTTGTTTGATCAGCTTGAGATATTTTCGGGATCGGATTTGCGTAAAGACGTTTACCTGCGCATGGTGCGCTTAGGTTTAGCCCGTGAAGTAGAAGGCGGCTTTATGCTACAAGCGCCAATTCACCGCTACATAGATGCACTCATGGAAGTAAACGAAGAAACCTACATTACAGAGGACGAGCAATGAAAAACTTATACGGACTAAGTAAACTCGCCCTACTTAATACCGCAGGCTATGCAAAATGTGTGATCCCGCTTGATAAAAGCAGCTCTATTTGCGCGCCCAATAACACCGGTAAAAGCTCGGTTATTAACGCCCTGCAGTTTCCGCTTATTAACGATTTACGCTTAACAGAATGGGACGGACACGATTTAGATGAAACCCGTAAGTTTTATTTTTCATCCGATCAGTCGTACATTTTACTAGAAGCTAACTTGCCTCATGGCTCGGTAGTAATAGGCGTTGCGGGACTTGGTAAAATTGCCGGTTACGCGCATCAGTACTTTTGTTATCAAGGAAAGCTTGATTTAGAGCAGTACACGCAAGGTAAAACTATTATTAAATTTACCAAGCTGTTCAACCATTTAAAATCGCTTAACTACAATCCTATTGAGTTAAAAGCACAAGAGCTAAACGCGCTATTGACTGGTGGCGCAACGCCTTTTGATGGCGACATAAACTTAAAAATGATCCCGCTTAATAATGTGCAAGACTCCTCTATTTATAAAGAAATATTTAGACGTATTCTTAACTTACACAAATTAGGCGCAAGCGACGTAAAACGCTTTATGTTACGCGTGTTTGAACGCCATATGTCAAACTCTAAAGTCGACTTTTATGAAGTATGGCGTCGCTCATTTGATAAAGTAAATCGCTCAAAACGCGAATTAAAAGCCCTTGAGTCAATGCAAGAGCCAATAGCCGCGCTTGAATCAATGCTTGAAAACCAAACCGTGCTTAAAGGTAAATTAGCCGCATACGCGCCTAAAATTGACCAAGCACTGATTGATTTTGATACCTATCAAGAGTCGCAACTCTCTGAGCTTGCCATAGCGCTTGAAGATATAGAGCACGAAAAACACGAGTTTGAGCAAAAGCAAAGCCTATACGTACAGCAATCGCGTGATATAGAGCGCAGACAAACTCAAATTGAGCAGTGGTTTTTAGATTACGATGCGCTTAAAAGCGAGTTTGAACTAGTAAATAAAGCCACCCTTAAAACCAGCCTGACTCAGTTAAAGCAAGATTACGAGTCGCTTTCGCACTCTATAACTAGCGCACAAGGGCAAAGCCTGCACACGCTTGACTACCGCATCAGCGAAACACAAAAACAAATTAAGAGCCTAAAGCTGCAACTTAAAAATCTTGAATTTAATTTGTTTACCCGCATGCGCGAAGACCTCTCGTTAAAAGAAGTAGAAGAAATATCGCGCATTTTAAACCCTGATATTCTCTCGTTTGCAACCACCACTAATGGCGATATAACCATTGATGACGAAGACGCGTTTGGGGAATTTTTATCGCTATTAAGTGAAAACGTTAAAGGCGGCGTCTTAACGCTACCAGGTGCGAGCATTAAGCTTAAAAAGCTCTCGCCTGTGCAAATGCAAAGCGGCGAAAACAAAGAGCAATTAACCGCTCAGTTAAATGCACTTGAGCATTCACTTAAAGAGTTTAAGCAACAGCGCGATGTTGCTGCAAACGTTGCCGACAAGCAAAAAGAAAAAGACGCGTTATACGATGAGCTTATGAGCCTCGAGGGCGCGCTAAAACGCTTAGAGCAGTTTGAGGTAATGCAGCATTCGGTTGAAGCGCAAGCCATGCTAAAAGAGCAGTTATTAGCTGAGCGCGAACAAGTTGACGACTACTTGCAAGATATTCAAAAAAATAGCGGCTCAATTGCCGATCGTCGCTCGTTAATTAAATCGAAACAAGAGCAAATTAATCGCCAAACTGAGCGATTACGCCAAGTTAAGAGCGAGCGAATTGATCACACGCTTGATTTATACAGCGGTAAAGTAACTCCATACATGATTGATATTACGGTCGACTTTGATAACTTAAGCGACCTTGTTCATCATTTTAATAAAGACTGCCAAGAACTGCGTAATTTTGACATAAACGTGCGTAATACCTATTTGCATGTATATAACGCGGGTATTACTAAATTCGACAATGAAAACGACGAATACACTAAATACCAAAAGCTAATAAGCGCCTTTCATAATATTGATAACGAACGCGATGCTGTTGAGCGCCAAGCACGCGTTGCGCTTACCGAAGTGGCCGCAACTATAAAAGGCTTGCGAGAAGATTTAGACCGACTTCGCCGCGAAATGAATAGCTTTAATAAAGGCATAAGCCAGCACCGTATTTCAAACCTGCAAGCGTTTAAAATTAACGTCATACCGCGCAAAATGCTGGTTGATAGTATAGATACCATTATCAGCACGTCGCATCAGTTTGAGCAAGGTGACACGCTTGATTTACTTAGCCAAGAACCGTACAGCGAAAGTGCGGTAAACGAAGCAAAAGATCACTTAATTAAACTCGCATCAGATAAAGCGGGCTTAACACTTACCGATTTATTTGATATTCGATTTGAAGTGGTTAACCGCGCAGGTGAAACAGAGCACTTTGAAAAAATAGATTCTGCAGGTTCAAACGGCACACGTATTACGATTAAGTTATTGTGTGGCATGTTGTTTATTCGTTACTTATTAAGCGATCAGGAACAAAACCTATACCGTATACCTATTTACATAGATGAAGCGGCCGACATTGACCCGCAAAATCAAAAAGCGATTATAGAAACCGCACTAAGCTTTGGTTTTGTGCCTATATTTGCCTCAGTTAAGCCGCAAATAAGTTGTGACTACATTGTGCCGATTCGCTCGGTAAAAGACGGTGCACAAAACTGGGTAGATGAAAAAGATTGGATTGAAGTTGAACACAATTAATTGGCCGTTAAGGCAAACCAACTAAACTAAAATATAGGACGTTTAAATAATACACATTTAAACGATGTGTGTTATTTTAAATTAATGCATTTTATTGGAGCAAACGTAATGAAAAATATACTTATTGTTGCAGCGCTAGCACTACTTACAGCCTGTACACAAACCCCTGATTGGGATTACGATAAATCAGCCAACTTTAGTAATTTTAAAACATTTGCTTGGGTAGAAAACGCCAGCCTAACTAAAGATACAAATAATTACCAAATTAATGGCCTAATGGAAAAACGTGTTCGCACTGCCGTTAACGCAGAACTGAGCCAAACACTAGGTATGAGCTTAGTTGATGCAGCAAATGCTGATGTACTTGTTAACTATCATGCATCGGTAGATAAAGAGCTTGAAGTAGATACATTTAATGTAAACTACCGCCCGCATTGGGGTTATTGGGGTACTGGTTTTCAACGTGACACAACCGCGCGTGAATACGAAGTGGGCACACTGATTATTGATATTGTAGACCGTGAATCTAACCAGCTAGTATGGCGCGGCGCAAAAGAAGGCCGATTAAAGAAAAACCAATCGCCAGAACAACGTGAAGCATCAATTAATAAGACAGTGAGCGAAATATTAAGTAACTTCCCCCCGCAAAAGCAGCAGTAAGTTAAAATTAGCTATAAGTAAGTTTTAAAAAAGCTCACAGTACGTGAGCTTTTTTGTGGGTATGTATTTTTGGGACTTCAGGTTTAAATAATTATGAGCTGCGCTCATCACGTCAGCAAGCTGCACGTCTACAAAATACCGGATTAAACTTTACCTGTAGGCGCTATGCTTGCTTGCGCGAGAAGCGATAGCTTCTAATCACTTACCTTTACCTAACGCTATATTCAACCTTAAATTACGAGCTGCGCTCGTCACGTCAGCAAGCTGCACGTCTACAAAAAACACCGCGTCAAACTTTACCCGTAGGCGCTAAGCTTGCTTACGCGAGAAGCGATAGCTTCTAATTACTTATCTTTGTGCGCTTACCCTACTCAAATTTACGATTTATACTTATGCAATAACTCAAGCGGTATATGGCAGTAATCATCAGGATAATTAGTTAAACGGTCTTGATGCTCAGGATCGCTTGGCACGTAGTTAGTTAGCAGCTCTACCCCTACCACAATTTTATCGGCATCTCTGCGCTTGTTTATATAATTGCTTGCTGCATCTAAATGGCTTTGGTTTTTGCTATAAATGGCAGTGCGGTATTTAGGGCCTACATCATCCCCTTGTTTATTAATGCTATACGGGTCAATAATTTCAAAAAAGTAGTCATACAGCTTATTTAGGCTAACGACTTTTAAATCAAAAATGACTTTTACGCATTCGGCATAACCATCGTATTCGCCGTCAGTGGTTTTGCTTGTACCATTAGCGCGACCTGCTTCAGTACTTATTACGCCTGGTAAGTGCTTTAAAAACTCTTGTACGCCCCACAGGCAGCCACCAGCAAAGTAAATAGTATTTTGTTGTGTCGTATCCATTATAAATGTTACCTAATAAGTAATTATACCGATTGCATTAAAATAGTGTTCTATTATAGCGCCAAGAAAATAGCGCAATAACAAGGCGAAAATTATGACATATAGTTGTTCTATATAAATAATTTTTAACGCAGTGAGTGCGCTATTTAATACGATAGAATGACCATGTTTTTAATAAAGCCGGTATTACGTAAATGGTTATCAAATGCAGTTATTAACAAATTAATGTACAATCGCGCACAAAATGACTGCTGTTACATTTAATTATTTTATCATGCTCAAATATAAGCTTTGAAATTAATTGTAACCGCAGCTACAAATAAAAAATGACGAGAAACACATGAATCGCACACCACACCTTATAATACCTGCAATATTATGCAGCGTTACTGCATTTGCTAATGCTAATACGCTATCTGATGAGTCACCAATCGAGAAAATAACGGTTGAGGCCTCACCCACTGCAAATAAGTTGCCAGTAGGTACATTCGACTCGCCTATTTCTAATTTAGAATATGACCCCCGTGTTGACCTTCAATCGCGTAATATGGCTGAGGCGCAAGCTGATGTAACTATTCGTGGAGGGATTTTTGAAAACACCGGTTTTAGAGTAGGAAGCGTTACCCTGCTTGACCCGCAATCTGGGCATTATTTTGCTGAAATACCCATTGCACCGCAAATGCTAACCGGCCCAGATGTTTTAACCGGTGCCGATAACGCACTTTACGGTATGAATAGCTCTGTAGGTACAGTTTCGTTTGGTTGGAAACCGATTATTACTGGCGGTAGTGTATCCCTTGGTACTGGTACAAACGACTTTAATCTGCAAAGTATTCACGCTGCTAAAAACACACAACTTGATAGCTTAGCTAACTATACTCTGGGCTTTGAAGGTGAGTATTCTCATTCGCAAAGTGATGGCACCATTGATAATGGCGATCATGACTTCTCGCGCGCCTCAGCTCGCGTGCAATTAGCAAGCGAGCATAGCCAAACAGATTTGTTTTTTGGCTCACAAGATAAGTTTTTTGGCTGGCCTAACTTGTACACCCCTTTTGGCGTTAACGAAACTGAAGATTTAGAAACCCGTCTTTGGATGCTTAATCACAAGCAAAACTACGCTGATAACAGCAACTTTGAAGTATCTGCTTATTATCGTACCCATGACGATCACTATATTTACTCTCGCGAAAATCCTAGTGCATTTGAAGCTTTTCATAAAAGCGAAGTTAAATCGTTTGGACTTTCGGGTCGCCATGCACAAAGCGATGCACTGGCAATAAATTACTCTGCACAATTTATTGATGACTCGATTGAATCAACCACACTTGAAAACAACTTTACCTCACGAAAGTATTACAAGCTAAGTATATTGCCCCAATACACAATAGCGCAAAAAAACCAACAGCTTACCTTTCGTTTAGGCGCAGCCTATGACGATACAAATCGTGATGATGCTGAAGTATCAGCTATTGGTGACATAACCTTAAACACCCAAAATAGTGACGGCACAGCACAAACCCTTTACTTATCATACGCGCAAGCGAGTCAAGTTGCAGGCTACACAGCCATTGGCGGCAGCGACTCTGGCGGGTTATTTAGAAGTAACTACAACCTTGAGCGCGAAACCACATCAAACTTGGAGCTAGGTTTATTACTTGAAGAACAAAGCTGGCAGTTAAACTCGGCTATTTTTTATCGAAAAGATAATAACTTGACCGATTGGACCTTTAATTTTGATTCAACCTCAGCGCGCTTTGCAAACCCAGTAGATATTGATACTGCAGGGGTTGAATTTTTAGCGACTAAGCACTTTGATACAGCAAAGCTTATAGCAAGCTACACCTATTTACATAAATCAGAAAACTACGGCGCAGCCGATATTGATGCCAGCTTTTACGCGTTAAACTTTCCTGATCACCGTTTAACACTTGGCGCTGTGTACAACCCAACTGATATTTTAGAATTTAGAATAGATAACGAATGGCGTACACAACACAAAAATTCACTTAGAAACGGCAATGACAATGCGTTATTTACCCAGCTAACGCTTAAAATAACGCCGCCACAGTTGAGTAATTTATTTATCACCTTAGCGGCAGATAACTTATGGGATGAGTCGTTTGAAGAAATACCAGGTACACCTGGGCGCGGTGAGCAATATACGTTAAGCGCAACGTATAGCTGGTAGAAAATAAAGCCAGCGTTTACGAACTCAATTTATACTTTGGTTTGTAAACGCTGTGTTTATTTATATAAAAGTGCAGTTTTTAGGAAAAAATATTACACAAAGAGAAAAGAATTAGGAGTAAATGAGAAAAACAAAAGCCAACTATTACTTTAAATTAATCTCCTCCTCTAAAAGCGCAGCGCCTCCTCCCCTCTTTGTGAATAAATCAGTTTTACAGGCTTTGCCTGTCACGTAAGCAAGCTTCACGTCTACAAAACAAACACAAGCCTACACTTTGGCGGTAAACGTAGAGCTTGCTCGCGTGAAAAGCGCAGCTTTGAATGACGTAAAATAAATACTCAGTAATAAAATAAGTGTAAATAGATGTGTATTAAAAATGAGGATTAAGTGAGCTCTTCGAGCTCTGTAATAAGCGCTAGAGCTTGTGCATTTGTTGACCCGCACACATCAAGCGTGGCGCTAAAATCACTACATACTTTTGGGCGACTTTCGTCACCAAATAACTTACATAAATTACGTTCATCTAGCTGAATACAACGCTCTCCGGCTTTTTTACCATTTGGCATACCTGGAATAGGCGAACTAATACTTGGCGCAATACAACATGCGCCGCAGCCTAGCCTGCAATTCATCGATTCGGTTTTCATAATTTCCTCTGTATAAAAAACACTTACTTTAATTTCTTTTTAGGAACTTAATTAGTCGCATAGTGAGTTGTAACACACACATGTAATGCTTTGTTACATCTTAAAACAGCTTGTAAACACTTTATTGCGTATTATTGCTCTGTCACCACCAATTATGAAGGAATGCCTTGTGGCTACTACAAAACAAATAATACTCCCAATCGCTGTTTTAGCAGGCGGTATTGCTTTAGCTTTCGCCTTTATGGCAATGAAAAAACCACCCGAAGAAAAGCCAGAGCAAGATTTACGTCCTTTAGTAGCAACACAACGCGTACTTTTAGATTCTATAACGCTCGATGTTAAATCGTACGGCATTGTTAAACCAAAGTATCGTACCGAGCTAATAGCACAAGTTAGCGGGCAAGTTATTTCGGTATCAGATCAATTTGTTGAAGGCGCGTTTGTAAAGCAAGGCGATATTTTAGCACGAATTGACGCAAATGATTACGAGGCAGACTTTATTGAAGCGCAAGCGGGTTTAGCACAAGCAAGCTCAGCACTTGAAATAGAACGCGCGCAAGCACATGTCGCTCAAGCTGAGTGGGAGCGCATTAAGTCAGACTCAAGCGACGCTATTGCATCAGAACTTTATTTACGAAAACCACAGCTGGCAGAAAAATTAGCGCGTTACCGCTCTGCTCAAGCAAGTGTTAAGCGTGCTAGCCGCAATCTTGAGCGTACTTATATTAAAGCCCCATACGATGCCATTATTAATGAGCGCACAATTAGCTTGGGTTCAGTAGTAAACCCAGGTAATAGTTTTGGCGCACTAAGCGCAACCTCAGTTGCAGAGGTACGTTTACCGGTTGCCGATCAAGAACTGCAATATTTAAAAAATGGCGGCGTAGGCTCAAATGTTACATTTAACGCAGAATACGCAGGTAAACAAACAATGTGGCAAGCCAAAGTAATTCGCACCGAAGGTGTGGTTGATCAAACAAGCCGCATGAGCTACTTGGTTGCACAACTTGCAACACCTTATGGCGACAAAACACGCCCTCTTCGTTTTGGTTCGTACATTAACGCTACCATTGAAGGTCGCCCGCTTGATAACGCAATTATTGTTGCGCACCACTTAGTTAAAGATAATAAAATTGTAATTTTAAATGACGATTTAACATTGTCGTTTAAAACCCTCAATATTATACGCGAACAAAACGGCATGATTATAGCCAGCCAAGGGTTAAAGAATGGCGAGCAAATTGTTACCTCAGCGCTTGAATACCCAACTGAAGGTATGGCAGTAAAAATTGAAGATATTGCGCCTGATAAAACTGATGTAACTCAACTTGCGCTGAAAGAGGAATAATCATGAACACTCGTGAAACAGGGTTAATAGCATGGTTTGCCCGAAATCCCGTTGCTGCCAACCTACTAATGATATTTATATTAGTAGGCGGTATTTTAATGGCGATGACCATTCGCAAACAAATGTTCCCACAGTTTGAAAGCAACTGGATAAGCGTACAAGCGGTTTACCCAGGTGCAGCCCCGCAAGAGGTTGAAGAAGGCATAACCATAAAAGTTGAAGAAAACCTCGAAGGTATTGAAGGCATTAAACGCCTAATTACGTACTCTAACCGTGGTTTTTCACAAGCGTGGATTGAAATAGAAGAACAATACAATCCACAAGAAGTACTTGATGAAATTAAAGTACAAGTTGATTCAATAAACACCTTTCCTGCGGGGATGGAGCGCCCTGTTGTGCGCCGCGATAAGTTTGAGCAAGAGGTAATGATACTCGCGCTTTACGGCGACATGAGTAATTACCAGTTAAAAGAGCTTGGCAACGATATAAAAGACGAGCTACAAGCACTGCCTCACGTTAACCTTGTTAATTTTAACGGCGGCTTAGAATACGAAATTGGTATAGAAGTCAGCCCTGATAAACTACGCGAGTACGGATTAACATTTAGAGATATTGCAGGTGCTGTGCAAAATTTTTCGGCAAATATGTCGGCGGGGCAAATACGCTCTGAAAATGGTTATATTTCGATGCGTGTTGAAAAACAAGCCTACCGTGGTTTTGAGTTTGAAAAACTGCCACTTATTACCCTTGCTGATGGCGCACAAATTTATTTAGGCGATGTTGCAACTATTAATGATGGCTTTGAAGAAGGTCTACAATATTCAAAATACAATGGTAAAAATTCACTCTCGTTTGAAGTAAACGCATCAAAAGATCAAGACATTACCGATGTAGCAAAAGTACTTAAAAGCTACATGGCAACTAAAGAGCCACTTTTACCTGCAGGCGTTAAGCTCTCTCCTATTGTTGATTTAACTTACTACCTTGAAGGTCGACTCGATATGATGGTCGATAACATGATTTGGGGTGGCTTGTTAGTAATGATAGTGCTGGCACTATTTTTACCGCTCCGCTTAGCATTTTGGGTAATGATGGGCTTACCGGTTTCGTTTTTAGGCGCCTTTTTGTTTATGCCTATTGGCTTTTTAGATGTAACAATTAACCTAGCCTCTCTTTTTGCCTTTATACTTGTACTCGGGATTGTTGTTGATGACGCCATAGTTGTGGGCGAGTCAGCCAGTGCCGAAATAGAAAAATACGGCCACACACTTGATAACGTTGTACGCGGTGTAAAACGCGTTGCGATGCCAGCAACCTTTGGTGTGCTAACGACTATTGCTGCATTTTTACCACAAACACTCGCAACCGGCCCTGGTGCTGCTTTTTCTAAGGCCATTGGTGGCGTGATTATTTTATGTTTGATTTTTTCACTCATTGAATCAAAACTTATTTTGCCTGCACATATTGCAGCAATGAACCCACGTAAACCAAATCCTAAAAACCTATTACATCGCTTACGTATGGTGATTGATAGCAGCTTAAAAGGCTTTGTGAATAACTACTACCTTCCTTTTGTTAGCCGCTGTATTCATTATCGCTATACAGTGATTGTCGGCTTTATGTGTTTGCTTATTGTAAGCGCAGGTATGTTTGCAGGTGGTTTAGTTAAGTTTGTACCAAACCCTAAAATACCGCACGACTTTCCACGTATTGATATAGAAATGAACCTTGCTTCATCTGAGCAAGCAACGCTTGAAACCGCACGTAAAATAGAAAGCGTGTTGTTAAAGGTCGATCAGCAACTACAAGAGCAATACGGTAAACCGATGATCCGCGATTTATCGGTAAGCCTGCGCGGGCGAACTGAAGCAAATATTATGGCCATTTTGGTAGAGCCTGACTTACGCCCTATCGACACCTTTGCCCTAAGTGCGTTATGGCGCGAGCAAATGCCCGCCCTACCAGGCATTAAAACCATGACCATTCAAGACAGTATAATGAATGGCGGTCGAGATGATGGCGACGTTAGCTTTAAACTTGAAGGCAAAAATGCTAACGAGCTAAAAGAAGTGGCTGGTAAATTAAAAGCCAAATTACAAACAATGGAAGGTGTTGGCGACGTAAACGACTCAATGCAAAGTGCCACCGACGAAGTGCAACTTGATTTAAAACCACTCGCTTATAGCATGGGTTTAACGCTTGCTGATGTCGCATCGCAAGTTAGCTTTAGTTACTACGGCTTAGAAGCGCAGCGAATATTGCGTGAAGGCGAAGAAATTAAAGTCATGATCCGCTATCCAGAAGACGAACGTAACTCAATTAGTGACATCGCAAGTGTGCGTATTATTACACCTACTGGCGCTGAAGTACCGCTAAGTGAAGTAGCCGAAGTTAAGCTTGTTGACGGTGTTAACCGTATCCGCCGCGAAAACTCTAAACGTACTGTAAACGTATGGGCTGCGGTAAATACCGACCAAGCCGAACCATTTGCGATTGCAGAAGAAATTCGTGATGAATACTTACCAACATTACTTAAAAGCTACCCTGGCGTTACAAGTGATGTAGCTGGGCGCATTCAAGAAGAAATGGATAGCGCTTCAGAGCAGCTTCGTGATTTTGGTATATCAATGATGATTATATTTGCCTTGTTAGCCATTCCGCTTCGCTCTTACTCGCAGCCACTTATTATAATGTCGGTTATTCCGTTTGGTGTAGTGGGCGCGATGTTTGGGCATATGATTTTAGGTATGACCATGAGTAGCTTATCGATGTTTGGCATTATTGCTGTAGCGGGTGTGGTCGTAAATGATTCCCTCGTTATGGTTGATTTTGTAAACAAAGCACGCGCTGAAGGTGTTGCGATTAAGGATGCTGTAATGCAAGCCGGTGCTCGTCGCTTTAGAGCGATATTACTTACCTCAATCACTACCTTTATTGGTGTAATGCCAATTATTTTTGAAACGAGTTTACAAGCTAAAATTGTTATCCCAATGGCTGTATCACTTGCTTTTGGTGTGTTATTTGCCACAGTAATTACACTGATACTTATACCGTGCCAGTATGTTGCACTAGAAGATGCTAAACGATTAGTACGTAAAATGCGTGGCAAGCCACCACTAGTAGATGCCCAACCAGCGCCTACTCACAGCTAAATTAAGTAACATCCCAACCAAAAAAGCTCGGTATATTATGTCGAGCTTTTTATTTTTAGCTTAAAAATGATATTCACCTATTTGCTAACATTACTTATTTTTTAACACGCAGGATTAATTACCAGTCCTAATAATTGATAGAAATATTGCTCGTTTTTTATCTCTAATACGTTATGGTATTTAAATAATAAATAGACATAATAAAATTAAGGAACAGCCATGAATACATCTCCCTCTGATCACATTCCTCAAGAAGCCTTTGATTGGTATGACGAGTACGCCCACGGTTTAATGGACCGACGTACTTTTATGAAAAAACTCGGTGGCCTTGCTGCACTTGGCTTTTCGATGGCTGTACTTACATCGGCATTATTACCTAATTACGCACTGGCTGAACAAGTGTCGTTTAACGATGACGATATAACGGCAACGTACGAAGAATTCGATTCGCCAGACGGACACGGTAAAGGCAAAGGTTACTTAGCAACCCCTAAAAATGTAGAGGGTAAGCTTCCTGTTGTACTCGTGGTACACGAAAACCGTGGATTAAACCCATACGTAAAGGATGTAGCAAGACGCTTAGCGAAGGTAGGTTTTATTGCATTTGCGCCCGATGCGCTCTTTCCACTGGGTGGCTACCCTGGTAACGATGATGAAGGACGCGCTATGCAAAAAACCATGGACCGCGCTAAAATTCAAAACGATTTTGTAGCCGCAGCACACTTTTTAAAATCGCATGCTAACAGTAACGGTAAACTTGGCGCTGTGGGCTTTTGTTTTGGTGGCTACATTGTTAATTATTTAGCGGCAGTAGATAGTAATTTAATCAGCGCCGGAGTGCCTTTTTACGGTACTCCAGCCAGCGAAAGTTTACGTAAAAACATTAAAGCACCATTAATGATTCAATTAGGCGAGCTTGATAAACGTGTAAACGCGTCGTGGCCACAGTACGAACAAGACTTAAAAGCCAATAACGTTGAGTACACTATGTATATGTATAAAGGGGCAAATCATGGATTTCATAACGACTCTACAGGTCGATATGATAAGGACAATGCCGAGCTTGCATGGCAACGTACCGTTGAGTTTTTTAATAAAAAGCTAAGTTAAGCTAAGTTAGCGAATAAAAAATAATGCCACCTGCTCAAAGTAGGTGGCATTATTAAAGTACTTAGCTATTTTTTGCTTTAAACTTTTTTGCTACGCATAACTAATAACGACAACAAAACGAGTATATAAATACTCAAAGATCCACCGCTGCTGGAGCCATCTTTATTTTCGACTTTTGCAATTTTCTCTTCTTTAACACGTGTTTTAAACCTTGCTAGTTCTGCATCTAAATTAGTACTCATATCACTAACCGCTAGATTAAAACCTTCAGCCGACTTTTCAGATAACGTTTCATCAATACCTATTGCTGTTGTTCTTTTTTCAAGCTTACTTATACCTGGTGCTCTAAATAGCATTTTTCTACTTTTAATATCAAAAACAGCTGTATCCACAAAGGTTTGGATTGTATTTTCATTACCTGGAATAACGTACATACCCACTATTGTCCAATAAAGTAAGGCTGCATTATTTTCATAAGATTGCGTAATTTGATCATATGAAACCAGTGCCATTACATCTACATCGTAAAGTCGCCCTACTTGCTCGAGTGTTGCAAAACCTTCACCACCCTTTAAATAGGTGCTTGGTATAACTTCAATGCGGTCAATGTAATCATATTGAAGAAATGACTTTTTTACTTTTTCGAGTAATTCGACTTGGTTTTGGGTCTCTAACCCGTCTGGCTGCCAGTTTTTAGACGGTACAAATGCAATTCCGACGGTAACAGGGAGTTTTAAAACAGGTATTTCAGGTTTATAGGTAGCACGGCTTTGTTGATCAGGATATAAAAAATCCATTAAGCTACTAGATTGTGTATTTTTACCTGTATTGTTACTCATAAACGAGCTACAAGAAGCAAGTAAGGCCGCCATCAAAATGATTATATATTTATTAAATTTCATATTTATTCCTTTTTATTTTTAATTTAATTCAGTTACGTGCCAAAGCTCACCCGATGGTCCCCATAAGTAAATAACGCTACCCCAAGGTTCTTGCTTTATACCCTCAAAGCGGATGTCAAAACCGTTTAGGTTACTAATGAGTTCGTATGCTTCATCTATATTTAACACACAAAGTTGCAGCATTAAGTTTTCAGCAAACGTTTTATTATAATAACGCTGTAAAAAGAACGTACATTCGCCAAAGGTACACACACATAAATCATTTGAGGCATCTTCAATCTTAAATCCAAGCGCTTTATAAAAGCGCTGAGATTGCTCATAGCTTTTACAGGGAATAAAAACCCTAATATCATCAACTTGCATAACTCTTCCTTAATTAGCTCAGTACGCTTTTATCAATAATTCCTTTATTTACCAACTGCTGCAAAATTGCTTGGGATTTTGCTCTGCATGCATCACGTAGTAAACGCACCGCAGGGGTTATTGACTGCCTACTTGGGCAAATAAGCCAAAGTTCACCATTAACATGTTGATAATTTGGCATTACGGTAACCACCCTGTCGTTAAGCAAATCGTCGGCTATATCAAGTGCCGACTTTACAGCTAAGCCCTTACCCGCAACGCACCAGCGCCTTACTAAATCGCCGTCGTTTGAGGCGCGCCTGCCACCCATTTTAACTTTAAATTTTGACTCACCATCACTGAATTCCCACGTATTATTTATAATATCCTGCAACTGATAAAACAAACCTTGATGCGACGCTAGATCATCAGGATGCACGGGAGTCCCGTTTTGTAAGAGGTATTCGTCAGTTGCACATAATAAGCGTGGTACGTTACAAATTTTAAAACCATAAACACTTGCATCATTAGGCGAGCCATAACGAAGTGCTATATCAACTGAGTCACGATAAAAGTCGATATTACTATCACTTATATGTGTTCGTAGGCTTAACTTAGGATAACTATCCATGAGCTCATCAATCCATGGGATCACTAAATTGCGCCCCAAATCAGATGAAAGTGCAACACGTAACTCCCCTTCGATTTCGTCATGTTCACCTTTAAGGTTTTGCTTTGCAAGTTCAAGTACTGCTAAAGCCTGCTCACATTGTGGTATGTAGCGCTCCCCAGCAGCCGATAACCTTAAATGACGTGTTGTACGAACAAATAGTTCACTACCAAGCGCAGACTCAACACGCTTAATAGCAGCGCTTGCTGTGGCTGTACGCATATCTAATTTAGCAGCTGCAAGCGTAATGCTTCTAAACTCAGCGACTTTTAAAATAAGTTTTAAATCTTCTATATTCATATTATCTATTTATATTTGATAATGATTCAATGATTATGCGATTTATTTAATGCAAAGCAAGCTGTATTATTTATACATAAAGTAAATGACGAATACTTTGTACAGCTAATCTTATTTATTTTGGAGAAACCAATGACTCACCCTATTATTAATGACTTAGAAAAGCGTTACACAGCAAAACGTTACGATGCAACGAAACGTGTATCTCAAGACGATTTAGCAGTTATTTACGAAGCTATGCGCTTATCTCCATCATCAATTAACTCGCAACCTTGGAAATTCATCGTAATTGAATCAGATGAAGCCAAAGAGCGTATGCACAGTACATTTGCTAATAAATTTGCGTTTAACCAGCCACATATTAAAACAGCTTCTCATATAATATTGTTCGCTCACAATCCTAAATATACCCGCGATGACTACGCACAAGTTATTGATGCAGATGTTAAAAATGGCCGTACTAAAGCAGAAAATCGCGAACAAGCTTTTGGTGCTTATGCGTTTGTTGATATGAATACTGATGAGCAAGGCGTTAATGAAGAGTGGACTAAAGCACAAACTTACATTGCACTGGGTAACACTATGCATGCCGCTGCACGTTTAGGCATTGATTCAACCCCAATGGAAGGCGTAGATGCCGAGCTGATTGGCGAAGTCTTTGAAAAAGAACTCGATGGTTACGTATGCGACGTGGCATTAGTGCTTGGCTATCATGATAGCGCTGAAGATTATAATGCTAAATTACCTAAATCTCGCTTAGCAAAAGAGCAAGTTATTCAGGTTTTATAAGTAATACGTTATAAACTTAAATGATAACAATATTAAAAAACCACTTATTTAAATAAGTGGTTTTTTTGCTTTAAAGCAGTTTAACTTACTTTGCGCTGTGCAGCCTGAATGTATTGCACTAAATCTTCAATAGAAACAACGGTCATATTATGTTTATTAGCATAATCACTCACCTCAGGTAAGCGCGCCATTGAACCATCAGGATTTGTTAGTTCGCAAATTACGCCAAATGGTTTTAAGCCGGCAAGTTGCATTAAATCAACGGATGCTTCGGTATGACCGCGACGCACTAATACGCCACCCGTTTGTGCTTTTAAACCAAATACATGCCCTGGGCGCGATAAATCACTTGGTTTTGCATTATCCGCTGTCGCTGCTTTTATAGTAGTTACTCTATCAGCAGCAGACACGCCTGTTGTAACGCCATGCTTAGCTTCAATAGTGACTGTATAAGCGGTGTTATTTTGACTCGTATTCTTAGCTACCATTTGCGGTAAATCGAGCTGTTTAATGCGTTCCTCCCCCATGCATAAGCAAACAATGCCGCTGCCTTCGCGGATCATTTCGGCCATTTGAGAAGTCGTTAAATGCTCAGCTGAAAAAACAAAGTCGCCTTCATTTTCACGGTTTTCATCATCAACAACAAGTACGCCTTGGCCTTGCTGTAGTGCAGTGATGGCGCTTTGTACGCGGGTATGGCTTTCGCCGAATTGAGTAAGTAGAGACTGAATCATCATTATATTCCAAATAAAAATAATAGATTCAGGACTGTGAAAGGATCAGTAATACATCACTTAAATTTAAAGCGATCACTACCAAAATAGCTTAAATAAAATAACAAAAAGCACGCAGCAAAATGCAGCGCACACTGTTATACCAATAACATTAAATTAGTGACTAATTATAGCGCAAAGAAAATAGCTCACTTAACGCGATACAACGGTCATGTCTTTAATAAAATTGGTTTTAGTATAATAAGCCATATTCTCTTTCATCCGGACTGTAACCGTCGGCTCTGGCATCTCACCAGATCTGCTTGACCTTTACTTAACCTAAAATAAGTTAAATAAAGCGCTCGCGGGCTCGTTTAAGTCATAAAAAACATTAAACATACCGCCGGTGGGGAATTTCACCCCGCCCTGAGAATTTACAGTAAGCATTAGCACTTACTGTAGGCATATTATACGCTTGTATTTATTTGTTTTTCAAAACTAAATACAATAAAAACTACGAAAGTTGAATATTTAACGATGCGCGATCTACTATACCTTCGTTTATATCAGCAACTAGCGTACAGGTAGCACCATTTACCAAATTTAAGTTAGGTTGAACGTGCCCTATATCCGCATCAAAAATTACAGGAAATAAACACCCACCTAGCGCTACATCTAACGCATGGCGATAATCAAAGGCATCGTAATGACCTTGTGTTATTTCACTTCGCCCTAAAACCAAGCCATTGATATCATCAAATATACCGGCTAATTTTAATGACAGTAAAAATCGTGCAACGGTTGTTGGTGTAAGTTCTGAGTTTTCGAGGTATAAAATAAGCCCTTCGGGCGCACTGTTCTTTTTAAACTCATGCAGCGCTAAAAATGGCGAGTCGAGCAATAAACCTACGGTATCTAAACACCCACCAAATAACCGACCAGACATTTCTATGGTACGTTTATCTGCATAGTTTAAACATTGCCAGTTTGTGGGCTCACTCGGGCTGAGTAATTCGTTCGGGTTTTGCGCGTAATTAGGCTTATTTTTTTGGTATAAAGAAGAAGGACCTTGCTCAAACTTACTACCGGCTTCGTAGGTCAGAGTTTCAAATATTTGTAAGCTGTACGGATTTTTTTCATCTGGGTGTAACTGCATAAGATTGGCGCTGTGGAGGGTTGCCCATTGGCACTTAGCAGTGAGTGCACATGCAATAGTACTCACATCAGAAAAACCAACTAACCACTTAGGCTTTGCTTCTTTAATGGCGTTAAAATCAAGTAGTGGCAGTATTTCCATTGCCAGCTCACCACCCATTGGCGGCATAATCGCATCTATTTCATCATCTAATAAAAAACCCATTAGCTGCTTAGCATGCGCTTTAGCATTAAGCTGTTCGCGTGGTTTGTTTTGACGTAAAAACTCGCCTTCAACAACATTATACCCTCGTTGTTGTAGTCCATTTATAACAATATCTAAGCGTCCGTGATACTTTTCTTTTAGCCCAGATGAAAGCGAGCAAATAGCAATTTTAGAGCCTACTTTTAAAGGCGCTGGGTAAAGTATATTAGCCATTGAGTGTTCCTTTTAATGAAGTGATTATGTACCTATATCATCATGCTCACTCTTTATGCAATATGAACACCCTTATCAGTATAGTGATTTATTTAAGGCATAAAAAAACCGATGTAAATACATCGGTTTTTATTTAAAACGTTAAAGTGAGTTATGCGTTAAAGATACTCAACTTCAATGATTTCGTACTCAACGATACCTTTTGGCGTTTGGATAGACACTGCATCGTCTACTTGTTTACCAATTAAGCCACGTGCAATCGGTGAATTAACAGAAATTAAGTTGTTTTTAATATCTGCTTCATCATCGCCTACAATACGGTATTTTACTTCAGCATCCGTATCTACATTTACTATAGTTACGGTAGTACCAAAAATAACTTTTCCCGTATTTGGCATTTTAGTTACGTCGATTATCTGAACATTTGAAAGTTTAGCTTCAATTTCTTGAATACGACCTTCACAAAAACCCTGTTGCTCACGTGCAGCGTGGTACTCAGCGTTTTCTTTTAAGTCACCGTGTTCACGCGCAACAGCAATGTCGGCGATAATTTTTGGACGGGTAACTGTTTTTAATTCGTTAAGCTCTTTGCGCAGTAAATCTGCGCCACGAACTGTCATCGGAATTGATTGCATACTTTTCTCACTTAACACCAAGGCCCTAGTTGGCCTTGGCACATTTCCTTAGTTCAATCGCAGGTGTAGCTCTTGAACTGACGTTACTTTACTACGGTCATCTGCTTTGTTAGCAGTACAGTTAGCAAAAGCCGCGTTCAAGGTTGTCGTATAGTTGGTTTTATTTTGCAATGCACCACGACGTAACACCTTCGAATCTTCGATCGCTTGGCGACCTTCGGTGGTATTAACGATATAGCTGTACTCTTTATTCTTGATATAATCAAGAATATGCGGGCGGCCTTCATATACTTTGTTTACACGTCGTACTTCAATGCCAGCTTCTTCAAGAGCTTGTGCCGTGCCACCCGTTGCGTCAAGTTCAAAACCTAAGTCGGTCATAATCTTGGCTAATTCAACAATGCGTGGCTTATCGCTATTACGAACAGATAATAACGCGCGACCACCGCGTGGTAAAGTGTTGCTTGCACCTAATTGTGCTTTTGCGAATGCTTCGGCGAAAGTATCACCAACACCCATCACTTCACCCGTTGAGCGCATCTCAGGGCCACGAATTGGATCCACACCCTGAAACTTAGCAAATGGTAAAACAACTTCTTTAACGCTGTAATAAGGAGGGATCACTTCTTTAGTAATACCTTGGCTTGCCAAAGACTGACCCGCCATACAAC
The DNA here is from genome assembly GCF_014163655.1 of Pseudoalteromonas sp. SR45-1. NCBI lineage: Bacteria > Pseudomonadati > Pseudomonadota > Gammaproteobacteria > Alteromonadales > Pseudoalteromonadaceae > Pseudoalteromonas > Pseudoalteromonas sp. SR45-1. Next base: position 89,691 of record NZ_JACJDR010000003.1, on the reverse strand, counting down.
GAGCCGCCACTTTTGCAAGCGCTACACCGGTTGCTTTTGATACAAACGGTACAGTACGTGCGGCACGCGGGTTAACTTCAATTAAGTACACTTTGCCATCTTTTACAGCAAACTGTGTATTCATTAAGCCAACAACACCAAGCTCAAGCGCCATATCGGTTACTTGCTTGCGCATTACATCTTGCACTTCTTGCGATAAAGAATGTGCTGGTAATGAACATGCTGAGTCACCAGAGTGAACACCGGCTTGCTCAATGTGCTCCATGATACCGCCAATAATTACTTGCTCACCGTCGCAAATTGCGTCAACGTCAACTTCAATTGCGTTATCTAAGAAACGGTCCAGTAATACAGGTGCTTCGTTTGATGCAGATACAGCTTCGGTCATGTAGCGACGTAAATCGTCTTCATCGTATACAATTTCCATTGCACGACCACCTAGTACATACGACGGACGTACAACTAGTGGAAAACCAATTTCGACTGATTTAAGTAGTGCTTCTTCAGTTGAAGTTACTGTTGCATTTTCTGGCTGAAGTAAGTTCAAACGCTCAACAAGTTGTTGGAAACGTTCGCGGTCTTCTGCACGGTCAATCGCATCAGGTGAAGTACCTATTACTGGAACGCCATTCGCTTCAAGCTCACGCGCTAATTTAAGTGGTGTTTGACCACCGTACTGCACGATAACGCCTTTTGGCTTTTCAACACGTACGATTTCGAGTACGTCTTCAAGTGTAATTGGCTCAAAGTATAGTCTATCAGATGTATCGTAATCGGTAGAAACCGTTTCAGGGTTACAGTTAACCATAATTGTTTCATAACCGTCTTCGCGAAGCGCAAGCGAGGCATGTACACAACAGTAATCAAATTCAATACCTTGACCGATACGGTTAGGACCGCCACCAATAACCATGATTTTGTCTTTATCTGTTGGGTTTGCTTCACACTCTTCATCGTAAGATGAGTACATGTAAGCTGTGTCTGAGCTAAATTCTGCGGCGCACGTATCAACACGCTTGTATACTGGCACGATGTTTAATAGGTGACGTTTTTTACGAATTTCAGCTTCAGATACACCAGCAATTTCAGCTATACGTGGATCTGCGAAACCTTTGCGTTTAAGTTTACGTAGGAAGTCGGCATTTAAACCAGCCATACCTACTTCACCAATTTTTGCTTCGTCTTTTAAAATATCTTCTATTTGTACTAAGAACCAGCGATTAACTTTAGTCAGCTCATAAACATCATCAACGCTCATACCATGGCGCATTGCATCGGCAATGTACCAGATACGCTCAGCACCTGGCTCACGTAATTCGCGGATGATTTTTTCTTTAGCTTTAGGGTCATCAAGTGCAACTATTGGGTTAAAACCTGTTGCGCCCACTTCAAGACCACGTAATGCTTTGTGTAATGATTCTTGTTGGTTACGACCAATCGCCATTACTTCGCCAACTGATTTCATTTGCGTAGTTAAGCGATCGTTAGCACCGGCAAATTTTTCAAAGTTAAAGCGAGGAATTTTTGTTACAACGTAATCGATTGAAGGCTCAAAAGATGCTGGAGTTTTACCGCCAGTAATATCGTTTTGAAGTTCATCAAGCGTATAACCTACTGCTAGCTTTGCAGCAATTTTAGCAATTGGGAAACCCGTTGCTTTTGATGCAAGTGCAGATGAACGTGATACGCGTGGGTTCATCTCAATGATAACCATACGGCCATCTTCAGGATTAATACCAAACTGCACGTTAGAACCGCCAGTTTCTACACCAATTTCACGTAATACCGCCATAGAGGCGTTACGCATAATTTGGTATTCTTTGTCGGTTAGCGTTTGCGCTGGTGCAACGGTGATTGAATCGCCAGTGTGAACACCCATAGGGTCAAAGTTTTCAATGGTACAAACAATAATACAGTTATCGTTTTTATCACGTACAACTTCTGTTTCGTACTCTTTCCAACCAATCAGTGATTCATCAATCAATAATTCGTTTGTTGGCGATAAGTCTAAACCGCGCTCACAAATTTCTTCAAACTCTTCCATGTTGTAAGCAACACCGCCACCGGTGCCACCCATGGTGAAAGAAGGACGAATGATACATGGTAAGCCAATTCGGCTCATTGTATCTTTAGCTTCTTCCATTGAGTGAGCAATTTCAGCACGAGGACATTCAAGGCCAATGTTTTTCATTGCTACGTCAAAGCGTTCACGGTTTTCTGCTTTGTCGATTGCATCCGCCGTTGCGCCAATTAGCTCAACGCCGTGCTTAGCCAACACACCGTGCTTGTCTAAATCAAGTGCACAGTTTAATGCTGTTTGACCACCCATTGTAGGCAGTACTGCATCTGGCTTTTCTTTTTCAATAATTTTTTCTACCACTTCCCAGTGAATTGGTTCGATGTAGGTAGCATCGGCCATTTCAGGATCGGTCATGATAGTTGCAGGGTTTGAGTTAACTAATATAACTCTATAGCCTTCTTCTCTAAGTGCTTTACACGCTTGAGCACCAGAGTAGTCAAATTCACAAGCTTGACCAATTACAATTGGGCCTGCGCCTAAGATAAGAATGCTTTTTATGTCGGTACGTTTTGGCATTATTACTCCAGTTAAATTAGTGTTTACGCGCTTGCATCAAATCGATGAAGTGGTCAAATAATGGTGCTGCATCGTGTGGACCTGGACTTGCTTCAGGGTGACCCTGGAAGCTAAACGCAGGCTTATCAGTACGATGAATACCTTGAAGCGTTCCATCAAATAACGATTTATGCGTGGCACGAAGCGTACTTGGTAGGCTTGATTCTTGAGCTGCAAAACCATGGTTTTGAGCTGTGATCATAACTACATTACGGTCTAGGTCTTTAACTGGGTGGTTACCACCGTGGTGGCCAAATTTCATTTTTTCTGTTTTAGCACCTGAAGCAAGGGCTAATAACTGATGACCTAAACAGATACCAAAAATAGGTGTGTCGGTTTCTAAAAAGGCTTGAATGGCTTCAATAGCGTAAGTACATGGCTCAGGATCACCAGGGCCATTAGATAGGAAGATACCATCAGGGTTTAAAGCAAGTACGTCAGCGGCAGAAGTTTGCGCTGGTACTACTGTAAGTTTACAACCACGGTCTACAAGCATACGTAAAATATTACGTTTTACACCGAAGTCGTAGGCAACAACATGAAACTTTTCATCAGCAGCGTCAAGGGTTTTAAATCCTTCACCTAATGTCCAGCTTGATTCGCGCCACTCAAAATTTTCCTTGGTTGAGACAACTTTTGCTAAATCCATACCTTTTAAGCCTGGGAAGGCTTGCGCGGCTTGTAACGCTTTATTTTCGTCTAGCTCGTCACCGGCAACAATACACCCGTTTTGTGCGCCTTTATCACGCAAAATTCGAGTTAGCTTTCTGGTGTCGATGTCCGCAATACCTAAAATATTACGTTCTTTTAAGTAATCATCTAACGATTGCTCGTTACGAAAGTTACTTGCTAGCAGTGGCAAATCACGGATCACTAGGCCTTTAGCCCAAATTTGATTCGCTTCTTCGTCTTCGCTGTTGGTACCCGTATTACCGATATGTGGGTACGTCAAAGTTACGATTTGTTCCGCGTATGATGGATCAGTCAAAATTTCTTGATAACCAGTCATAGACGTATTGAATACCACTTCACCGACAGACATGCCGTCAGCGCCGATTGCAGTACCGCGAAACACTGTGCCGTCTTCTAGGACTAACAGAGCGGATTTAGTCAAGTTAAACCTCCTAACAGTAAAAAACGGGAGTAAGCAATTGCTTAACACCCCGCCAATACCCAGAGGGATCGTCAAAACCAGATTTTTGTGAGCTTAAATTGTTTTACGCAGTCTTAAATGATGCAGATGTAAAGCATTCAACCTTCAATCATTTTTCTTGCCTAAAACTATTTTCATTCCCACTGAAACCCTGGATTTACTAGCCACTTGGGTATAATTGGAAACACGCATTTAGTAATTTTTGGCAAATTGGCTGCATATTACATGAAGTTGCTATTTAGGTCTAACATTATTTGGTTAATTGTTACAAATAAGTCACTGTAGGTGAAATTAGACCCAAACAGTTAAAATAGTAACTAAACTACTTAAGATCTAGCACATCTTGCATATCATAAAGTCCAGCAGGTTTGTTTTTTAACCAGCTTGCAGCCCTTATAGCACCTAGAGCGAACGTCATTCTCGAACTTGCTTTATGTGTTAATTCAAGCCTTTCGCCCATTGTAGCGAAGTATGCGGTATGTTCACCTACTATATCGCCCCCTCTTAGGACAGAATAACCAATCTCATTTTGAGATTTCGCTGTTTCTACTTGGCTTCGGTCATATACCGCAACCTCGTCGTGATCCCACCCTTTCGCTTGCGCGATTGACTCACCTATTGCCAGTGCAGTACCTGATGGTGCATCTATTTTATGACGGTGATGCGCTTCAAATATTTCGATATCTAAATCGTCACCAAATTTAGTCGCTGCAGTTTGCACAAGGTTAAGTAATACATTGACACCTACGCTGTAATTTCGCGCAAATACAATAGGGATATGTTTAGCGGCATCGTGTAATAGCGCCATATCATCATTTGTTAAACCTGTTGTGCCAATCACCATAGGAATTTTTTGTGCAACAGCTGTTTTTAAATGGTTTTTCATACCCGCTGGCAGCGTAAAGTCGATTAAAACATCTACATCATCTATTGTACTTTCGTCGCTAAAGCTAACACTGTTATCGGCTGCGCTATTTACTTGATTTACATTAATGCCCAATAGCGATGAACCACTACGAACATATGCGCCTGTAAGTTGTGTTTGCTCTTTAATTGTCGCGGCTTCTAATAGGGCTAAGCCCATTCTGCCGTTAGCACCAAAAACACCTATTCGATTTGTAGTCATGGTTTTTACCTAATTTAATTTGAATCCGTTTATTAGCCATATATCCGGGCATAAAAATACGCAGGTGGGTATTTTTATGCAGTTGGATAAATATTAATCGCTGAAAATCGCGTTGCTTTATAGATATTATCTAAAAGTCATGCAATAGTCAGGTGACCTTTTAATTTAATAATAATAACAATACCAGTTTACTTTAGCCATCTATACATTTAAACTTCTCTTTCGCGTCGATTTGGTCTTTGGCTTGCGGACGCTGCGGCTAACAACTTTTTAAAATAAAAAGTTGTACTGCTAAATTCAGCTAAAAGAGGAGTTTTGGCTGTGATAAATTTTACTGGTTATGAGGATTATGATGCAGCCATCATTTAATAAAAACAAAGCAATACTTTCTTTACTTCCCCTACTTACCTTTGTAGCGCTATTTTTAGGCTCAGGTTTGTATTTGCAATCGCAAGGGGTTGATTATGCTTTTTACCAACTACCTGCACCTGTTGCTATATTGCCCGCCATCATGCTTGCGTTTATTTTAAATAAAGGCACGGTAAACCAATGTGTAGAGACCTTTATTAAAGGTGCCGGACACAACAATATTATTACCATGTGTTTAATCTACTTACTTGCAGGTGCTTTTTCGGCTGTGGCAAGTGCAACCGGTGGTGTAGATGCGGTAGTAAATGCAGGCTTATCGCTTATTCCACCTTCGTTATTGCTCCCTGGTTTGTTTTTAATTGCGGCCGTTGTTTCTACTGCAATGGGAACGTCAATGGGTACGATTGGCGCCATTGGCCCTATCGCTTATGCGGTATCAATTAAAACGGGTATAGATCCAGCATTAATGGCCGGTACGATTGTATCTGGCGCTATGTTTGGCGATAACTTATCTATTATTTCAGACACCACTATTGCAGCTACGCGCACGCAGGGCTGTGAAATGAAAGACAAGTTTAAAGAAAATCTTAAAATTGCAGTCCCTGCAGCCATTCTAACAATCGCCCTGTTGTTTTATTTAACACCTGCTGCACAAGTAGTTGAAACTAAAGACTATGATATTTGGTTAGTACTTCCTTATGCCTTTATTTTAGTGTTAGCAGTTGCTGGCTTGAACGTATTTGTAGTGTTGTTTAGCGGTATTATTTTTGCCGCATTAATGGGCTTTACAGGAAGTTACGAAGGCGCAAGCTTTGTAAAAGACATTTACAAAGGCTTTACTGATATGCAGGAAATATTTTTACTTTCTATGTTTATTGGTGGCTTATCTGAATTTATTCGTATTAACGGTGGTCTTGATTACATTGCACAAAAAATTCAAGCGATTACTAAAATCATTGCAAAATGGCACCGTAAAGTGGCAGATCAATTAGGTATCGCTGCGTTAGTTTTAACAAGTAATGTATGTATTGCTAATAACACAGTGTCTATTATTGTCGCGGGTCCTATTGCTAAAAAGCTAGCAGATGACGGTGAAATAAGCTCTAAACGCTCTGCCAGTTTACTTGATATATTTGCCTGTGTTACACAGGGTTCATTGCCATACGGTGCCCAAGCATTGTTATTAGGTGCTACGTTTAAAATTAGCCCGTGGGAAGTATCAACGTCTTCTTATTACTGCTTTATTTTAGCATTTACAGCCATTGCAGTTATTTGCTTACGCCGTAATAAAGCATAGTTTAAACATCGACACTATGTTGCAGCTTAATAAGTAAGCTGCAACATATGTTAAAATAATACTCTACATATCAATCACTTTTGCTATAATGCGCGCCTTCGCGTGTCACTAAAATTATAGTTAAATACAGATATGAAATTTAAAAAATTACTTCCTCTCGTTACTTTTACATCAATTGCTTTATCGTCTTCTGCTTTTGCGGCTAATTGGAGCAGCACAGCACTACATATTAATAATGGCGACCAAAAAAACCCATTCACTGAGCAAGAGTCAAACACCACTGTTTACTCGGTTCAACATGCATCGGGTTACGATTACGGCGATAACTTCTTTTTTATCGATTACAGTAAAGACGATACCGATGATGGTTACCAAGATGCTGATTTTTATGGTGAGTGGTATTCAACGGTAAGCTTATCGGCCATTAGCGGCGAAAAAATTGGCGCAGGCGCATTATTAGATGTGGGCCTTACCGGTGGTATTAACGTTGCTGGCGACGCTAAAGTAATGAAATACTTGCCTGGTGTTAAATTAAGCTGGGATGTACCTGGGTTTAACTTTTTTCAAACGCTGTTCACAGCCTACATTGACGATAGTGAAGGTGTAGCAAAAGGCGGGGCTCCTATTGAAACAAATAGCTGGATGCTTGATGTTGCCTTTGAATACCCTTTTAATATTGGCTCACAAAAATTTAGCTTTAAAGGCCACGCTGAATACATTGCAGAGCGTGAAGATGAATTTGGTAACGATGTAGAGGCGTGGATACTCGCACAGCCTATTTTAGTATGGGATATGGGCCACGCTCTTCAAATGAAAGAAAACACACTACTGTTGGGTATGGAATTACAATACTGGCACAATAAACTAGGTACTGAAGTCACTGAGTCAGTGCCACAAATCCATATTGAGTGGACGTTTTAAGCTTTAACGATACTCGTTTTACCGTACATTAATAAGCGAAGCTCTATTTTAGCTTCGCTTTTTTCATCTCCAAATTAAACAACGTTGAGCATGACAAAGCCTCAATTGAATAGTACTTAATGTTTGGTTACTATAATGAATTATTCTGAGTTTTATATATTAGAGCTCATATTATTTGTCCTTAATTGGAGTAACCAAATGTCGTCGATTAAAGTTATTTGCTTTTCTACTTTATTGTTATTAACAAACAATGCATTAGCGAGCACAACGCAAGATACCTCTTCACTTTCTTATGATGCACTTTTAAGCAGTTATCAGTACGACTTTAAAGTAAATTACTTTAACATTGAGTCACAAAAACAGTCCCTTAAAATGGCGTATATTTACTTAAAGCCTACCAAACCCGACATGCCTACAGTGACGCTTATGCACGGCAAAAATTTTAATGCAGATTACTGGACTACCACTGCGCAATACCTGCAATCTTTAGGCTACGGCGTATTAATTACTGATCAAATTGGTTTTGGAAAATCATCTAAACCAACTAATTACCAGTATTCATTTGCGGCTCTTGCTCATCATACTCATGCGTTAATGGACTCACTTAATATAAAAGAGTCAATTGTATTAGGGCACTCTATGGGTGGGATGCTAGCGAGTCGTTTTGCACTAATGTACCCAAACACAACTAGTAAATTAATTTTACTTAACCCTATTGGGCTTGAAAACTACCTGCAGTATGTTGATTACAAAGATACAAATTTTTTCTATAAAAACGAATTTTCAAAAACGCCAGAAGGCGTAAGAAAATACCAACAAAAAAATTACTACGATGGTAAGTGGAATGCCACATATTCAGCCTTAACCGACTTTATAACAGGGCAAATACAAGGCCCGGATAAAGAACAAATGGCATGGGTAAATGCAAAAACATACGATATGATTTTCACTCAACCTGTAATAACCGAATTTAAAGATTTAACTGTACCGGTTAAATTAATTATTGGTACACGCGATAGAACCGGCCCTGGCCGTAACTGGAAAAAAGACGGTGTTGATTACGAGCTTGGTCGATATGATAAATTAGGCAAACACGCTGCCACACTTATCCCTGACGCACAATTATTTGAACTGGATAATTTAGGGCACTTGCCGCACATTGAAGATTTCGAACGCTTTAAAAATGTATTTAAACAAGCACTTGCTGCTGAATAACCTCGCTTAAAAACTAAAATAAAACCCCTGTAGGTAAAATACTTACAGGGGTTTTATTTTAATTACGCATTAATACTAAACGTACACTGCTTCAGATAGTAAAGCGCTTAACTACAGTGTGCATTGTGGGTTTTTACCCTGTGCTTTAGCAGTGCTTTGCTCGCTAAGTGCTTTACTCATTTGCGCTTGTAGATTTTTAATACGGTTACTTGGCGCTGGGTGAGTAGATAAAAACTCAGGGGTTGTACCGCTGCCCGCTGCACTCATATTTTCCCAAAGTGTAACCGACTCTTGTGGATTAAACCCCGCCTGTGCCATTAAATCCAGACCTATAGTATCGGCTTCTGATTCGTGAGAGCGGCTAAATGGTAAAACAACTCCATATTGTGCGCCCAAACCTAAGCCTTGCATAATTTCGTTACGGTATTGAATATTACCCATTTCAAGTGCAGCACTACCAAGCTGCATACCGGTATCTAAAATAGAGCTTTGTGAAACACGTTCATTAGAATGCTCAGCAATTACGTGCCCTACTTCGTGCCCTAGCACTGTTGCTAGTTGGTCTTGATTGGTGGCTATTTTTAATAAGCCCGTATGAACCCCAATGTAACCCCCAGGTAATGCAAAAGCGTTAGCAGATTCATCTTCAAATACCACTACTTCCCAATTTTGCGACGCGTATTCTTTTGGTAATACAGCCACTACTTTTTCAGCAATACAATTTACATAAGAATTTGTTTTAGCGTCTTTATTTATTGGCTGAGATGCTTTCATTTCGGCAAAGCTAGCAGTACCCATTTCACTCATTTGTTGATCTGAGTAAAGCGCTATTTGAGTACGTCCTGTTGGTGACGTTTTACAACCGGCTAAAACGGCTGTCGCTAATACTGCAAGTACTAGTTTTTTCATGATAATTCTCTTAAGTAATGAATTTTTTATTGCTTGTAGAATAGCAAACACAGTACCAATTTAAAATATTTGCTTTATGTACCGTTATATTAAAAAAAAAGCAATATGGCGATAAACTTAGCGGGCAAACTAAGTTTATCCAAATACAATGCCCTGTTACACTATAACCCTTGTTTTTAGTGATTGTTGAGTTTACACATGGACGCCTCAGCCTCGTCTTTTAATACCCGTATTTTATTGCCTTTATTAGCCAGTATAGTGGCGATTACGCCATTGGCGATAGATATGTACTTACCTGCCATGCTGGTAATTGCAAACGATTTACACACTAATATGCCCAATGTACAAATATCGTTGAGTATTTACTTAGCAGGCTATTCATTAGGGATGCTATTTTTTGGCCCCATTGCCGATCAAATTGGCCGCCGTAAGCTTGCACGTATCGGCTTAACCTTATTTGGTGCAAGCTCACTTGCACTGGCATTTACCACCGAAATCCATGCTTTTTGGACTCTTCGAGCAGTGCAAGCATTTACGGGAGCGGCAGCAACGGTAGTAGTACCGGGTATTATTCGCCATATTTATCAGCAAAATACAGCTAAGGGAATGTCGTATGTGTCGATGATTATGATGGTAGCGCCGTTAGTTGCCCCCTCTGTTGGCTCGTTTATTTTAGGATTTTCTGTTTGGTCAACCATATTTTTGGTTCTTGCTGGGTATAGCTTTTTAATATTGGCGTTTGTGCAAGTGTATCTAATTGATATTCCTATTCACAAAAACGAAAAAAAGGGTCTCGCTCTATTTTTTGATAGCTATAAAACAGTACTCAGTAATAAAGATGCACGTGCCGACATACTCAGTTCTATGTTTGTATCGTTTGGATTTTTTTGCTTTTTGACCTCAGTACCATTTATTTATTTAGATTTATATGAAGTGTCAGAACAGTTATTTGGTGTGTTATTTGCCTTTAACGTAATGGCGCTGATGTTTGGTAACTTTTTAAATACGCGAATTGTACCAAGGCTGGGCTCTCGAAAAATGCTCTATATTGGGCTTACATTTGGATTTGTATCGGGGCTGGCTTTGTTAACATTTAGCTTATTGCATTTATCACTTTATTATATTGTGGCTGCTATTGCGCCATTAATGATGAGCTTAGGCGTCACTGCAAGTAATGCTGACTCGCTAATATTAATGAAGTTTGAAAAAAACACAGGCACGGCAACGGCCGTAATTGGCACACTTCGTTTTGGCAGTGGCGCATTAGTTGGCCCACTACTCGCTATTATGCATGCAAAAAGCGCAGTGCCGTTTTCAAGTTTAATGTTCAGCGCTGTTTTGCTTACTATGCTCGTACAGTTAATTCACTATAAAAAAGACAAAAAAAATGCCTCAATATGAGGCATTTTTTAAAACTAATAATTCAATTAAGCATCAGCAGCTTTAGAAACCATAACCATTGCAGGGCGTAATAAACGACCATTCAATGTGTAACCTTTTTGCATAACAGCAAGTACTGTATTAGGTGTTACATCGTTACTTGGTTGAATTGACATTGCTTGATGAAAATCTGGATTAAACTGCTCACCTTGAGGGTTTACAATTTCAACACCAAACTTTGCAACAGCATCGTTAAAGCTTTTAACTGTCATATCGATACCTTCAAGCAACGGCTTTAAAGTCTCATTTTCTTTATCAGAAAACTCAATAGCACGCTCAAGATTATCAATTACAGGTAGTAATTCGTTAGCAAATTTTTCTAGTGCAAACTTATGCGCTTTTTCTACATCTTGTGCTGCACGACGACGAATGTTGTCTACGTCTGCTGCAGCACGAACAACACCATCTTTTTGATCAGCAATAGTTTGTTTAGCAGCTTCAAGCTCTGCATATAGCATAGCTATTTCTGCTTCAGGGCTTTGCTCTTCTTCTGCATGTTGATCAGCGGCTTCTACTGCTGCTTCTACATCAGCCTGCATTTTAGAAATTTCTTCGTTTAATTCTACTTCTTGCTCAGGGTTTTGTGTCTGCTCAGACATAAAATACGTGCTCCAATTCTTTACAACTGCGGTAATTATGGGGATTGAATAAAAAGATTCAAGAGTTAGATGCCTCAATTAATTTAAATTCTCGAATTATTTCTTCGATTTGCGCTGATTTAGGGCAAATTATACAAAAGCGGCTTTGGTATTCTTGATTTTGAAAGTACGGCACGCTTATTACGATCAATTCATCACACTCAGTAAAAGGCAATTTTTCGCTATTAAGTACCGATACACCGTTTTTAAAAGCGAGTTTATCTTCTACATAATTTAAAAACGAAACACCAATATTTAAACTTTGCTCACAATCGATTTGTTTATAGAGGTAATTTTCGCCAACTACAATACTATTATCTGAGCCTAATTTTTGACTTAGCTGTCGCGTCCATTGATTAAGCGAATCATGACAATTTCGAGGCGCTGTATTTGCCATCGCCTGCATACGATACAAACCCTCCATAAGAGTTTGTTGGCTAAATACGGTGTTCAACCATGTTGCAAACTGATAACGAACAGAATCTGACGAATCATGAGGTTTATCAATACAAATGTTGTGGCTCTGCCCAGCCCTGTCTATTAATAAAATAAGCCAGTCGGTAGAATCAAAATCAAGCACTTCTACTCTAAACACTTGCTGCGAGCTGGCTTGTGGTAAACCAACACAACAACATATTTGGTATTTTTGGCTCAAACCATGTGCTAGTTCAACGAGTTGCGATTGCTCTGGTTGCCAATAATTAGCAATGTCAGCGAGTGGAAAAAACTCATCAAACCAATAATCAAACCCTTCATTTGTGGGCACTCGTCCTGCAGATGTATGAGGTGAATACAATAGCCCCACTTTTTCTAAGCGAGCCATAGCATTACGAACCGTAGCCGAGCATACTGCCATGCCTTTGAGCTTGGCAATTTTTGTTGATGGAACAGGCAAGCCTTCACCATTACAGTACATGTTCATAACAGCTGAAAAAATTTGCTGATCTCGTGAGTTTAGTTTCATGGTATCTACATCTTGTTGCATGAAAGAGATATCGGGGCGTTTAGTTGTTTTTCAAGTCGTGCAGTTAACTCACTGCGAATAAAATTGAAGGTTTATAATATTGCTATAATCTGTATTTTCAAACACTTCTGTTTTGAGTTACTCTACAATTATTAAATCTTTTTGTGCGTACATTATGGACTCTCCTTTTAATACCATAGGCCTAATTGGCAAACCTAATCACCCGGGAGCCGCTGCTACCCTTCAGCGCTTACATACATTTTTACTTGCGCTTGGTTTTGAGGTAATAGTAGAAAAACGCACAGGGAGTCAATTAGACGATATCCCGCATGACAAACTTGTTAAGTTAGTCGACTTAGGAGAACAAGCCGATTTAGCTATTGTTGTAGGCGGTGACGGTAACATGCTTGGTGCTGCACGCGTGCTTGCGCGCTTTAACATTGCTGTAATTGGAGTAAATAGAGGTAACCTTGGCTTTTTAACTGATTTAAACCCTGAAGGGTTTGAAGCGAGCTTAGAGCAAGTCCTCAGTGGTGAGTACCTTGAAGAAAAACGCTTTTTATTAGAAGTAGAAGTATATCGCCACAACGAATTAAAGAGTGCAAATTCTGCCGTTAACGAGGCGGTACTTCATGCCGATAAAGTAGCGCATATGATTGAGTTTGAAGCTTTTATAAATAATGACTTTGTGTTTTCTCAGCGCTCTGACGGTTTAATAGTATCAACCCCTACTGGCTCTACGGCATATTCACTTTCAGGTGGCGGGCCAATTTTAACGCCAGAGCTAAATGCAATATCGTTAGTGCCTATGTTTCCTCATACCTTATCTAGCAGACCTTTAGTGGTCGATGCCGATAACGAAGTACGCTTAAAGCTAAGCCTAGAAAATACAGATAGCCTACAGGTAAGTTGCGACAGCCATGTTGTGCTTGCCGTATTACCCGGCGATGAGGTAGTAATTAAAAAAGCGGATAAACAACTGCGCTTAATTCATCCAAAAAATTACTCGTACTACAACGTTTTACGTACAAAACTAAATTGGGGTAGTCGTTTGTACTAATTTTATTGCCAAATTTAGTACTATAAAGCAAAATGGCGGCTTAAAATAATAATCAAATAATTTAGGAACGAGTAGCAATGACTTATGTAGTATTCTTTGCTTTACTGCTATTAATTACACTTTTATACAGTTACCTCAAAATTGAGAGTAATCGTAAAAAAGCAATCGAAGCTAGAAAAAAGCTATTTAATGAACGTGTTTCGCATGTAAATTCACGCCTTAAAGCAAAGCTTAATGATCTTCTTGATGCTAAAATAATTCGCCCAAAATACGTTCCTCGTATTCAAGCTATTGTAAATAATTTTTTTGTTGTGCAATCGCATACAGACGAGAATTTGCAACAACTTGAAGATACCGCTGACCTACTAATTAATACGTTGTCCAACGAGTTAATTAAAACTAATCAAACGAATATAATCCAGCCATTGATTGATAATATACAGTACTTTGTATCTGAGTTACCTCAGCAAGGAATTTTATACAATAAGAGTTTTTACCTAAATACTTTACCTCCACTTATCGGGCTACTTAAAACCGAAGACATTATACAAGCTACTGATATTGTTGATGATCAAATTGATACCTCCCCAAAAACTTCTGATACACAATTTACTCAAGATGTAAGCGTTGCATAAATAATAAAAAATTAATTTGCAAAAAACCAAAACACTGTATAAATTAACAGTCAATTGACTGGATGGATAAACAGTATGTTAATTGGTTTAGAAGTTAAAAATTTTGCAATTGTTAGTAATTTAAGCACAGAATGGCGCAGCGGTATGACCGCGATCACTGGCGAAACAGGTGCTGGTAAATCTATTGCTATTGATGCGCTATCATTATGTTTAGGTGAACGAGCTGAAGCATCAGCAGTGCGCCCAAGCTCTGATAAAGCAGAAGTATGCGCTCAATTTGACCTAACAGATTTACCGCTAGCTCAATCGTTTTTAGAGCAACATATGCTAAACAATGACGATAATGAATGTTTATTGCGTCGTGTTGTTTGCAAAAATGGACGCAGTAAAAGCTATATTAATGGCAGTGCCGTTACCGCATCACAATTAAAAGAACTTGGTCAATATTTAATATCTATTCATGGACAACATGCCCACCAACACTTATTAAAAGCTGAGCATCAGTTACAGCTTTTAGATGCCTACGCAGGGCATCACCACTTAGTAAATGATGTAAATAACAACTATAAACAGTTTGCTAACTTACAAAAAGAATTTAAACATTTAGAGCAACAACAGCAGCAACAAGCAGCGCAAAAACAATTGTTAGAATACCAAGTTGCAGAGCTCGATGAGTTTGCCTTACAAGAAGGTGAGTTTGATTTAATTGAGGCCGAGCATTACAAACTTAGTAACAGCCAAACAATATTAGAATCGTGCCAACGTGAATTACAATACTTATATGAAAGTGATGAACAAAATGCTTGTTCAATGCTGCAGCACAGTGCCCAACAATTCGCTGAGCTGGCTCAATACGACGAAAGCTTAGCAGGCGTAGCAGCGCTCCTTAGTGAAGCCGCAGTACAAGTTGAAGAAGCAAGCCGTGAAGTTCGAAATTATACTGAGCAAGCAGATTTAGATCCTGCTCGTTTAGGTGAAGTAGAAAATAGACTAAGCGGTGCGATGGATTTAGCGCGTAAGCATCACATAAAACCACAGCAGCTAGTTGAGTTTCATCAATCGATTGCTCAGGAGCTTGAGTCAATAAGTAATAATAGTAATCGTCTGGAGCAACTAGAGTCAGAAATAGAAAGCGCGTTAATTAGTTATAAGCAAGCTGCCGATGAACTAAGTAAAAGTCGCTATGAGTATGCTAATACACTTAACACACTAATAAGTGAAAGCATGGCTAATTTATCGATGGAAAACGGTGTATTTGAAATAGCTTTAACTCAAGAGAGTAGCCGCGCACCTAATAGCTTAGGGTACGATAATGTGTCGTTTTTAGTATCAACTAATCCGGGGCAACCACTTCAGCCGTTAGCTAAAGTAGCCTCAGGTGGTGAGCTTTCGCGAATTAGCCTTGCTATACAGGTAATTATTGCCCAAAAAGTAACAACCCCAACGCTTATTTTTGATGAAGTTGATGTAGGTATTTCTGGCCCTACAGCATCAGCCGTAGGCAAACTATTGCGCCAGTTAGGTAAGTCTACTCAAGTGATTTGTGTTACCCATTTACCGCAAGTTGCTAGTAGCGCACACCAACAATTTTTTGTAGCTAAAGAAATAGCACAAGGCGAAACGTTCACTCATATGCTGCCTTTGAATAAAGATGGTCGTATTAATGAAATAGCTCGCTTACTTGGTGGTGATAATATCAGTAAAACAGCTAAAGCGAATGCTAAAGAACTAATAATGGCCCATGCCTAACATTGGTTAATAGAGCTTTGAAGGATTAAATAATGCACAGTACTTTAGTTAATTTTTGTATCATTTTAAGTTGGTTTTTATTAGCGCTAAGCAGCTGTTTAATTATTTTTAGTAAATATAAGCATACTTACTTTAAACAGCGTTTACTGGGGTTTTTAAATAGCTTTTTAGTTCTTCAGATAATCGCCGTAGCCTATTACTTTACTAGCGAAAAAATAAATAACCTAAGTGACTTAGGCATAAGTTATTGGCTATTAATTACAATGCAGATTGCCTGTAATGCAATGTGTTACATGAGCGTAAAGCGCAGAAAGGCTAAAATAAAGCCATCACTTGATTCGTTTTCAATGGATTAAAGTAGATAAACTTTTAAGAAGAACACGTTCTGTTTTTACCTTGCGCTTTTGCTTTATAAAGTAGTTCATCAGCACGCTTGATATCAAGATCAATTGAGCGTTCAGCACTTGCAGAGATAACACCAATACTTAGCGTAATATTGGTACTATCTGAAAATAAGCTCACAACTGAAGCTTTAAGGGCGTTGTGGATTTTTTCTGCAACTTGCTCCCCCTGCTCAACTGTTGCATTTGGGATAACAATTAAAAACTCCTCTCCGCCCCAACGTGATGCAATCGCATTTTTTGGAATACTTTTATCAAAGGTTTTAGCTAACTGAATAAGTGCTTCATCGCCAAAATCATGGCCGAATTGATCATTAATTTTTTTAAAATTATCTACATCAGCTAATAAAATTACAAAGGGAGTATTATTATCTTTCAGCTCACTTTTAAAAGCCACAAGCTTATTCATGGTATAGCGACGGTTTGGCAGGTTAGTGAGTGGATCTATAGTTGCTAAAAATTCATTTTTTTGACTCAAAGCAATTATTTTACTGCTGTATTTTTCTCTTGAAAACTCGTAGTAGCCACTCAGCGACGCGACAATTATAAAAGCGAGTATGATTCTGATAGGAAACTGTTCCGGACTATAGTCATATATATTGAATGTATCAGCGCAGTAAAAGCCTAAAACAATCGCTAATAAAAACAAAATTATATCAAATGTACCTCGTTTAAGTCCGCGTATTGAATAAGTAACTGGAGACACTATGAATATCCATATAGGCCCTGTTCCTTGTGCTCCACCAGTGAGGACTAGGTAAAACATTAGTGCATAAAGGTTGTATAAAATTACAGTGCCTGACTTCTCTACTCCCCTACTTATGCTAAATGCCAATAAATAAACAAACGAAGAAACCACCAAGGTACACGCTAATAAATAACTGCTATTAATAAATGCTAAGCTAGCCATAGAAAACGTTGCTATAAACCCTATTGAAGAGAAGAATCGAACAATGAGTTTCCTTTCCGACTTGTTTGAATATTCGTACATAATTTCTATTTATTTTATTAATATATAAAAGCTTACTTGTAGACAAAAAGTAAGCAAACCGTAAACAGCGTGCGATAATGGACCAACTTTATATTTAAATCAACTCTTAAGATTAGTTATTTCGGGTTGATAAAAGCGAATACTTTAACCATTACTTACCTTTGTTAGGGATAATGCAATAACATTAAGAGTTAAAAAATAAATAAGTTTACTTTTTTATTCCCACACTACCCGCACTAATAGTACTGAGTAATAGTAAAAGTAGTGGTATAACACTCGCAGTTAAAGATGGTGTTAACGGTACTGTATATATGTATTTAGACAAGCAACCAATCAATTAACTCTTCACATCAAAGTATTTATACAACGATGCAAACAAGAGTTATAGCATATTAAGCAACAAAAGAAGCTACAGATTATGGCCAAATAACGTTAGCTAGTACTGCTGAAAATCCAAAAACTCGAGTTGCTATAAGTATATGCCTGTACCCTTGTGTTGGTTACGTAAAGCGTAAAGTTTGCATGTATAAATTAACCCTCAAGGCTGCTTAATAGATGCCCAAAGCATCCGTATTTAGCTCGAAACAAGCACACCCTCACTAAAGCAAAATAATCCCTCTTGGTAGTTACACTAAAGGTAAAAGCTCAAGGTGTCGCTAAAGCAAGCTATGCTACAGGTGATATTAATATAATACCGTTTGTGGCTAACTACGTTGGCATTACATTCGAATCAAACAATAAAAAAAGCAAGCCAGTTGGCTTGCTTCTTATTTATTTTATTAATACGAACAATTAAACTTTTAAGTAATCCATAATACCTTCTGCAGCATTACGTCCTTCAAAAATAGCGGTTACCACTAAATCTGAACCACGCACAATATCGCCACCAGCAAATATTTTAGGGTTCGTTGTTTGATGTGTAAATTCACCCTGTTCTGGTGCATTAATGCCGCCCCAGTGGTTTATTTCTACATCGTATTTTTCTAACCAATCCATTTTGTGAGGCTGGAAACCAAATGCCATAATAACTTGGTCAGCTTCTATCACATGCTCTGAACCAGGTACTTCTTCAGCACGACTTCTGCCATTTGCGTCAGGTTCGCCTAATTTAGTTTTAACCATTCTAACGCCAGTTACTTTACCTTTATCGTTCAATACAATACCTTTAGGCTGAACGTTATAGGTAAATATAACGCCTTCTTCTTTGGCGTTTTTAACTTCACGTTTAGAACCAGGCATATTTTCTTTATCACGACGATAAGCACACGTTACTTTTGCAGCATTTTGACGAATAGACGTACGCACACAGTCCATCGCTGTATCACCACCACCAAGTACAACTACTTTTTGGTTAGCCATATCAATACACGGCTGCTTAGTCTCGTCATAGCCCATTACACGGTTAGTGTTACCAATCAAGAACGGGAGTGCATCGTGAACACCTGGTGCATCTTCATTTTCAAGACCTGCACGCATACTTTGATACGTACCAACTCCTAAAAATACGGCGTCGTAATCAGCTAAAATTTGATCAAGCGTAATATCAACACCTACTTCAACATTTAACTTAAACTCCACGCCCATTTCAGTGAAAATTTCACGGCGCTTTTGCATCACTTCTTTTTCAAGTTTAAAAGAAGGAATACCAAACGTGAGTAGTCCGCCAATTTCTGGGTGACGATCAAACACCACTGGTTTTACGCCGTTACGAACTAAAATATCAGCACACCCTAAACCAGCTGGGCCTGCACCAATAATAGCTACTTTTTTGTCGGTCCAAGTTACATAAGACATATCAGGCTTCCAGCCCATTTTAAATGCCTCATCGGTAATGTATTTTTCAATATTACCAATCGTTACAGCACCAAACTCTTCATCTAATGTACACGAGCCTTCACACAAGCGGTCTTGTGGGCAAACGCGGCCACACACTTCTGGTAAACTGTTTGTACGATGTGAAAGCTCAGCTGCCTCTATAATACGACCTGTGCGTATTAACTTTAACCATTGTGGAATGTAGTTATGTACTGGGCACTTCCACTCACAATACGGGTTACCACAATCTAAACAACGATCAGCTTGTGAGTTAACCTGATTCTCTGAAAAGGGTTCGTAAATTTCTACGAAAGATTTTTTACGTGACGAGATTGGTTTTTTGCGTGGGTCTACACGCTGCACGTCTATAAATTGATATACATTTTCGCTCATACTGCCCCCTTATTGCGCCTGAACACGTAGTTCGGCACTACTGCGAGCGCGATGCCCGAGTAAACTTTTTACGTCGCTTGATTTTGGTTTTACTAATTTGAACATCGGTAAGTACAGTTCAAAGTTAGCTAAAATGCTTTCAGCTCTGCACGAACCCGTAAGCTCTAAATGCTCAGCAATTAAGCCGCGTAAATGCTCTTGATGTGACGTTAATTCGTCTAGTGTTACTATTTCTACAAGCTCTGGATTAATGCGTTTTTCAAAATCATTTCGCTCATCTAAAATATAAGCAAAACCACCAGTCATGCCCGCGCCAAAGTTAACACCTACATTACCAAGTACACACACAACGCCACCGGTCATGTATTCACAACCGTTGTCACCTACACCTTCAACAACCGCTTGCACACCTGAGTTACGAACTGCAAAGCGCTCACCGGCACAACCCGCTGCAAAAAGTTTTCCGCCTGTAGCGCCGTACAAACATGTGTTTCCAGCAATGGTTGCTTTATGACTTTCAAAAGATGAGCCAAGTGGTGGACGAATAACTAACTTACCGCCTGCCATGCCTTTACCTACGTAATCGTTAGCATCACCAACCAATGTCATTTCAAGACCACCGGCATTCCAAACACCAAACGATTGACCCGCCGTACCGTGTAATTCAATTGCTACGGGGTCTGCCGCCATACCTTGATTACCGTGTTTATCAGCAATATAACCCGAAAGCATTGCACCTACAGAGCGGTCAGTATTACAAATACGACTCACAAGCGAGATACCGCTTGACGTATCAATTGCCTCTTGCGCTTTAGCTAATAAACTTTCGTTTAACTTACCTAGATAATGCGAACTGTTAGGCGCACTACAATAAAGCGTTTCGCCAGTTGGGTTGTTCGGCTGAGCAATAACAGACGATAAATCAATTTTCTTCTGCTTTGCAGTTTTGCCTTCAATTTCTTCTAATAAATCTAAACGGCCAATTAAGTCAGTTAAATTTGCAACGCCTAGGCTAGCCATAATTTCACGCGCTTCTTGCGCTATAAACTTAAAGTAGTTCATCGCCATTTCTGGTAAGCCGTGATAATGCTTTTGACGAAGTGTTTCGTCTTGTGTTGCAACACCGGTCGCACAGTTATTTAAGTGACAAATACGTAAGTATTTACACCCAAGGGCAACCATTGGACCAGTACCAAAACCAAAGCTTTCAGCACCTAAAATTGCCGCTTTAATAATATCTAAACCTGTTTTTAAGCCACCATCTGTTTGCAGGCGAATGCGATGACGAAGGCCATTTTCAACTAGTGCTTGCTGTGTTTCAGCAAGTCCAAGCTCCCATGGGCTACCCGCATATTTAACAGAAGTAAGTGGGCTTGCGCCTGTACCGCCATCGTAGCCAGAAATAGTAATTAAATCGGCATATGCTTTAGCAACACCTGTTGCAATGGTTCCCACACCTGGCTCTGAAACAAGTTTTACAGAAATAAGTGCTTTAGGGTTTACTTGTTTTAAATCGAAAATTAGCTGTGCTAAATCTTCAATTGAGTAAATATCGTGATGCGGTGGTGGCGAAATTAACGTAACACCTGGTACCGAATAACGAAGCTTAGCAATATACGGCGTTACTTTTTCACCTGGTAATTGTCCACCTTCGCCTGGTTTTGCACCTTGCGCTACTTTAATTTGAATAACGTCAGCACTGCGTAAGTAATGAGGCGTTACACCAAATCGACCTGAAGCGACTTGTTTAATACGCGAGTTTTTCTCTGTACCATAACGCAGTTTATCTTCACCGCCTTCACCCGAGTTTGAACAACCACCTAAGCGGTTCATTGCAATTGCTAGCGCTTCATGCGCTTCTGGTGATAAAGCACCAATACTCATTGCTGCTGAGTCAAAACGCTTGTATAGGTTTTCTGCAGACTCTACTTCATCGATGCTTATACCTTGCTCAGGTAGTTTAAGCGCTAACATATCGCGCAAAGTCGCAATTGGACGATTATTAACTAAATCAGCGTACGCACTGTAGTCTTTATAATCACCTGATCGAACCGCTTTTTGCAGGGTTTGAATAACATCTGGATTATAAGCATGATACTCACCACCGTGAACGTACTTAAATAAACCACCGTGGCTTAATAATTTACGCTTACTTAAAGCAAGTTTGTGCAAACTTTGCTGATCGTCATCAAAGTCGGTAAAGCATGCACCTTGTATACGACTTGCAACGCCTTTAAAGCACATTTCAATAATCGCATCAGATAATCCCACCGCTTCAAACAACATTGAACAACGATAAGACGCAACCGTACTTATGCCCATTTTAGACATAATTTTGTACAAGCCTTTATTAATGGCTTTACGATAAGCAAGGGTCACTTCGCAATACGACTTATCAATAATTTTGCTGTCGCTCATCGCAACTAACGATTCATACGCAAGGTATGGATAAATTGCCGTAGCACCAAAACCTAATAGCACAGCAAACTGGTGCGCATCTCGCACGCTGCCAGTTTCAATGATAATATTTGATTCACAGCGCAAGTTGTTATCAACTAAGCGTTTTTGTACCGCACCTACAGCCATAGCTGCTGGAATTGGTAAATTTATTTCATCAAAGTTACGGTCAGTTAAAATAAGCATGATACAGCCCGCAGCTGCTTTTTCTTGTGCTTGGTCACAAATACGCGTAACCGCGTTTTCTAAACCCTCTTCAACTGTATAGGTAATATCAATTTTACAGTAGCTGTAGTGCGCTTCATCAGCATTTAATAGCTGCTGCATGTCTGCGTACATTAAAATTGGTGTATCAAACTGTAGGCGCTTAGCGTGGCCCGTTGTTTCGTTAAATACGTTTTGCTCACTACCAATACAGGTTGCAAGCGACATTACATGGTTTTCACGTAGTGGATCGATAGGTGGATTTGTTACTTGCGCAAATTTTTGGCGGAAGTAATCATAAAGTGAACGATGCCCTTCACTAAGCACAGCAAATGGCGTGTCATCACCCATTGAGCCTGTCGCTTCTTGGCCGTTTTCACCCATTACACGAATAACGCTATCAAGCTCTTCGTTGGTATAACCAAACATTTTTTGATATTTAGCTAGCGTTTCGTCATCAAATGAGCGATTACCAGCGTCTTGCTCAGTAAGTTCTTCAAATGGAACTAAACGTTTAACGTTTTCTTCAAGCCATGACTTGTAAGGATGGCG
Organism: Pseudoalteromonas sp. SR45-1; assembly: GCF_014163655.1. Taxonomy (NCBI): domain Bacteria; kingdom Pseudomonadati; phylum Pseudomonadota; class Gammaproteobacteria; order Alteromonadales; family Pseudoalteromonadaceae; genus Pseudoalteromonas; species Pseudoalteromonas sp. SR45-1. The sequence continues at coordinate 66,767 of NZ_JACJDR010000003.1, read as the reverse complement.
AGATTTTAAATCTTGATCGATTTCATCCGAGTGCCAGATTTTGCCAAGTTTAGTATCAATAACTAATAATTCACCTGGACCAACACGGCCTTTTTCAACCACTTCATCGGCAGTGTAATCCCAAATACCCACTTCTGATGCAAGCGTAATAAAACCATCTTGTGTAATTACATAACGTGCTGGGCGAAGTCCATTACGGTCAAGGTTACACGCCGCAAAACGACCATCCGACATAACAATACCTGCCGGGCCATCCCATGGTTCCATATGCATAGAGTTAAAGTCGTAAAATGCACGTAAATCGTCGTCCATTGCACGGTTTTTCTGCCATGCAGGCGGCACGAGCATACGCATAGCGCGGAATAAATCCATGCCGCCAGCTAAAAATAGCTCAAGCATATTATCTAGGCTTGATGAATCAGAACCGGTTTCGTTTACAAACGGCGCTGCGCTTTGTAAATCAGGAATAAGCGGTGACGCAAATTTATAAGAACGTGCGCGTGCCCACTGGCGGTTACCTTCAATAGTATTAATTTCACCATTGTGTGCTAAATAGCGGAAAGGTTGAGCTAAAGGCCAACGCGGCTGAGTATTAGTAGAAAAGCGCTGATGGAAAACACAAATCGCACTCGTCATACGAATATCAGCTAAATCTAGGTAAAAATTAGGTAAATCCGCAGGCATCATTAAGCCTTTATAGATAGTTACCAAACCAGATAGACTTGCGATATAGAAAGCTTCATCATCAACAATGCGCTTTTCAGCGCGGCGGCGTGCTACATATAAGCGACGCTCTAAGTCTTTAGAACGCCAACCTTCTGGCGCGCTAACAAAAATTTGTTCAAAACCTGGTAATTGCTGTACAGCAATAGGACCCAACATAGATGGGTCGGTTGGTACAACACGCCAACCTAAAATATTTAGCGTTTCTTTTTCTAATTCTTCGCTAAGTATTTGTTTTGCAGCTTGTGCTAAAACAGGGTCTGAATTTAAAAATATCATACCCACTGCGTAGTTTTTGCCTAAGTGCCAATTATGTTCACTGGCAATTGCACGGAAAAAGCTATCTGGTTTTTGTAATAATAAACCACAGCCATCACCTGTTTTACCATCGGCAGATATACCGCCACGGTGCTGCATGCGATCAAGCCCCGTAATAGCAGTACGAATAAGCCTATGACTAGCTTGACCATTAACTTGGGCTATTAAGCCAAAGCCACAATTTTCTTTTTCTAACTTTGAGTCGTATAACATAGACCCCTCCCCTTGCTGCACTGTTAGCGTGGATGAACTGCTCGACGATTTGCTAACAGACGGACAAAACTAGCCTCTATCTTAAATAGAGTCAATAGCACTTTGAATACATATTCACATTCTTGAATATTTCTCACTTCATAGCAAGATTTCTTTTTATCATTATTTTTAACATTTAGCGTTATTTTAACCACTATTTTTTCATGACACTGGTGTCAAGTTTAACATATTGTAAAAAACACAAGCGCTCAAAGCTGCAGCTTACGTAAACGTAAAGCCAGACAAAAGTGAATAAGTATTCAACACGTGAAGCGCTATTCAGTTAACATTTAGATAGTTTTATGCTATTTCATTACTTTAATGGCTTAACATCCCCGATTATTGCTGCTCATTAGTATAGTTATGAAAGTTCATGTCCTTTTTTGTACATTAATAGTGAATTTTTATTTAAAGCGGTGTCCGATGCGGACATAAAAACTGTCCGCGGACATCATTTTAAAGAACAAAAAATAAAAAGCACTTTAATATCAATGCGATATTAGTTGGCATATTAATCGTATAGCTTTACATATAATCGCTAATTGGAATTACCATGTTTACTCTAAGCTTATTTTTGCTCTCTCCTATTGCCGCCATTTGCACCGCAGCTTTATTACTGCTGTGCGAAAAATACATAAAAGCAATGTAGGGGGGGATTAAATGATTAAAGATACCAGCGCACAAGACGTACAAGTAAAGGCACCTATAAGCTATAAAAAATACGCGATCATCACTGCGGTTATTTTCATTGCAGCCTCTACAATTGCTTATATTTTTTTAACGAGTCATAGCGCTAAAAGCTCTATTAGCCGCTCAAAAGTACAGGTTGCCAAAGTACATGTTAAAGCGCTCATTCGAGACATTGCCGCCAGTGGTAAAATTGTTGCTGCTAATGCTCCTAAAATCTACAGCCCAGAACGTGGTTTTATAGATTTAAAAGTAAAGGCCGGCGATACAGTAAAGCAAGGCAACACACTTGCCCTGCTGCAAAGCCCTGAGTTAACTAATGAATTAAAGCAACAGGAGTCTGTACTTAAAAGACTACAAGGCGAGCAGCAAAGGCAGCATTTGCAAGCAAGACGCCAAACACTCACTTTAAATAAAACACTCGATATGGCACAAGTTGAGCTTAACGCCGCTGAGCGCGAAAATCGCCGGGCGCAGTTATCAATTCAAAAGCACTTAATTAGCCAAATTGATCTTGAAAAAGCAGTAGATGATTTATCCCGAGCTAAGCTCTCGTATAAACATGCACAACAAGAGGTATTGCTTGCCAAAGACACGCTCGCCTTTGAACTACAAGCTGCTAAAAGTGATGTGACCCGCCAACAACTTATTGTTGATGATTTAATCAGAAAAGTAAGCAACCTATCTATTAAGGCTTCCGTTACAGGGATCGTGGGTAACCTATTAGTGCAACAAAAAGCCGCAGTGACGCAAAGCCAACCTCTTATGACTCTCGTCGACTTAAGTAATTTCGAAGCGGAACTTCAAGTACCTGAAAGTTACGCCAACGAATTAGGACTCGGTATGGAAGTAGAGCTTAAGTTAGGCAATGAAACAGTGATGGGGAATTTATCCGCCATATCACCAGAAGTTAATAATCGTGAAGTAACAGCACGCGTCCGATTTAAAGGTGTTACTAACAACATCCGTCAAAACCAACGCTTAACTGCACGTATTTTACTCGACAACCGAGAAGGTGTAATGCAGGTAAAACGCGGCGCTTTTATGCAGCAAGACGGAACTTTTGCTTATAAGGTAGAAGGCAATATTGCAAAGCGTATACCTATTACAATAGGCGCCACCAGCATTAATGCGGTTGAGCTTTTGAGCGGACTAAAAGAAAACGATGAAATTATTATTTCAAGCTACAGCGACTTTAAGCAAGCCGATACGATTTTATTAAATTAAACAGACGTTCTCAACCAACGCTAAAAATAATTAGGAACAACCATGTTACAAATGAACAATGTAAGTAAAGTATACCAAACAGAAATGGTACAAACCCATGCGCTTCGAGACTTTAACCTGCAAGTAAACGAAGGCGAATTTATTGCTGTTACCGGTCCTAGCGGCTCAGGAAAAACAACCTTTTTAAATATTGCAGGTATGCTCGAGCCTTTTAACGAAGGTGAGTACCTGTTAGATGGCGTTAATGTTGGCAGCCTAAACGATAACCAACGTGCTGATTTACGGAATCAAAAAATTGGCTTTATATTCCAAGGCTTTAATTTGATCCCTGATTTAAATTTATATGAAAACATAGAAGTTCCTCTTCGCTATAGAGGGATTAAAGCAAATGAGCGAAAACGTCGAATTGAGCAATGCCTTGAACAAGTTGGTTTAGCATCTCGCGCTAAACACTTACCTCAGCAACTCTCCGGTGGCCAGCAACAACGTGTGGCAATAGCTCGTGCGCTTGCTGGTGAACCTCGTTTTTTACTTGCCGATGAGCCAACAGGTAACCTTGACAGCTTAATGGCTCGCCAAGTTATGGAGTTACTTGAGCAAATAAATCGCGACGGTGCCACTATAATAATGGTAACGCATGATAGCGAATTAGCCCGCCGTGCTCCGCGTAATATTCAAGTAGTTGATGGGCAACTTGCCGACTTTACAGTTTATCAAGGCGCGCAAACTATAAAAACAGCATCGGGGGTTTAACTAATGTTTATTCATTATTTAGATTTAAGTTGGCGCAGCTTCAAGCGCACCCCATTGGTTAGCTTTTTAATGGTACTTGCCATTGCGATAGGTATAGGCATAACAATGACCAGCCTTAGTGTTTATCACATGATGTCGGCCGATCCTATCCCAGAAAAAAGCAGCCAACTTTACAGTGTGCAATTACAAATAATGGACGATGGTAGTACGTGGTGGACAGAAGATAACATGCCACTGCAATTGACCTACCAAGATGCAGAGAACTTATTAAACGCACCCACGCCAGAGAAAAAAGTGGCTATGATGCGTACCGGCTTTTCAGTTTATCTAGACTCCGACAAAATAAAACCTTTTATAGGTAATGCTCGCATGACAACGCCTGACTTTTTTAGCATGTTTAATTTGTCATTTTTATACGGAGGGGCTTGGAGCAAAGAGCAAGAAGACTCTGCCGCACCTGTGGTTGTTATTACCCAAGAGATAAACGATAAACTATTTGCAGGAAAAAACTCTGTCGGAGAACTGATTTACTTAGATGATGCAAGCTATCAAGTAGTTGGTGTTATTAACCATTGGCCTCTCAATATTAAATATTATGATTTAAATAACGGTGCATTTAATCAAGTAGAAGAGTTATTTATGCCCTTTAACTTAATAAAGACAAAAGAGCTAGTAAGTTGGGGCAATAGCAATGGATGGAAACACGAAAACACACCAACCTTTGCAGATAAACTGCAATCTGAGCAAGTATGGATTCAGTTTTGGGCAGAGCTAAATACGCTTGAACAAAAACAAGCCTATCAAAATTACTTATTAGCCTATATGCAAGAACAACAAAAACGTGGTCGATTTAATCGTAAAGAACTTGAGTATAAACTTCGCGATGTAAACCAATGGATGCAATATAACAACGTCGTCACCGAAGACAATAAAATTTTAGTGGGCCTGAGCTTTATGTTCTTAGGTGTCTGCTTAGCCAATATTTTAGGTTTACTTTTAGCTAAGTTTTTACGCAGAGCGCCAGAAGTAGGTGTAAGACGCGCATTAGGTGCTAGTAAAAGGCAAATATTTTTACAGCACTTAGTTGAGGTCGCCATGCTTGGCTTTATAGGTGGCATGCTAGGAATTGTACTAGCACAACTTGGCTTAATGGGCGTAGGGCAAAGCTACGACTACTATGAAAACTTAGCGACAATGGATTTAACCATGCTATTGAGCGCCCCATTGATTGCAATTACAACCTGCATTTTAGCTGGTTTATACCCAGCTTGGTTAGTGTGTAAAACCAATCCTGCTATTTATCTTAAGAGCCAATAAGGAATGTCACAATGTTAGAAATAAAACCTATATTTAACGCCTTATGCCGCTCAAAGGTGGGCGCTGTATTACTGCTAATTCAAATTGCAATTACCACAGCTATAGTCAGTAACGCTGCGTTTATTATTCAAGATAGAATTAGCTATTTAAACCAAGAAACGGGCTACCCTGAGCAAGATATATTTAAGTTTAATGTAATGACCTTTGGTACTGATATTAACTTAAGCCAGCAGTTTGAGCTTGATGAAAGCATGCTTAGAAAAATGCCAGGCGTAGTTGATGCCGCATTAAGCAGTAGTATTCCGCTATCAGGGGGTGGCAGCGCTTCGAGCTTTAATTTAAAACCTGCTCCACAAGAAGGCCTAAGTGTCAGGACCGCTTATATTTTTATAGATGACCACGCAATTAATACCTACGGCGTTAACTTAATTGCAGGGCGAAACTTTACCGAAGATGAAGTGCTCGTTACAAACGAAATTACACAAAAGCGCACCAACGTCACTATAGTCACTAAAGCCTTACTTGATGAGCTCTACCCTGATGGAGATGGTTTAGGAAAAATCGTTTATTTTGGCGACCTACCACTTAAAATTATTGGCGTGATCGGAAAAATGAAAGGCCCGTGGCTCAAAGACAGTAAACCCGATAATCTTGCGTTTATTCCTTATATTAAAGCAGCAAGTTATGCACAAGTTGCCGTTCGTACTAAGCCTGGTCAGCGAGCAGCTGTAATGAAAGAAATAGAAAATGCCATGCTCGAAAATTACAGCAAACGCGTTATTAACAACATTAAAGGGCTTGATGAATTAAAAAATGAGTATACCGCTCAAGATCGCCTTATGATGCGCATGCTCATAGTATTAATCACTATTTTAGTGCTTATAACCGCTCTCGGTATTTTTGGCTTAACCTTATTTAATATTAGCAAACGTACTAAGCAAATTGGTACACGCAGAGCACTTGGCGCAAGAAAGTCAGCTATTGTTAGCTACTTTTTAGTAGAAAATGCATTAATTTGTAGCCTAGGTTTAGCCTTAGGTGTAGTAACAGCAATACTACTTGGGAAAATGTTAATGCAGTATTTTTCTGTAGCCGCACTACCGCCAAGTTATATAGCCGTTACCGCCATTGCCGTATTTTTAATGAGTTTACTTGCAGTATTAGCGCCGGCTAAACGCGCTGCCAATATTTCGCCCAGTATTGCAACTCGCACTATTTAATTATATGTAAATCACTATGCTACACTGCTTAGTAAGGCAGTGTAGCCATCAAAAAATTATAAAAATAACCTATGACTCATAAAATACTCATTGTTGATGATAACCAAGCAGTACTCGACGCACTTTCATTGTTGCTCGAGATCCACGACTTTTCGGTAGTCACTGCAACAAATCCGTTTGATGCTCTGCAAATAGTTCGCTATCAGCGAATTGAGCTTGTAATTCAAGACATGAACTTTACCAGTGACACCACCTCTGGCGAAGAAGGTAAAGCGTTGTTTTATGAACTACGAGAAATAAACCCACACTTACCTATTATACTTATTACAGCTTGGACCGAACTTGCCACCGCCATTGAGCTTGTAAAAGCCGGTGCTGCTGATTACTTACCAAAACCCTGGGATGATGCAAAACTACTAGTTTGTATCAGTAATTTAATAGAGCTAGGCAGTGCTAAAAAAATAATGGCGACGCATAATCGCCATCAACAAGAACGTGAAGGTACATTTAAAAATGCAGACCTTGCTGGGCTAATATTTAAAAGTACTGCGATGGAACGACTGGTTACTATGGCGCTTCAAGTGGCTAAATCTGATATATCTGCATTAATTACAGGCCCTAATGGGAGTGGCAAAGAGTGTATTGCGCATATTATTCAAAAAAACTCCCCGCTTGTATCGCAGCCTTTTATTAAGGTAAACGCCGGTGCACTACCGCAAGAACTTATAGAAGCCGAGCTTTTTGGCGCTGAAGCCGGTGCATATACGGGGATAACCAAACAACGTATTGGTCGATTTGAAGCAGCTGATGGCGGTACGTTATTTTTAGATGAAATTGGTAATTTACCACTTTCAGGACAAATAAAATTACTACGCGTACTACAAACCGGCGAGTTTGAACGTTTAGGCTCAACACAAACACGAAAGGTAAATGTGCGGGTTATATCGGCCACTAACGAAAACTTACTACAAGCAATTCAACAAGGTCGATTTAGGGAAGACTTATATTATCGTCTTAATGTAATTGAGCTCAATGTGCCTTCCCTAAGCGAAAGACAAGATGATGTTTTAGCACTTATTAGCCATTTTTTACCTCACCGAGAGCTGACTATAAACACAGAGCAAGCACTTCAACACTACAAATGGCCAGGTAACGTTCGAGAGCTAGAAAACGCTTGTAAGCGTGTAGCGGTACTAAAACCTACAGGTGCGCTTACAGTCGATGACTTTGCACTATCGTCACCGGTCACTGCTCAACAAGAAGCAAAAGCAGAGCCTACCAAACAGGAAATAGAACACGCAATGCGCGCTCATCAAGGTGTTATAGCCAAAGTCGCCCGTGAATTTGGTTTAAGCCGACAAGCGCTTTATCGTCGATTACAAAAAATGGGTATTGATTATTAATGCCAAACATTATTAGCAACTTTACCCTAAGCCAAAAGGTTGTATTAATTTGCGGGCTTTGTAGCGCGCTGCCTGTTGTTATTATTGCCGCGCTAAGTGGCTTTGATATTTACTACACTCTGTTTTTAATATTACTAACGCTTACATTTAGCACTCTACTTTCAAGAGCTCTCACCAAGCCAATAAAGCTTGGCATGCAATCGCTTGAAACCGGATTACTTAATTTTAAAGATGGTGAGCTCTCCAGTTTGCTTGCGTATAAAAGTAATGATGAACTTGGAAAACTATGCCAACTTTATAATCAAACCGCAAAACAGCTTCGCCAAGAAAAACAATGGATTTACCAGCGCGAGTTAATGCTTGATAAAGTTTTGCAAAGCTCGCCGCAAGCGTTATTGCTGGTCAATGATAATAATACGGTGGTATTTAGTAATCTAATTAGCCGTAGTTTATTTAATAGAGCAACTCGCCTTGAAGGTATGCAGCTAAGTAAATTACTCGAAAATTCGCCTCTGCAATTAGTAACAGCTATAGAGCACGGTATTGATGGCCTCTTTAATATAGAAATAGAGAATCAAGACTCGCAAACTTGGCATTTAGCCACTGGGGAGTTTTTACTCAATAATCAAAAGCATCATTTATATATATTTAAACAGTTAACCCGTGAACTTAGTCGCCAAGAAGTTGCCGTGTGGAAAAAAGTAATACGCATTATTAGCCACGAATTAAATAATTCACTCGGCCCTATGTCATCCATGCTACACAGCGCACAATTGCTCGCAAATAAAGTTGATGAGCCTCGCCTTGCCCGTGTATTTGCAACTATTGATGAGCGAATTAGTCACTTAACTGAATTTGTACAAGGCTATGGCAAGTTTGCTAAATTACCTCAGCCACAAAAAACGCGGGTTAACTGGCAAAACACACTCAATAATTTAAAAAACCACTGGCAATTTAGCTACGAAATAAAAAATTCACACAATGAATTACAAGCTGATCAAACACAACTCGAGCAGCTGCTCATAAACCTATTAAAAAATTCACACGAGTCAGGTTCCAACGCCAATGAAATACATATTCAGGTCGAGTTTGTACCCCAAGCATGTGTTATAAATGTGAGTGACTGCGGCAAAGGAATGAGCGAGCAAGTAATGGCAAATGCTTTAGTGCCCTTTTATTCAACAAAAAGTACGGGGAGCGGTTTAGGGCTAGCTTTATGCAGAGAAATAGCAGAAGCGCACCAAGGCCATATAAGTTTACATAACAAAATAGAGGGCGGCTTAAACGTACAAGTGAGCCTTCCTTATTCATAAATTTACACAAATTAAAAACAACAAAGCCACTTAAAAAGTGGCTTTGTGTTTAAAGAGCTTAATAACCTGAGCTCAGGTTGAGTAATAAATTACTCTGCGTCAGCTTCTTTGTATTTAGCAGCAGTTTCAGTAATTAACGGCTGTAATTCACCGCGTTGAAACATTTCGATAATAATGTCACAACCACCAACTAATTCGCCATCTACCCAAAGTTGTGGGAATGTTGGCCAATTTGCGTATGCTGGAAGCTCAGCACGAATGTCTGGATTAAGTAAAATATCAACGTATGCAAATGGTTCACCACATGACATTAACGCTTGCGATGCTTGTGAAGAAAAACCACAATTTGGTAATTTTGGTGACCCTTTCATGAAAAGGATTATTGGATTTTCTGAAATTTGCTGTTTAATTTTATCAATGGTTTCCATCTACAACCTCAAAGTAACGATAGCTAAATATATTTAGGTCTTGAAAATAACTCATCGTGACCACAAATATATAACTTAAAATGGGCAAATAAAGCCGCAATTGAAATAGTCTTTCGCAATAGCATTGCTGTTTGCTTAAACTTGAGTAAAATACTCAACAATTATAGTAACACTATATTACCGCTTGGTATAGGTAACTGCTCTGTTTCAACAGGCATTACGTATTACCAAATGGACTATCAACCAAAGAAGATGGAGATAAAAAAATGGCATTTGAACTACCGTCACTACCATATGCAATCGACGCACTTGAGCCACATATTTCAAAAGAAACGCTAGAGTTTCACCATGGCAAACACCACAACACTTACGTGGTTAAGCTTAATGGTTTAATCCCTGGTACTGAGTTTGAAAACAAATCTCTAGAAGAGATCGTATGTTCATCAGAAGGCGGCGTATTTAACAACGCAGCACAAATCTGGAACCATACTTTTTACTGGAACAGCTTATCTCCAAACGGCGGCGGCGAGCCTACTGGCGCAGTTGCTGATGCAATCAACGCTAAATGGGGTTCTTTTGATGCGTTTAAAGATGCATTAAATGACAAAGCAGTAAATAACTTTGGTTCAAGCTGGACGTGGTTAGTTAAGCTTGCTGATGGTTCACTAGACATCGTTAATACATCTAACGCTGCTACACCATTAACTGATGATGGCGTTACTCCAATCCTTACAGTGGATTTATGGGAACACGCTTACTACATCGATTACCGTAACGTTCGTCCAGATTACCTTAAAGGTTTTTGGTCGCTTGTTAACTGGGAATTCGCGAACGCTAACTTCGCTTAATTAGCCTTTAAACGCTAATGTAAAAAAGACGCTTAGGCGTCTTTTTTTGTTTGTTGTTTATCACACCTAAGCGCCTCATCATCTAATAAAACACTTTTAGTAACATGATCTTTTTTCACTTAAATTTTTAATTTTATTGCACAAAAATACACATTCGTGACTAGACTTTAAAAGGTAAGCACCTTTTTACAGCGGGTTTCGGAGGTTATTATGACGATTTTTGAGCATTACCAAGCACGATACGAAGCGGCACAGGAAGAAGAATACAGTATCGCTGAATTTCTTGAGATTTGTAAAACCGATAAGTCTGCCTACGCCAGCGCACCAGAACGCCTACTCATGGCAATTGGCGAACCACACATGGTAGATACCGCAACGGATGCACGGCTAAGTCGATTATTTTCAAATAGAGTAGTTGCGCGCTACCCTGCCTTTGCTGATTTTTATGGTATGGAAGACGCCATTGAGCAAATAGTCTCTTATTTAAAACATGCGGCTCAGGGGCTAGAAGAATGCAAACAAGTGCTTTATTTACTTGGACCTGTTGGTGGGGGTAAATCATCCATTGCTGAAAAACTAAAGTATTTAATGCAACAAGTGCCTATTTATTCAATTAAAGGGTCTCCTGTAAACGACCACCCCCTCTCCTTGTTTGATCCTATCGAAGATGCAGACGTACTCAGCAAAGAATACGGTATTAAACCGCGCTACTTAAAAACCATTATGTCGCCTTGGGCTGGCAAACGCTTAAAAGAGTTCAATGGTGATATTAGCCAGTTTAGAGTGGTTAAACGCTACCCTTCTATTTTAAACCAAATAGGCATTGCCAAAACCGAACCAGGAGATGAAAACAACCAAGATATTTCAGCACTGGTTGGTAAGGTCGATATTCGCCAGCTTGAGCACTTTGCCCAAAACGATCCTGATGCATACGCCTACTCTGGCTCTTTATGTTTAGCTAACCAAGGGCTGATGGAATTTGTAGAAATGTTTAAAGCGCCTATTAAAGTGCTGCATCCTTTACTTACCGCCACCCAAGAAGGTAACTATAACGGCACAGAAGGTATTAGCGCCCTGCCCTTTAATGGCATGATCCTCGCTCACTCTAATGAGTCTGAGTGGCAAACCTTTAAAAACAATAAAAACAACGAAGCATTTTTAGACCGTGTTTATATTGTAAAAGTCCCTTATTGCTTACGTGTAACTGAAGAAATTAAAATTTACGATAAATTACTTGAGCACAGCGAGCTATACAACGCGCCATGTGCACCGGGTACACTCAAAACATTGGCGCAATTTACGACGCTATCACGTTTAAAAGAGCCAGAAAATTCAAGTATCTATTCTAAAATGCGGGTATACGATGGCGAGACCCTAAAAGACACCGACCCTAAAGCAAAATCGTATCAAGAGTATCGTGATTACGCAGGTGTTGATGAAGGTATGACGGGGCTCTCTACCCGCTTTGCGTTTAAAATTTTGTCCCGTGTGTTTAACTTTGATACCACTGAGGTTGCTGCAAATCCGGTGCATTTGTTCTATGTGCTTGAGCAACAGATAGAGCGCGAGCAATTTTCAAGTGAAATAGAAGAGCGTTATTTAGGCTTTTTAAAAGGCTATTTAATTCCACAATATGTCGAGTTTATAGGTAAAGAACTGCAAACCGCTTATTTAGAATCGTACTCAGAATACGGACAAAATATTTTTGACCGTTATGTTATTTATGCAGATTTTTGGATACAAGACCAAGAATATCGCGACCCCGATACAGGGCAACTATTTGACCGCGCAGCGCTAAATGCTGAACTTGAAAAAATAGAAAAGCCAGCGGGTATTTCTAATCCTAAAGATTTTCGTAATGAAATAGTGAACTTTGTACTGCGTGCCCGTGCACACAACAACGGTAAAAACCCACTATGGACAAGCTACGAAAAACTACGCACGGTGATTGAGAAAAAAATGTTCTCTAATACCGAAGATTTACTCCCTGTTATTTCGTTTAATACTAAAACGTCTGCAGAGGATCAGCAAAAGCACGAAGACTTTGTGAACCGTATGGTCGAAAAAGGCTATACACAAAAACAAGTTCGCTTGCTTTCTGAGTGGTATTTACGGGTTAGAAAATCGCAATAACCTTCATAGTCGTAGTATATAGGAGGTCAATATGGCGCATTTTATAGATAGGCGTTTAAACGGAAAAAATAAAAGTACGCTTAATCGCCAGCGCTTTATTAGGCGCTATAAAAAACAAATTAAAGAAGCGGTTTCAGATGCGATTAACAAACGCAGCGTTACCGATTCAAGCTCTGGTGAGAGTATTTCTATTCCACAACGCGATATCAGCGAACCTACATTTCATCAAGGGCAAGGCGGGAATAGAGAACAAATTCACCCTGGTAACGATCAGTTTTCTACAGGTGATAAAATTGAGCGCCCTAAAGGCGGACAAGGCGGTGGTGCCGGTGAAGGTGACGCCAGCGATTCGGGCGAGGGACAAGATGAGTTTGTATTTTCAATATCAAAAGATGAATACCTTGATTTACTGTTTGAAGATCTAGAACTTCCTAACTTACAAGAGAACCAGCTTGATAAGTTAGTGCAAATGAAAACCCATCGCGCAGGTTTTTGTAGCGACGGCATGCCAAGTAATATTGACATTGTACGCTCTCTTCAAGGCTCGCTTGCACGGCGTGTTGCCATGAGTGCAGGTAAAAAACGCCGTTTAAAAGAGCTCGAAGAACAACTTGTTCTGCTGCTTGCTGGTCCACATAACGATAAAGCGGCAATTGCTTTATTACAAAAAGAAATTGCAGCATTAAAAGTGCAAATTAAGTCGGTTCCGTTTATTGATAACTACGATTTACGTTTTCGTAATTACGAAAAGCGCCCTCACCCCACCAGCAAAGCCGTGATGTTTTGTATTATGGATGTGTCAGGCTCAATGGATCAGCCAACAAAAGACATGGCAAAGCGTTTTTATATTTTGCTCTATCAATTTTTAACGCGCAGTTATAAAGACATAGAAGTTGTTTATATTCGCCACCACACACAAGCTAAAGAAGTAGACGAACAAGAGTTTTTTTACTCCCAAGAAACTGGCGGCACTATTGTTTCAAGCGCTCTTAAATTAATGAACGAAATAATAAAAGAGCGTTATCACGCAAACGAGTGGAATGTATACGCCGCACAAGCCTCTGATGGCGATAACTGGGCGGATGACACGCCGCAGTGTGGTGAAATATTACGTAATAAGCTCTTAAGCGCAGTACGCTATTTTGCTTATATTGAAATAACCACTCGTGCTCATCAAAGCCTATGGCGCGAATATGAATCAATAACACACAGCCATAATAATTTCGCCATACAGCATATTCAAAGCGTTGAAGATATTTACCCAATTTTTAGGGAGCTATTTAAAAAAGGTCGTCAACAGCAAAACTCTGCATAGCCAAAAGCGAGGTAGTATTATGAATGATAAACGATTGAGTGATGGCCCAGATTGGACCTTTGATTTATTAGATGAGTACCAAGGTGAAATTGCCCGTGTTGCAGCTCACTACAGGTTAGACACCTACCCTAATCAAATTGAAGTGATAACCGCAGAGCAAATGATGGATGCTTATTCAAGCGTTGGTATGCCTATTGGCTACAGTCATTGGTCTTACGGTAAGAAATTTATCCAAACAGAGCAAAATTATAAGCGCGGACAAATGGGTCTCGCTTACGAAATAGTGATAAATTCAGACCCTTGTATTGCGTACTTAATGGAAGAAAACACCCTACCTATGCAAGCGCTTGTAATGGCACATGCGTGTTACGGACATAACTCATTTTTTAAAGGTAATTACTTATTTAAAACCTGGACCGATGCAGGTTCAATTATTGATTACTTGGTATTTGCTAAAAACTACATAAGCCGCTGTGAAGAAAAGCATGGTATTACACAAGTAGAAGCCCTACTCGACTCATGTCATGCATTAATGAATTACGGGGTCGATCGCTACAAACGTCCACAACAAATATCGCTATTTGAAGAGCAAAAACGCCAACAAGAGCGCGAAGACTACCTTCAATCGCAAGTAAACGAATTATGGCGAACTATTCCTGAGCAACAGCAAGAAACCAAAAAGAAAGTCCGCCATTTCCCTTCTGAACCTCAAGAAAATATTTTGTATTTTATTGAAAAAAATGCCCCATTACTGGACTCTTGGCAACGTGAAGTGATACGTATTGTTCGTAAAATTTCGCAATACTTTTACCCACAAAAACAAACTCAAGTAATGAACGAAGGCTGGGCAACTTTTTGGCATTACACCATCCTTAATCACTTATATGATGAGGGAAAGCTCAGCGACTCTTTCATGTTAGAGTTTTTACAAAGCCACACCAACGTAGTTTATCAGCCACCTTATAACAGTAAGTATTATTCAGGCATTAACCCATATGCTTTAGGCTTTAATATGATGGTTGATATTCGCAGAATATGTGAACACCCAACTGAAGAAGATAAACGCTGGTTTCCTGAATATGCAGGTAGTAACTGGCTAGATACACTGCATTTTGCAATGGAAAACTTTAAAGATGAAAGTTTTATTAGCCAGTTTTTATCGCCTAAGTTAATTCGTGATTTTAAATTATTTACTATTATTGACCATACTAATAATCCCCATCTAGAAATTGGCGCAATACATAACGACAACGGCTATAAGGCAGTGAGAGAAGCACTCTCAGCGCAGTACAATTTAAGTAATCATGAGCCTAACATTCAAGTGTATGATGTTGATATTAGAGGTGACCGTTCATTAACCCTACGCTATGTACCTCATAACAATATTCCTTTAGCAAACTCGCACGAGGAAGTGCTTAAGCATCTTTACAGATTATGGGGCTTTAAAGTAAAACTAGAGCAAGAGTCAAATTCTGGTGAGGTTTCAATGATTGGTCAATGCCCAATAGATGACTCTCGACACACAACACAATAATGAAGGGCAATACAATTTCCATACTGATTGGATTTGCTCAGCAGATTGTAAAAAAACACGGTATTATTTAACCCTAAATTCTGGATATAAAAAATGACGCTTAAGCGTCATTTTTTATATCTTCGTAGGCTATTACTTTATTTCGTCCTGTATTTTTAGACTGGTACAGTGCTTTATCTGCAGCCTCTATCCAGCGCTCATGATTTTTAAAATCATTACTGCTACCAGCCAGCCCTATACTTACCGTCATTGTTATTTCAAAGTGTTTATACTTAACAGGGTTAGTTTCAATCAATACCCTTAAACGCTCAGCAAATACAAAAGCGCCTTCTTTATCTGTATCAAGCAATGTCACTGCAAACTCTTCACCGCCATAGCGCCCTGCAACATCAGTCTCGCGCAGCGTCGTACGTATTAAGTTAGATAAGTGACGAAGCGATTCATCACCACAGCTATGACCATATTCATCATTTATTTTTTTAAAGTGATCAATATCAAACATTAATAATGTACTACAGCCACCACTTCGCTTAACTCTTAAAAACTCTTGGCGTAGCGTACCTTCCCAGTGTCCACGGTTTGCAAGCTGCGTTAAGCTATCTGTTTGACTTACTTGTTCTAATTTTTTATTTAACTCTTCAAGCTCTTTTTTATTTACCGCGACATCTGTTACATCATACAAAATAATACAAATGTGGCTAACTTCGCCCATCGTATTGGTAAGAGGGATGAATGTCGCATTTTGATACATGTAATCAGCTTTACCAGTAATAGGTCGATAATTTTTAAACCTAAAAATGTATGGCTGCTGCTCCCAAATCGTAAAAGAGCGGTTTTTTAAAACAAAAACCGACTCAGATTTACTTCTAAACCATTTTTCGTCTATTGCAGGAAATAAATCAAATAGATCTTTATCTTTTACTGCGCTTGGTAGAAGCCCTGAATGGTTTTCCATAAAACCATTCCATACACACACCTTATAATCCCTATCGAGTACCACAAGGCCTACATCAACGGTATTAAACATATCCATTAACCAATGGATCTCATTCATTTCTAAATCAGCGGCCATAACTTAATCTTCTAATAGGTAAGCAACTTTGTATTTCAAAGTTTTAAGTGAATCTTCAGTAAATAACAGCATGAGGTCGCAATTTATATCATGGTTTTCAATACCGTAACTAATCTCTATTGCAAGGGTGCGTTGCCAACGTGACTTGTTTGATTTAACCAACTCAGATACATCTCTGTGTTGGCCAAGTACAATCGGGTGCCCTTGGCTAAATGACATATCGAGCTGTTTTGAAAGACCCGTTAAAATAGCGCCTATCAAAATATTACTAATATCCATAAGCAGCTCAAGTTCAACTTTATCGTTTAACTCGCCGTCATAGTTCATCAAAGAAGCTATTTCTTTAAAGCTTGAATCATTTAAAAGTAATAGCGCCTCGCCCGAAATACCACCGCCAATAAAGCCCTGGCACACACCCGATGTAGCTGCGTTATTATCTATAGACTGCAGCGCCATATCGAGTTCATTAACTTCCAAAATATTCACATTAGGAATTGGTAACTCTACAAATACATTAAGAAGACGTGCAAGTAAATCCCCAGCCTGCCCCATAGCAACGTTAGTTAGCTCTTGGTATATATCCCGAACATCAGGGTCGACTTGCTCTCCTAGCGAATGAGAGAGACGCTCACGCATGGCTTTATCTTTAATCCCATGGTGTTCAATTATGCTGGCTAGTTTTTCGGGAGAACATGGTTTTTGAATAAAATCGATAGCACCAAGCTCAAGCACTCTTTGGTGTGCACTTGGTTGTATATCACCAGAGACAACAACAGTGAGAATATTAAGCCCCTGTTTTTTCATAGCGATTAAAACTTCATAACCGTCCATTTCTGGCATGTTTAAATCGAGAAAAAGTATCTCTGGTTCAATTAACTTTATTTGCTTTATACAATCAACGCCGTCAAGTGCAAATTCAACTTTAATGTCCCAATCTTCAGGTAATGAGCGAGCTAGCTGACGCCTAGCTAATTTCGAGTCATCACATATTAATACCGATGTTGACATATTATCTCTCTGTTTCTAAACCAGTAATGAGCATTAAAATCATTTTATGATGGTTTTTATTTTTATTATTGAAGATATCTTTTGTAACTTCATGTTAATCAAAGTTTAGCATAGTTACAATTTTTATATTTCAGAGCTAATACCCACTCTATTAAGCAGGTTTAATCACTTGGTAACTAAAGCCCAGTATAATACACTGACGCCCATTGCGTTAATTTAAAAGGAAATACCTTATGTTACGTTCACTTGCCTTTGCTTTGAGTGCATTTTGTTCTGTGGCTATTGCAGCCGACTATCCAGAAAACACACTTGATGCAGGAAAAGTATCCGCACAAGGCAAACCAGTCACTTTATTAGGTCAAGGTATCTCAATTGGAGATAGTGCGCCAAACTTTAAAGTTGTTGATGACAACTTTATTCCAGTGACACTTGAGGATTATAAAGGCCAAGCTGTATTAATAAGTGTAGTACCCAGCCTAGATACCGGCATTTGTAGCCTGCAAACTAAGCACTTTAATGAAAAAGTAGCCTCACAATTCCCAAGTGTAGTTATGCTAACAATTAGTGCTGATTTACCATTTGCTCAAAAGCGTTTTTGCAAAGCTGAAAATATCGATAAAATCACTACGTTATCAGATTCTGTTTGGCGTGATTTTGGTCAGAAATACGGATTGATTATTAAAGACATGGGCTTACTAACGCGAACAGTCTTTATTTTAGATGAAAGCCATAACGTCATTTATAAACAGTTAGTGAGTAGCCTTTCAACTGAACCAGAATACAACAGCGTAATTGAAAAACTTAAAACATTGTAAAGTCCATTAAGTAGCACTAATTAAGCAATGCTAAATCCCTTAAAACAAAAAACCGCCAATTGGCGGTTTTTTAATGTGCTTTTATAATTAACCTAAAAGTTCACCAAGTTGTTGGCTAACAGTTTCAACAGCTTGTGTACCATCTAGTTTATGGTATTGAGTATTACCAGCAGCCGCTTCTGCTTGATAGTAATCAACCAATGGCATAGTTTGCTCGTGGTAAATACCTAAACGTTTACGTACTGTTTCTTCAGTATCATCAGCGCGAACAATTAAGTCTTCGCCAGTTTCGTTGTCTTTACCTTCCACTTTTGGTGGATTATAAACAACGTGGTAAACACGACCAGAACCAGGATGAACGCGACGTCCGCCCATACGCTCAACAATGACTTCATCAGCCACGTCAAATTCAATAACGTGATCAACCACTACGCCATTTTCTTTCATTGCATCCGCTTGCGGGATTGTACGCGGGAAGCCATCAAGTAAAAAACCTTTCTCACAATCCGCTTTAGTAATACGCTCTTTAACTAAACCAATAATAATATCGTCAGAAATTAGTTGACCAGCATCCATTACTTTTTTTGCTTCTAGACCCAGTGGCGTGCCTTCTTTAATTGCCGCACGTAACATATCGCCAGTAGAAATTTGTGGAATACCGTATTTGTCCATTAAAAACTGAGCTTGAGTACCTTTACCTGCACCCGGCGCGCCCAAAAGAATAATGCGCATATTATTGTCCCCTAGTATGGATATTTATTTTAAAGCCTGAATTCTTCCACAAGCGCCGCCGATACTCAAGCAACTTATACTAATTGATGAGCCGTTGGGGTGTTTACAGGGCATTAAAAAAGGGAACACACGTTCCCTTTTATTTAAAGTACATAAATTATACTTTATTAACTGAGTAAATAGCTATTTGCTTATTTACTTAGTTCAAGCATCAATTTATTTAAGCGAGTAACAAATCCTGTTGGATCTTTAAGTGTACCGCGTTCTGCAAGTAGCGCTTGATCTAGTAAAACGTGTGACCACTGCGCAAACTTATCTTCATCTTGTTCGTCATTTAAGTGCTTAACAAGTTGATGCTCTGGGTTTAGCTCAAACACAGGTTTTGCTTCAGGGGCTGCTTGACCAACAGATTCCATTAGCTTTTGCATTTGTGAGCTCATGTCGTTGTCGTCGCTTACAACACATGCTGGAGAATCTGTTAAGCGGTGCGTAAAGCGCACTTCTTTAACGTCATCACCTAGTGCTGTTTTAATACGTTCAACAAGGCCAGCCATTTCTTTTTCAGACTCTTCTTGCGCTTTTTTAGTTTCTTCGTCGTCAAGCTTACCTAAATCTAAGTCACCACGTGTGATCGACTGTAGTTGCTTATCAGCAAATTCAGTTAGGTGACTCATCATCCACTCGTCAACACGGTCACTTAGTAGTAATACTTCAATGCCTTTTTTGCGGAAAATCTCTAAATGCGGTGAGTTTTTCGCAGCGGTGAATGTATCAGCTACTACGTAGTAAATTTTGTCTTGGCCTTCGTTCATGCGTTCAACATATTGCTCAAGCGACACATCTTGTGTTTGTGAATCAGTGTGTGTCGAAGAAAAACGAAGTAGCTTACAAATAGCTTCTTTATTGGCAGCATCTTCAGCTGGGCCTTCTTTCATTACTTGACCAAACTCATTCCAAAATACTTGGTAATCGTCAGCTTTGTTTTTAGCCATACGCTCAAGCATTTTAATAATACGCGATGTACACCCTTTACGAATAGCTTGCGTTACTTTGTTGTCTTGTAGAATTTCACGAGATACGTTCAGTGGTAAATCGTTTGAATCTAGTAAGCCTTTTACAAAGCGAAGGTAGCTTGGCATGAATTGCTCAGCATCATCCATTACAAACACACGTTGTACGTAAAGTTTTAAACCACTTTGACGTTCACGGTTCCATAAGTCGAAAGGTGCTTTTTTAGGAATATATAAAAGGCTAGTGTATTCAGTTTTACCTTCAACCTTATTATGTGCCCAGCTAAGTGGCTCTTCCCAATCATGGCTTACATGCTTGTAAAACTCTTTGTATTCATCATCAGAAAGCTCTGATTTATCGCGTGTCCACAATGCAGTCGCGCGGTTAATGCTTTCCCACTCACCTGGTACTGCTGGAATTTTTTCGCCGTCTTCGCCTTCAGATTCAGGCACTTCTGCTTTAAACATTTGTACTGGCGTTGAGATGTGATCAGAGTATTTAGTAACGATACTTCGTAGGCGCCAGTCATCAGCAAATTCTTTTTCTTCATCGCGAAGATGTAAAATAATGTCGGTACCACGGCCTTCTTTTTCAATTTCTTGAAGTGTGTATTCGCCTTCACCTTGAGATTCCCACTCATAAGCGGTTGTTTCACCGGCTTTGCGTGTACGAACAGTGACTAAATCAGCAACAATAAATGCTGAGTAAAAACCAACACCGAATTGACCAATTAACTGTGAATCTTTACTTTGATCACCCGTTAAGTTTTTGAAAAACTCAGCAGTACCCGACTTTGCAATAGTACCTAATGAGCTAATGATTTCATCGCGCGTCATACCAATACCATTATCTGAAATGGTAATTGTATTTGCTTCTTTATCTGCACTAATACGAACACGTAAATCGGCATCACCTTGGTAAAGGTCACCTTGAGATAATGCTAAAAAGCGTAACTTGTCTGCTGCGTCTGATGCATTTGACACAAGCTCACGTAAAAATATTTCTTTATTAGAATAAAGAGAATGAATCATTAAGTTTAATAATTGTTTTACTTCTGTTTGAAAGCCTAATGTTTCTTTTTGTGCTGCAGTCATTTATATATCTCCAATTTGCAAAGTGTCTGCGTTATGCACTTAATATGGGGTGAGGTGTTAGAACTTCAAGGGAAAAATTTAAAAAAGGTGAAACGAAAACAAAGAACCATTAATTTGTTTAAAACGAATGCGGACAATTAATATGAATCTTTTCACCAGTTGTTGGATGTTCAAAATATAAATCGCTGGCATGTAATTGTAACCGCCCTGCCATATATTCACTTTGCGCACTTTTATATAAATCACAGCCTAAAATTGGGTGCCCTATAAACTGGCTGTGTATTCGTAATTGATGGGTACGCCCAGTAATAGGTGTAAATTGCACTAAGGTTCTGCACGGCTGCCTGAGCCGCTTAAGTACTTTATATTCACTCAGCGCTGTTTTACCTGTCGATTGGCAAATTTTAACACGCGGAAAAAGCAGTTTATCTTTTGCAATTGGCGCAGTAATTTGCCCTTCATCAACAGCCAAGCATCCCTCTAACATGGCTACATAACGCTTTTGAATAGTACGCGCTTGAAATTGCTTATTAAGGTGCTTTGACGCAATCGCGTTTAACCCAACAATCATAATGCCCGATGTGCCCAAATCTAGCCGATGCGGTAACTTAGCCTCTGCAAATGCAGCTGTTAAGCCCTTTTGACCATTTACTAAGCGGTAATGCACTGAGTCCCAATTAAGCGGATTTTTACCTGATAAGCTTAATAGTCCACTGGGTTTATTGATCAGTAAAATATCGTCATCTTGATATAATATTTCAATAAACCCGTCGCACTTAGGGGCTACAAAATCATCAACTATAATGGGTTGTTCTGAAGGTGTTTGCGATGTTGAGTTAGCCATTAAGTTAATCATTAAATTAGTCACTATCTTTTGAATGAAGCGCTTTTAAAGCCAATACTTTTTCACGTAAATCATCTGCTACTACTTTATCAGCAGCAATCGGGGCACCGACTGCAACCGACACCAAAGACCATTTTAATCGAGGCAATTGCCACTTAGCTTTACGACTAAACATGCTGCCCCATAAACCACCTAAGTGCACAGGAATAACGGGCACAGGTGAGCGCTCAATAATGCGCTCGATTCCACGGCGAAAAATATCCACTGAGCCGTCACTGGTTAGTTTTCCTTCAGGGAAAATACCAACAAGTTCGCCTTTATTAAGCGCAGCAGCTACTTCGTCAAAGGCTTTTTTAAACGCTTCTGGATTGGTTTTTTCACTGTTAATGGGAATAGCCTTAGCCATTTTAAATAACCAATGTAGAGCCGGCGAATAATAAATAGGGGCAAATACCATAAACCGGATAGGCCTTGGTGATGCGGCTAAAATAAACATCCAATCAACAAAGCTGACATGATTACACACGACAACCGCAGCGCCTGCATCAGGTATATTACTTTCACCTTTTGTACGCACTCTGTACATACAAATAGCTAAAATATATATAATAAATCGTAAAAAGAACTCTGGTACTTTGGTATAAATATAAACAGAGATAAGTAAGTTTAGCCCGGCAAGTAACAGTAGCAACTCTGAAATACTCCACTGAAAAACAGACAGCGTTACAATACTTAAAACAGCACTGCCCACCATAAACAGTGCATTTAATACATTGTTAGCCGCTATAACTCGTGAGCGACTCGACTCTTCAGTACGCTGTTGAATAAGCGCATACAGCGGTACAGTGTAAAAACCAGAGCCAATACCAATGCCTGCCATCCATACAAAGTGCCACACCATATCGCCTGTTTTTAATAGCTCCTGAAGCGTCAATAACTCAAGGTTTTGAGGTAAATAAGAGCTAATGGCTGGCTCTTGGCTCAGTAAGTATAAAAACAAGGTAATTAAGATCGCGCCAAAAGGCACAATTCCTAATTCTATTCGAGAGCGGGAAAGCTTTTCACACAGTAACGAACCAATAGCAATACTTAGTGAAAACACAACAAGCGCGCTAGTTACAACCAGTTCATCGCCGCCCATTGTGTGTTTTACATAATTTGGTAGGGACGTTAAAACGATGGCGCCAATTAACCAAAACCAACTAATCCCGAGGACTGATTTACCAACCGATTCTGTTTGCGAGTTAAGTACTGAAAATACATTTTTTGTGGATGAAAATATATTATAGGTAAATTTTAAGTTAGGCTCGTTTGCTTCACTAGTGGGTATAAAGCGACTGCTCACATAACCCATCACGGCCAATACTAATACTGCAATACTTATAAGCGTAGGCCCTACTGATTGAGTAATATAATAAGTGCCAAAAATTGTACCCATTAGTATCGCCACAAACGTGCCTGATTCAACCAAACCATTCGCTTTTGTTAATTCATTCGGTGCTACGTGCTGCGGTAAAATAGAATATTTTAATGGACCAAAAAACGTACTTTGCACGCCCATTAAAAATACGGTGGCTAACATTAGCCACACATACTGAGTTAAAATAGAAACTGCCCCAACAACCATAATAGGGATTTCACATAGTTTTACGATTCTAATCAATTTTGATTTTTCTGTTTTTTCTGCAAGCTGCCCTGCCATCCCTGAAAATAAAAAGAACGGAAGAATAAATAACCCAGCAGCAATATTTGAATAAAGTGCGCCATCTGCAAGCGTTGCAGCCTGAAATATTAATAGAATAAGCACTGATTGCTTATACACGTTATCGTTTATCGCTGAGAAAAACTGCGTAATAAAAAGCGGTAAAAAACGCTTACTACCGAGTAATGCACCTTGATAGGGTTGGTTATCTTTCATTGTATTCCTTACTAATTAGAGACATAGCCCAAAAATAAATTAGATTGTTTTTAAGCTTACCTTAAAAACGAAAAAGCCTACATGATTTAATCATGTAGGCTTTGGTAATTTGTTTTCAAATAGTGACTTAGAGCTAGTCTTGAGTAACTAGGCGCCTGCCGCTAAAGGCATGCATAAGTGTTCTACCATCTACTAAATCAAGCTCACCTCCCACAGGAATACCATGGGCAATACGTGAAGCGCCTACTTTGTATTTATGACAAAGCTGAGCAATATAATGTGCGGTAGTATCGCCTTCAACCGTAGGGTTAGTCGCTAAAATAACCTCATTAATATCGCCTTGAGCAAGCTTTTGCTCTAAAACATCTAAGCCAATCTCTTTAGGACCAATACCGTCTATTGGCGATAAGTGACCCATTAATACAAAGTATAGACCTAAATACTGACCTGTTTGCTCGATGGCAAGTACGTCAGTAGGCGATTCAACAACACATAATATACCGCTGTCTTGGCGTTTTGTACTTAAACAAATATCGCACTGAGCTTGTTCGCAAAAAGTACGACAAGACTGACAGTGCCCTATGGCGGTCATTGCTTTAGTGAGTGCATTGCCCAGCTGAGTGCCTCCCTTTCGGTCGCGCTCAAGCAGGTGAAAAGCAATACGTTGCGCTGACTTTGGACCAATGCCCGGTTGACAGCGCAGTGCTTCTATAAGCTGATTTAAACTATCTGAAAGTTGCATTATTGACTTAAAACGGCATTTTCATACCTGGTGGTAATTGCATACCGCCAGTTACTTTACCCATACGCTCTTGTGTTTCTTCTGCAACACGGCGAACAGCATCGTTACATGCTGCTGCAAGTAAGTCTTCAATCATGTCTTTGTCGTCTTCCATCAAGCTTTCATCAAGCTGAACACGACGTACATTGTGGTTACCAAGCATAGTTACTTTAACTAAACCTGCACCGGCTTCACCAACAACTTCTAATGTTGCGATTTCGTCTTGGGCTTTTTGCATGCGATCTTGCATTTGCTGCGCTTGCTTCATCATGTTGCCCATTCCACCTTTAAACATAACTTTCTCTCTTTCTTTTAATACATTAATTAACATGAACATAAGGGCGATTGTAAGTAATTACAATGCCTGAATACTGTTTTCGTCAATTTCGGCGCTAAATACTTGCTGAAATTGTACTATGTTTTCATCCGATGTGATCACATCGATTGCTTGTTGATGACGACCTGCATCTATTTTTTGCTGAATAAGATAAGGAGAATCAATAACTCCCTTAGCAAAATTAATACTTAACGACACGTTATGCTCATAAATACTCGACAATGCGGCATCTAATCTTTGGCGAAGCATCGGTGTATCTAAATGCTTTTGTGATTCATCAACGTCTATATGTAAGCTGTTGCCTTGCTTGGTAAATATTGAATGCAACGCAAATTGGCGCATACGACCACCCAGTCCCATACGTTTAATTAAATAAGCCCATTCATCTTGTTGATGTGCAAATCTAATTTCACTAATTGGACTTTGAAAATCATCAGGCACGGGAATGCTAATTTCCTCGGGCGCTGCTTCAGGTACTTTTTGAGGGTTTATTTGCTCAAGTAGCTCTGGCGCTAGATTTTCGGTAATTGTTTGATGCTTTTCTTTAAAATCAACTTTTCGTGCTGGTTTTGTATTAGCGTGACCATGTGCCTGGCTTTCGCTCCCTGTTAGTGGGAGCTCATGCTTTTTTTCACTTGCACCTGCACTATCATTCACCCAAGGTGGGGGATCGCTAGGTGCTACGTTTGTAACGCTGTTGAGCTCGTTTGTATTTTCAGCGGTGCTATCTTGGTTAACACTTTGAGCTTTAGGCATTCTTTGCTGGTGTTCAGGCTTTTTAGCGGGCGCTTGGTTTGGCTGCGCTGCTACATTATTTGCAGAGGTGCTTGTACTCTTGCTTGATAACCTACCCGCACCGGATATGTTTCTGTCACGTAAAATACGAGCAATGGCAGATTGCGCCTGCGCTTCTTGTTCAGCTATTGGCGTACTTGCATTGTGATTTGTTAAGGGCTCTGGTGAAGACTCTGAGTTTGCAGTAGGTGCAGGTTTAAAACCCTGATCTACAGCGCTACTCATTATATCGTCAAATTGCAAGGCCAGCGTTTGTTCAGCATCACTATGGAGCATATAAGCTTCATCTTCACTTTGTCGCTGGGCTTGAGCATCTGAAACAACATTGGTTTGTGGTTGCTCTTTAGCTAAAGCCTGTTGCTTTGAAGCGTTTTCACTTTGTTGAACCGGTTGCTCTACTGCAACTTGGGCAGGCTCATTATTACTTTGCACGACTTCATTATTTGATGACTGAGCGGCAGCGTTAGCTGAAGGCTCTATCTCAACGGCTTTAGGCTGCTCTGCATTGCTAACTGGCTTAATATTATTTACTGGAGTACTGCTTTGGCCTACTACGGTGCTTTGCGATGTTTTATTTTTATTTAATATATCTCGCAGAGCATTTGCGCGGCCTTGTTTATTTGGGGCCGGCTCTTCGTTTGCTGTGTGTACAGTTTGTTGCGCGTCTGTAGGCTTAAATGCTAATAATCTTAGCATAATCATTTCAAAACCTAAGCGAGGCTCTGGTGCCCATTGTAAATCTTTTTTACCATTTAACAGTAACTGATAATAAATTTGAATTTGTTGTGGGCTCGTATGTTGTGCAACATGAGCAATATAATCTACATTTTTTTCATCTAGCCCTGCCGCTTCAGGCACTAACTGGGTTAGTTGTGTTAAATGTGTAAGTGCAATTAAATCATCAAGCAATGCCACATAATTAGGATTACGACTTGCCACCTGCGCAATCTCATCCATTAACGCAGCGCCATCTTGTGCAAGTAATGCCGCAAGCAAGCTTTGGCTATAATGAGTATCCATTAAACCAAGCATTGTTTGTACTGCTTGATTATTAATATCACCATTTGTTTGCGCAATAGCTTGGTCGGTTAAGCTAAGTGCATCACGCATACTGCCATCAGCGGCTTTTGAAATAATGCTAAGTGCATCGGTATCAAAGCTAAGCTGCTCTTGAGTAAGTACGTGTTCAAGCTGTGTTTTAATTTCACTTTGCGACAAGGCATTTAAGTTAAATTGTAGACAGCGAGATAAAATAGTAACTGGTAATTTTTGAGGATCGGTGGTCGCCAATAAAAATTTCACATGCTCTGGTGGCTCTTCAAGCGTTTTTAAAAGCGCGTTAAAGCTGTGCTTAGAAAGCATGTGAACTTCATCGATTAGGTATACTTTATAACGTCCACGAGTTGGTGCATATTGAACGTTATCAAGTATTTCGCGAGTGTCTTCTACTTTTGTACGAGAAGCCGCATCTATTTCGAGTAGGTCAATGTAGCGCCCTGCTTCTATATCCAAACAGCTGCTACATTGTCCACACGGATTTGCAGATATACCTTCATCGCAATTTAAGCTTTTAGCAAAAATACGTGCAATGGTGGTTTTACCTACACCGCGGGTTCCAGTGAATAAATAAGCGTGATGCAGTCTATTTTGCGTAAGCGCATTTACAAGCGCTTGCTTAACATGAGACTGCCCAACCAATTCATGAAAGGTTTGAGGACGCCATTTTCTCGCTAGAACCTGATAACTCATCGATTACTCGCCTTCGAATTCAACCAATTTTAGGATTTTAATACCCATTTTTTTGATGCGCTGCTCGCCACCAAGTTCTGGTAGTGATACAACAAATGCTGCATCTGTGGCTTCGCCACCTAGTTTATTAACTAACTTAGCAGTGGCTTCAATTGTGCCACCAGTTGCTAATAAGTCATCAACTAGTAATACTTTGTCGCCAGGTACAATTGCATCTACATGCAGTTCTAGCGTATCTTCACCGTACTCAAGTAAGTAATCTTGGCGAATAACTTCGCGTGGTAACTTACCTGGTTTACGTACTGGAATAAACGGAATGCCTAACGCATAAGATAATGGCGCACCAAAAATAAAACCACGTGATTCTGTGCCTATGATTTTAGTAAAGCCCTGATCTTTATATTCTGCGATAAACGCGTCAATAGTTGCTTTAAAGGCTTCTGGATTTGCCATTAAAGTGGTTACATCGCGAAACATAATGCCCGCTTTTGGATAATCAGCAATTGTAGTTATGCTGTTTTTGATAATTGCTGGTGTTACTTGAGTCATAATTTTAACTGCTCAATTGTTTATATTACAAAGCAGGTGATTATAACCTTAACTAACCTTTAATTGCGAGTTTGGCGTTATTATAAAAGAAGTATTAAATATGGGCGGGGTAATTAAAATAAAGTGGTTCAAGGCTGAAGTTAGCAACAGCCTTAATACACGCTATACATTTTACGTTAAGCTAGTGATCCAGCCTAATATTGCATTTAAACAACCAATCCCTGCAAATACAGCTAAAAAAGCAAGAAAGTAAGTAGCGTTGAACGGATCTTTAAAGTCTTTATCATCTGACATTGGTACAACCTTTTATTAAGCACGGCAAATAAGGCTGCCATAATAGACGATGTAAAATCATCAATAAAGACCTTAGTCTTGATTTTTTGTCACAATTACCCCTCGTTCAACCATAGCATTAAGAGTAACCAGTGCACCTTGAGTAATTTGCTCTGCATTAAATTGTGGTGCATGAGCTAATACCTGTTGGCAGACGTTGTCAAATGTCGCGCCTTCGCTTGCCTCTATGATTGACAATAGCAAAGCTGTCATCGCATTCGTAGCCAGAAATTGAACGTCGTCATTTTCGTCTCTATATACAACAAAATAATTAGGCTGAGGTGATGGCTCTTTTGGTTTAAAGCGATTGCTAATATTTTGAACCGGAAATTGATAACTTAAATTTCTTGCCGTTTTCGATAAATATAAAGCTGAACTAGTGAGCGCTGTTGTTTGTAATTTTTTCTCTTGCTCATCTTCGTGTGCAATGGATACATCTAGCTCTACCCATTCATAATGGGCAAGCTCAAGCATAAACACGGGATCGTATTTTTTCATTTTATAATCACTTGATAAGTAATTAATAAACTCCCCTGCTATGTCTAAAAAGTACGGCGAATGACAATCATATTCGCTAAAAAACTGGCGTACGAGGGCTTGCCATTGCTTCTGGGTATATAACGTTTTTAATACCGGAAAACCTGATGATATAAAACCTTCAATGTTATTAAAAAATAGGTCGCGATAAATAGCCATACGCCTGTCTTCGATACCGCTGGGCTTTTTATTTTTTTGAGGCTCGCGAATATGCGCCATAAATTCGTTTTGTATTTCAATAAAGCTCATAACTAGGCACTCTTTTAATGTTGATAAAGGCTTATATTAAGCTCGTTGTTTTGAAACAGTTGAATCAAAGTGTTTAGCTTGTAGATCATGAATTATATCTAACTCTTTGGTTAAAACATTCATGGTAGGAATATTAAAATCGCGCTCAAGCAAGGTTGGAAATACGCCATGCACTTCGTATGCTTTATCGAGTAGCTCCCAAACAGGATCAATCACATCAGCGCCATGTGTATCAACAATTAAGTCATCAGCCTCATTATAATGGCCAGCAACATGCCCATAGGCTATACGATTAGAGGGTAACCCAGTTAAAAATGCTTGCGCGTTGTAGCCATGATTTATCGAATTAACATAAATGTTATTCACATCAAGTAAAAGCTTGCAGTCAGCTTGCTCTAAAATAATATTCGTAAATTCAAGCTCTGATAATTGCTGTCCAGGAGCACCATAATAGGAAACATTTTCTATCGCAATTTGCTGCTCTAGTATGTCTTGAACTTGTTTAATGCGAGGTACAACATGTGCTATGGCATCTTGTGTAAATGGAATGGGCATTAAGTCATACATATGCCCTGTACCGGAGCAGTAACTTAAGTGCTCACTAAAAATTTTTATATTGTGCTCTTCAAAAAACACTTTTAAAGACTTAACAAATTCAACATCAAGAGGTTCGGGAGAACCGATAGACAGTGATAATCCATGACACACAAAATTATTAGCATCGGTTAATGTTTTAAATTGCTTTTTAAAGCGTCCACCCAGTTTTAACCAGTTCTCTGGCGCAACTTCTAAAAAGTCTACTTGATTAGGCACATGCTCAAGCAGCTCATCAAGCATCTCTCGTCGTAGGCCAAGGCCCACCATCCCAAAATCTTTACTTTGAGTTTGTATCATAACTACCTCTAACTTAACAAAAAAGGGCCTTAGGGCCCTTTTAGCATAACTTATTTAGAATAAGATATTAACGGCCACCACATTTACCTTCGCCGCACTTACCTTCTTTTTTAGTTTTTTTAGCGTCGCCGCCACATTTACCTTCACCACATTTGCCTTCTGTTTTAGCTTTTGCGTCTTTTGCATCGCCGCCACACTTACCTTCGCCGCATTTACCTTCTTTTTTATCTTTTGCGTCACCGCCACATTTGCCTTCACCGCACTTACCTTCTGCAGCATCTAATTGGTAACCTGTTACTAGTTGTTGAAACTCAAATGGGTTAGCTTGTACATCTGCAGATACAAAACTTGCAGAGCCAACTACTACTGCACCTAAAGTTAACGCGATTGTATTTTTTTTAACTGTATTCATTTTATGACTCTCTTTAATCAAGGATTGTAAATCTCAGCAATAAAAATGTATTTTTAAATTGCTTGTATGCTTAAGTAGACCCGTACAAAAATAAAAACTTTCATTTATTTTCATAATATTTACTTTTGCAATTTATACATCAAATATGGGCGGTAATTACAGATTTATCAATGTGTGATTTACAGGTAAACTATGCCTCCAGTTTTTTATCAAAATTAATCTCTTTATGAAACTTGTTTTAGCACCTATGGAAGGTGTCGTTGATTTTAAAATGCGCCAATTACTCACAGACATTGGTGGGTTCGATTTGTGCGTTACAGAGTTTGTAAGAGTGGTTGAAACATGCTTACCTGACAAAGTTTTTCATCGATTTTGCCCTGAACTACATAATAATGGATTTACACGAGCAGGTACTCCTGTGCGTGTTCAATTGCTCGGTCAAGAAGCAAATCCGTTAGCCGAAAATGCAATAAGAGCAATCGCATTAGGGTCCCATGGGGTCGACCTAAATTTTGGTTGCCCAGCAAAAACAGTTAATCGTAGCCGAGGGGGGGCTGTACTGCTTAAAGACCCTGACCATATGTATATGATTATTAAAGCAGTCCGAGATGCTGTAGATGATAAACATGAAGTAAGTGCAAAAATTCGCTTAGGCTTTGATGATGACAGTAACAGCCAAGAAATTGTTGATGCTGTGGTAAGTGCAGGTGCAAATAGTGTAGCTATTCACGCCAGAACCAAACGAGATGGTTATAACCCGCCAGCTTATTGGGAAAAAATTCCACCAATAATAAAAGGTAAGAATATTGCCGTTGTTGCCAATGGTGAAATTTGGCAAGTAGAGGACGCAATGCTTTGTCAAAAACGAAGTGGGTGCACTGATTTAATGCTTGGTCGTGGCGCCCTTTCGCACCCTGATTTAGCAAAAAAAATTAAAGCTCATGTAAATAATGAGCAATATGATAGCCTTGAGTGGGAGCATATTATTTATCACTTAATTCACTCAGCTATTCATCAAGACCCCGCGAAGGATGAAAAATACTTTGCTTCACGTACTAAACAATGGCTTGGTTATCTAAAACGCCAGTACCCGCAAGCTATCGATTTGTTTGATGAAATCAGACGTTTAAAAAGTAAAGAAGATGTGGCGAGCGTATTAAATAAATATGCCAAAGCACCTCAACTTGATTCAAATCATAACGACTAACTTAAAGACTCTAGATAATATCAGAATAACGTAAAGCCCATTTAATAAGGTTGTACTGATAATGCATCATCAAAAAAGACTTAACGATGAAATAGCACAAGTTAAATTAAATATATTAACCATGCTTTCTAAATCAGCTTACCCTGCACATCACCATTTAATACAAATTTTAGCTGATACAGCAAATAGTGAATGGTTAGACTGCGCAGCAGAGAAGTTAGGCCCTGAGTATGCACTTTTAATCAGTCGCATGACCAAACTAGAAGCCGCACTAAGTCAAATAGAAATTGGCCAGTATGGCTACTGCTGTGATTGTGAAGAAAAAATATCAGCTAAGTCACTTGAACTAGACCCCGCAACTCAACGGTGTACAAAGTGCGCACAATAAGCGCACTTTCAAATCATTATATAATGTGTTGTATAAAGCTAAATGATTGCCCTGGGTAGAGAATTATATCTTCAACCAAGTACTGGGCCTCTTCTGGACTCATTTGTAGGCGCTTTATAAGGTTTACCTTTGCTTGAGGTAAAGTCCACGCATGGTAGTGAATACCTATATCTGATTCCATCATCGCAAGCATCAATGTTTTATCTTTATGAGACATATCCATAGCGATCGCCATTGCAGGTAAGTCTTGATAGTTAGCCTGCCAATCTAAGCCTTCTATTAATTTTTCATCAGATAAATACTGAACTAAAAACGATTTTTGGTGAGAAGTTGGCAGCTTACTGTCGAATGCAACACGATCTAATACTTTTATTTTTTCGTTTAAAAGAGTAACCCATTCTAACGGTGAATGTACTTCGCCACTAAAGTAATTAAGTTTGCTCTGATACCACTGAGTGCCATTTGGCAGACCTCTTAGACCCACACTTCCTCTTGGCTTATAACTAGCTAAATAATCGCTAAAAGCTCTTATATGGCTTTTAAGCGCTGGTTGAACATCGTTACTTGCTATCGCAATTAATACGTAGCTTTGTAACAATGTAAGTTCAACCTTGTTCAGCTTTAAATTGCTTTGTTGAGCACTGTCTAGGGTATCTTGGGTTAACTTGAGCCAAGTAATAACATTATCCGGTGTGTTTTTTGAGCCTTCAAAAGCGAGCATGTTTTCTAAAACATTTACTTGGGCCGGCCAATTAAAGTAGCGTTCAGGGAAACGCTCTGCAATTACCAGATAGTTTACTTGCGCAATTTGATTTAGATTAAGCTCCATACCCATTAGGCTCTGATAAATAGTATGGCGTTTTGTTAAGTAAGCATCAGAGAAAACCAATTGATCTTTTTCAATGTTATTGCCTTTAGTAGCACCTGTTTGTACAAGCGCCATGTTTAAAGCTTTTAAAGCGACTTGTGCGTCCTCAAACGACTCATAAGGTTGAGGCTGCTTTGAACATGCAGCTAAAAATAGGCACAGTAGTGATGATAAAAAGAGCTTTTTATACATAGTAGTTCCAATAAAAAAAGCCCCAGAGGGGCTTTTTATAAGTTGCTTAAGCTAATTAAAATTAAATTTTAACACCGTTGCGAGCGGCTTTATCTTTAATATATGTAGACCAACCTTTTGCAAACTTACGTGTGCGAGGGTCATCCATAGCTTTAGTAATTGCAGCATATGCTTGCTTATACTTACCTTGGTAGTAATACGCTTCAGCTAAATCTGAATAAATTGTGCCTTTTTTGTCAGAGCCAAGCTCTAATGCTTTGTTCAAGCGAACAATAGCAGCACTGAATTTTTCAGATTGTAAAAGTAATGAACCTGCTTTGCGGTAAAGCTCAGCGTCGTCATCAAATTTAGCAGCATCTTCGTAGTACTTAGCAGCTTTTTCTAAATCTTTAGAACGATGGTAATTACTCGCAATCGCGCTAACATTCTGCTTTGTACGTTCTACTTTTTCACTCTTAATGGCCTTTTCTAGCGTTACAGCTGCTTTATAAGGGATCTCATTTAGAGAGTAAAAGTTAGATAAGACTTTATACTCAACTTCATTTTCAAAGTAACCATTCTTGTATGCAACTTCCATAGTTGCTAAACCTTTAGAATAATCTTCAGTTTGTAGGTAATACTTACCTAAGCTAACCCAAGCTTTTTTATCATCAGGCCATACACGAACAATTTCTTCGCCAATTTTAACCATGTTTGCATAATCTTTAAGCTCAAAGTATGCGCCAAGTTTTAATTGGTAAGGGCCTTTGTTAGGCTCTTTTTGAAGTTTTATTGCCTTATCTGCTGGTTCAAAAACATCACGGTATTGCTCTAACTGATAGTTAGCTTGAGCAATACGTGTATAAACCGTAGGGTCCTCTTCACCGGTAAAGTCCATCCAAGCTACATATGCTTTTTTAGCTTCTTGGAACTTTTCTGTACCAGCGTATAAGTCACCTAACAACTTAAGAGTTTGTTCTTGATCAGCAAAGTTTAAAACATCAGGTGCAACGGCTTGCTTAGAGTACTTGATCGCTTCGTCATACTTTTCTTTTTGAGCGTACATGCTACCTAAGTAACGATTTACGGTCGCTTTATCAAAGTCATTCGAAGGCTCGATTTCTCTAAGCAAAACAATTGCTTCATCAACTTTTTCTTCGTTGTACAAATCAAATGCTTTAATTACTTTTTTACCAGTACGCTCGCCCATGATTTTAGTTTTTGCTTTTTTACGCTCTTCAATCTTTGCGTAATCCGGCGCTGCTAAAACAGATGCACTTAAAGTAGCACCCGACACAGACATAAGAATTGCAAGAGCAGTTACTTTAGAAAAATTTCTCATTACTCGCCTCCTTAGTTGCCTTGGTTAAGTTTAAAGTCTAATTGAACTTGTAAACCTGGTTGTTTCTGTGGTTTTCCGTCAATGATCTTAGGACGGTACTTCCACTTACGCAGTGCACGTTTAGCTTCACGGTCAAAGATACGTTTCGGTTCTGCGTCAATTACTTCAACGTCAGTTACTCCACCTAGCTCATCAATTGTGAATGAAAGTTGAACCCAACCTTCTTTACCATCACGTGCTGCTTGCGTTGGATATTTTGGTTCTATACGAACG
Organism: Pseudoalteromonas sp. SR45-1; assembly: GCF_014163655.1. Lineage (NCBI taxonomy): Bacteria > Pseudomonadati > Pseudomonadota > Gammaproteobacteria > Alteromonadales > Pseudoalteromonadaceae > Pseudoalteromonas > Pseudoalteromonas sp. SR45-1. The sequence goes on along the minus strand of NZ_JACJDR010000003.1, from coordinate 31,917 downwards.
ATAGGTGTCGCATCACCATCTCGTCCAAATGCACCAGGACCACTTAGTCCACCTGCCGAACTACCAACATCAATGCTTCCCATATTAAATGACATAGCACCAGGATTTGGATTATTATTTTCCGGCTGTGGCGGCTGCGGTTTAGGCGGCTGCTTTGGCGGTGGCGGAGGAGGAGGCGGTACACGCTTCCTCTCCTGCACCTTAGATTCAGGCGGATTCGTCATTATTTCGACTATGATCTGCTCTTTTTGTTCCGTATTACGGTCAGCCCCACCAGAGATGAGGAATGCCATGAAGTAGAACAAGCCGAAAGTAACTGCCCCACCTGCAATCAGTGAAAACAGAAAACGAATCATTACTGATCTCCAGCTATTGAAATTCTCAGGTTATCACCCGTCGCTTTAATCTGGTCCATAACTTTAACCACTACGCCGTGTTTTGCTTCTTTATCAGCTTGCAAAATTACAACTTCAGTAGGTTGTTCTGCTAATAAACTTTCGATTTTTGCTGAAATTCGTTCAACATCAACCTGCTGTTTATCAATCCAGATCTCGCCGTTACTACGAATAGCAATAAAAATGTTAGCATTTTTTTGCTTAGTAGCTTGAGCCGCTTTAGGTTTATTGACCTCGATACCAGCCTCTTTAACGAACGATGTAGTTACGATAAAGAAAATAAGCATGATAAATACGATGTCAAGCATTGGCGTCATATCAACCGCTGCTTCTTCTTCTTCACGAAAACGTTGTTTACGTGCCATATTTAATTCTCTCTCTAGTGATGAGGCATACTATCAATAAGTTTGGCTTTCACCATTTTAGCTTTTGTCTCAAGACGTGAGCTAAAAAATACTCCAGATAATGCCGCAACCATTCCAGCCATTGTTGGGATTGTTGCCATTGAAATACCTGATGCCATTAAACGTGCGTTACCCGTACCCTGGTTGGCCATGGTTTCAAAAACCGAGATCATACCAGTAACAGTACCAAGTAAGCCTATTAAAGGACAAACAGCTACTAATGTCTTAATCAACAACATACGCTGATCTAATTTTTCAGACGCTTCAGAAATCCATGCTTCACGGATTCTGTGTGCGTACCAAGACGTAGTGTCTTGGCGGGCATCCCACTTTGCTACAATTTCTTTCGCTGTGCGAGGAAATTCTGCAAGTAGGAACCAATAGCGCTCAATCATTAAAACCCACATAAGAAAGAGTGCTATCGCGACCACGTATAAAACCTGGCCGCCTGTGCCAACAAAATCCCTGATAGATTCCCATATCTCCATCAGGACTAGCATTAGGCTTTCTCCTTCTCCGCGTGAGTAGCAACGATACCCGCGCTTTGCTCATCAAGGATGTGTAATACCGACTTACTACGACCAGCTACAAGAGCATGAAGTAGAATTAGTGGTAATGCAGCAATTAGACCTAGCGCTGTAGTTACAAGTGCTAGAGAGATGTTACCTGCCATGATCTTCGGATCACCCGTACCGAACAATGTGATTGTTTGGAACGTTAAGATCATACCGATTACTGTACCTAGTAGACCTAGTAACGGTGCGATTGCAGCAAGAATCTTAATTATATTGATACCAGCTTCAATGCGTGGCGTTTCACGTAGAATCGCTTCATCAAGTTTAAGCTCAAGGTTTTCAACATCTTGGTTCTTGTTGTCATGGTACACTTTAAGAATACGACCCAGTGGGTTATTTGTATTCGGTGTAGCAACATTTTTAAGCTGGCTCTTAATCTTACTAGTAGTAAGTGTAAGGTCAACAAAGCGGATTAGAGTAATTAGCATACCTAGGCCAAGTAAAGCCGTGATGATATAACCAACTACGCCACCTTGATGGAAGTATTCCATAAGGGTCGCTTTTTGAGTGTTGATACGTAAGATAGCACCTCGAGTCGGATCTATGTAAACACCAGCGTAGTTATCTGGTGATGTATTTTCTAGAGCCGTGATACCGTCTAAGATATAACCGTCTGGTTGCTTACCTAGAGGCTGGATAGACTTAGTCTCTGGTGAATAAATTAAGTAACCATCGTCTGTAACTAAGTTAAAGTTACCAATACGTGTTACTTTTTTCATTGACGGGTTACCGTCAAGACCAGCAACTTCAGTTTCAAAAGTTGAAACTTTAGCTGATTCTGTCATTTCAGTTTGAAGTGAAATCCAAAGTTCTTCAAGTTCGCGAACTGTAGGAAGTTCTTTAGCTGCTGCTAACGAACGTAAGATTTCAGCACGACCTGGTTTTTCAGCACTAACTAGTGACGCTTCGATAGAACCGATAGCATCTTGAGCTGCACGACGTACAACACCAAACATCTCACCTAAAGTACCTTGGGCACTTTGAAGAGCTGCTTCTTTTTCAGCTAACGTATTTTCGTTTTGTGCATATTGCTTAGCTAAGCTTTCACCACGAGACTTCTCAGAAGCAAGTTGGCTTTTAGCTTTGTTAAGTAATGCTTGCTTGTCAGCACGTTCTGATAAGAACTCTTGCTCACGTTGCTTATTGATTTTACCTTCAGAGATACGCTCTTGCTTTACTTGCTCAAGAATTTTATCTAGAGCTCCAGTATTTGCATGTGCATTAAGCGCGGTACCTGCAGAAACAGTTAGTACTGCTGCAACAGCAAAACCTTTAAATAGTTTCTTCATTATTGATTACTCCGCGCCAAAGATAGGTAGTTTAACAAGTTCTAATGTCGCTTGCTTACGCGCCATACGAATAACTTCTTTAACAGGTTTTAGGTATTCTTCGCCTAATTCTTTCCACTGTTTAGTGTTGTTATCCCACACCCAAGCATGTTTCAAGTCAAAAGACTGAGCAACGTAAGTGATACGACCTAACTGACCGATATCAACGTTAATGCTTTTACCATCAACTTCTAGAGTACCTTGTGAAGCAGATACAAGAGAGCTGTATGCTGTTTCAATAGTGTAAGCTTCAAGTACTTGACGGAATTTTTCAGACGTCGTTACAGACGCAGAAACCATGATCTCACGTAGTCTTTCAACACGTCCTAAACGCGTTTCAAGATTAAATGGAACGTCCGCTTTGATGAATTGCTCAAGCGTATCGATCATGCGATACATCAAAGGCACAACGTTTTGTTTAGTGTTATCAATAGTCGCGATTTGACGATCAAACGATTCAATTGAAGCGTTTTGGCTATCAACCAAGCGCGACACGTGATCGTTATACACTTTCATAAGTTCAGTCTCATCAACAACGCTACGGTACTCAGCGATTAGCTCCTGAGTTTGACCATATACATTGTCAATTTTAGTTTGAGACTTAACCGCAGCCTTTTGAATTTGTTGACCTGCTTTTTGCACGTCATTCAAAGGATCTGCAATCACATTGCTGCTTGCAAATGCAAATGCGCCAACCAACGCAGTTGCTACAAGACTCTTTCTGATTTTAACAGACATAGTTCCCAACCAATTAAGTAATGTTACTTTTATAATTTAATTATCCTCCGAGGAGAACAACCCTGATATCTTTTAATAGATATCAACCTTCCAATAATGCTAAATGCAATTAGCGCTGTCAACTTGATGTTTACTAATCTCAGTAAATAAATAGCTAAGTTAATGCTTAAACGAAAGTACCAGCCCACAACAGTTAACATTATTGCAACGAAGCTTTTTCTTAATATTTCTATTAAAGCCTTTTAAGGGGTGTATTTATTCGCATTGCACTGACATAAAACAACATTATTGCAACATTTAGCTAAAGCTGAATTCGCACTGAAAAAAAACTAAAAAAAATATAAATTGATATAACAAAAGTTATTTTTTACACGATTTTATCGTGTTTTATCGCCTCAGTTACACTTCATCTGAAAAAACAAACCATTTGTCGCACAAAAAAACAACACTGGATAATATTTAATATCGGATACTCACGCTTTATATACGTTACTTTTAAAACTATTTTAAAACGTGTTTTTCCATAAATAGTAATAATAAACTCAACAATGCATTTCTTTTAGCAGCATAAAAGCTTTTGATAATTAAACAGGTTGTATTTACCGCTTTAAAGTATTCTTTAATACTATTTTAACGTTAAGGTTAATTCAGTAATTAAGTTAATCATGAAGAGTTACCCTACTTTATTAGTAATACACTATAAATGAAGCTTTACGTTCACATAATAAAGTAATAGAAGCACCTAGAAGCCCTTATCAATGAGTAGCCTTCGTCACACAGAGTAAGCTTAAAACAGAATTTGCATGGATGGATATTGAGCATCGATTTTATTTAAGCTGGTATCAGGCCCATTGAATAAATTCTTATGAATGGTTTTTAAAAGTATTAGAGGATTGTTTTGTCCGTTAGATTATTAGTTGTTTAGCTTTGCAAAGATAGAATGTTTGAGTAGTTTTTTAAGTTTAAAAAAAGGAGAATTTGAGGTATGAAATAAATAGATTTAAGGAAGGGGAATTATGGTGAAACAGAAACCTGCTTCACCAAGATGAACTAGAGTTCACATAATAAATTATGCTGCTTCTACGTTCTCAGCTTCAGGGCCTTTTTGACCTTGTTTGATGCTGAATGTCACTGCTTGACCTTCGCTAAGAGTGCGAAAACCAGAACCAGTGATTGCGCTGAAATGTACAAACACGTCAGGACCATTTTCTTGTTCAATGAAACCAAAGCCTTTAGCTTCGTTGAAAAACTTTACTTTACCAGTAACCGACATACTAAATTTTCCTGTAAGTCAATAATTAAAATTCAGCCATATTATTATGGCAATATCCTCCCTGAGTCAATGCTCAAAAATATGGAGGTACAGTACAGGAACAAGTAATAACCTAACCGGTAACCTTAAACGCAGCACAATATCCGTAAATTCAATACATAAAAACTCAAAGCAAGGTAAGATTAACACATTATATTTTTTTTCGCTCTATTAATTAGGAATTATTTCTTAAAAATATAAATTTGTTTTAAATCGCCTTTAACTGACTAATTTACAAGCAAAAAACTATAAGTATTATTGTAATATTTATTGCTGTAAGCGAGATCAAAAGCCACCTACAACCACCCTGTCGTCGAATTACGCTTCAATAATATCAAAAGCACAAACAAAAAAGCCGCATTAAAAATTAAGCGGCTTTAGATTTAAATATATTATTGGTTATTCGACAGACCAATCCATTGTATTTTCAGCCTTTATAGGCACAACTTCAGAGTCGCCCAATGTATAACTTGCAGGTACTTTCCACGGCTTTCTTTGTAATGTAATTGTATCTGTATTACGCGGCAATTCGTAAAAATCAGGGCCAAAGTGGCTTGCAAACCCTTCAAGCATGTCCAAAGCTCCTGCATCCTCAAATGCTTCAGCATATAATTCAATAGCGGCATGAGCCGTGTATGCACCAGCACACCCACAAGCTGCTTCTTTTTTATCTTTATAATGTGGTGCAGAGTCAGTTCCTAAGAAGAATTTTTTATTTCCACTTATTGCTGCAGCCATTAATGCTTGCTGGTGAATGTTACGCTTGAGAATTGGCAAACAGTAATAATGTGGGCGAATTCCACCCGCTAACATATGATTGCGGTTATAAAGCAAGTGATGCGCTGTAATTGTTGCCGCTACATTGCTAGGTGCATTAACTACAAACTCTACTGCATCTTTAGTCGTAATATGCTCGAGTACAATTTTAAGCTCAGGAAAGTCATTTACTACATCTCCTAAAATTGTATCCAGAAATACTTTTTCACGGTCAAAAATATCAATCGACGAATCTGTCACTTCCCCATGCACTAACAGCAACATGCCTACTTCTTGCATTGCTTTTAAAACTGGATAAATATTTTTTACTGATGTAACGCCCGAGTCAGAATTAGTGGTAGCGCCAGCAGGGTAAAGCTTAGCTGCTACTATTTTACCTGTCGCTTTAGCTTTTATTATTTCATCTGGTGTAGTTTTATCCGTGAGATACAAAACCATTAATGGCTCAAAGTTGCCTTGTGGATTTGCAGACATAATGCGTTCTCTGTACGACAATGCCGTATCTGTGCACGTTGCTGGCGGAACAAGGTTTGGCATAACAATAGCGCGGCCCATGTATCTGCTAATATCGCGTACAGTGTCTTTTAACTGGTCACCATCACGTAAATGTACATGCCAGTCATCAGGGCGAGTGATAGTAAGGGTTGTTACAGAGTTTGTATTATTACTTGTCATTACTTTGTTCCACGGCTGAATTTATCCGATCATAGGCATATGATGTTTTCGAGTAAAGATTTTATTAAAAATAAAGTTTTTATATGGATAAAATTACTGAGGTACTATTTAAAGCACAATGAGCAAATTCAATGTTATTAGCTTATTGTAATGATTTATGATTAATTAAAACTCGCTATATTAAAACTTTACAGTGTATTGAAACCACTCATCGCTTTAATTTGTACAAAAACCCAAGATTAGGTTAACTTAACTGCGAATTTAAAAATAAAAAGAACAATATAAATTGCCTATGTCTTATAAAACCGATGCTACTAGAGCGCTTGAGATAAAAACTGATCAACTAAGTATCATTAATCAATTTTCATCTAGCCTATTGCAACTCGATACATTAGAAGAATTGTTTGAGTATGTTACAACGCACGTTGTAAATCGCTTAGGGTTTGTTGATTGTGTCATATATCTAGCTGACAATAATGCAAATACATTAAACCAAGTTGCATCAATGGGTATTGCACACGCGCGGGACAAATATCAAGCGGAACGTAAAATAATACGTTTTAGTGAAGGTATAACGGGCGCAGTTGCAACGACCGGAAAAGCGGTAATTATTAACGATGTAACGAAAGACAGCCGTTATATCGCTGATGAACGCCCTGCTCAATCAGAACTATGTGTTCCCCTTATATATAAAGAACAAGTTTTAGGTGTTATTGATTGTGAGCACCCAATCAAAGGTTATTTTACCAATGCACACCTTGAAATTCTTACAACAGTTGCTCACTTACTCAGTGCCAAGATTAACCAGGTTAATACAGTAAACAACTTACAAAAAACAGTTGAGCAACTCAACAATGCACAAAAATTAGAAAACAGCTTATTACAAATAGCTAACCTAACTTACAAAGCGAATGACCTAGATACATTTTTTAAAGCCTTGCATTCAATCATAAATAACTTACTTCGAGCCGATAACTTTTTTATCGCTCTATACGACAAAAAAGTAGATATACTTGACCTCGTTTACATAGTCGAAGAAGGTATAAACACTAAAACTCATCAAAAAATATCTAAAGAACAACTTAAAGATACCGCTTCATATTACCTTCTAAAAACAGAGCAAACCCTATTACTTAACAAAGATGCCTTTCAAAGTCACATTAATAACGGTGATTTTAAAATGGTAGGTCGGCAATCTGAGTCTTGGTTAGGTGTTCCATTTCAAACAAGTGATCGTATAAGCGGGGTTATCGTTGTACAAAGCTACGATAAAACACTGCATTACAACGAACACGATAGTGCTCTTCTAACGTATGTAAGTCGCCAAATAAGTATGGCAATTGATAGGCAATTAGCCCGCCAAGAACTTGAGCACAAAGCATTACATGACGAGCTTACAGGCCTAGCTAACCGCTCACTACTTATTGAACGTATAAAACATGCTATTTTACGTTTAACGCGTGCTAAAAAGAGTACTAGCCATGCCCTGTTGTATCTAGACTTTGACCGTTTTAAAAGTATTAATGATTCGCTCGGGCATGAAGTTGGGGACCACTTCCTTATAAAAATATGCGACTTGATTAAAGGTACAGTACGAAGCACGGATACATTTGCACGTTTAGGCGGCGATGAATTTGCAATTTTTATGGAAAACATCACGCATAAAAACCAAGTTAATGAAGCTTTAAACCGCATTAAAAACGCATTATCAAAACCTTTAAATATAGATAACCACTTACTCCAAGCATCAACGAGTATTGGGGTTGCCTATACAGATAACGTAAACGACGAAGCTTATATATTACTGCAACAAGCCGATGCCGCTATGTATGAAGCTAAGTCAACCGGACGTGGTCAGGTAAAGTTTTTTAATAACACGATGCGTAAAAAACTTAAAACCCATGCCGATATAGAAAACGACTTACAACACGGTATTGAACACAACGAGTTTGAACTTTATTTTCAACCAATTTTCACCATTACTACCAGTGAAGTTATCGGCTTTGAAGCACTTGTTCGTTGGCATCACCCTACAAAAGGGTTTGTTCCCCCTAATGACTTTATACCGATAGCTGAAACTACAGGGCAAATTATAAATCTTGATTTACATTTACTTGATTTGGCGGCCCAGCATATTTCAAATTGGCACCAACAAGGCCATCGCTTTTTAAAAGTCACCGTTAATGTATCGTCACGACACTTTGCATGCCTCGATTTTGTAGCGCAAATACATTCCATTTATAATAAGTACCAATTACCTCTTGGTTCTTTATGCTTAGAAATTACCGAATCTGGCTTAATAGAAAATCTAGAACTCGCCACTCAAATAATTGAAGGTCTTTCACCTTTAAAAGTAAAATTATGTCTTGATGATTTTGGAACAGGTTATTCAGCACTAGGCTACTTGCACCAACTGCCTATTCATATTTTAAAAATAGATAAAAGCTTTATTGACCATCTACAGGATTCTACTAACCCACTTGTTGAAGCCATTTTATCACTTGCGCAATCATTAAAACTTGAAGTTGTAGCTGAAGGAATAGAAACAGTTGAGCAATTAACTATTTTGCAATCCACCGCGTGCGACTATGGTCAAGGCTTTTTAAAATCAAAACCTGTCACTGCCAAAGAAGCCATATTACTAATTAATAAACCCTTATAAAAAGAGCCAGCGAGTAGGTCGCTGGCTTAGGTATTACGCATATACTCTCCCATTGAGCTAAACTTAAGCTATAAGGCAAAACGACTCTATTTTTTAAAGCACAATCTAAAGTAAGCATTCAACAAACCTCACCTCATACCGTTATCAGCATGGTTAAAACTCACGCTGAGCTAAAACGCACAGCAATCGTTATATTTAAAATACAACATGAAGCAAACTCATCTAAAACTCATCAAACCAGTTTTAAAATGACTTTTATCATTACTAACTCTAATATTTTCACGATTCATAGCGATAAACTGCAATAAAACGCATAATTTTAGCCATCTAGACGTTGAAACGTTTTTTATATAGGCGTAGTATGTAATTAATCTGAGCTGAACTCACTTTTCCCATGAGAATTTTTAAAGATGATTGGTATTAAACATTTAAAAACCATAGCAACCCTAAAAGAAACAGGATCTTTGGTTAATACAGCACGAGAGTTATTTTTGACACAGTCTGCTTTATCTCATCAAATCAAAGATTTAGAGAATAAATTGGATTGCCAATTATTTGAGCGTAAAACTCAACCAGTCCGCTTTACCCCTCAGGGAATGCTATTACTTGAATTAGCTCACGAAATATTGCCAAAAATGGAAGCGACTAAATGTCGTTTAAAAGAAAGCTTAAACCAGCCTATTTCTCAACTACGTTTGAGCGTGGAATGCCATGCATGTTTTCATTGGTTATTACCTACTATTAAAGAATTTAATAACTTTTGGCCTGATATAAAAATTGATTATGAACGTGGCTTTAGTTACGACGCTATTCCTGACTTACTAAGCGATGAGCTCGATTTAGTTTTAACGTCTGACATACGCGAACCCGACACATTAGAATACGCGCACTTATTTGATTTTAAATTGAAGCTTATTGTGGCACCGGATCATGAACTTGCTAAAAAAGCGTATGTAACAGCGCTTGATTTAAAAAACGAAACTATTATTTCATACCCTATCCCGCGAGAACGCCAAGATATATTTAAGCATTTCATTCAAAATGCACGTTTTGACGGTACATTAAAAACGGTTGACCAAGGATTACTTATTTTTCAACTAGTAAGTGCCGGCATGGGCGTTGCCGCTTTACCTGATTGGCTAGTTACACCTTATGAAAGCCAAGGCTTAATTAAATCAATTCCTCTGGGCGCTCTTGGCCTTACTCGTCCTATGTATTTAGCGATGAAAAAAGACATGAAAGATAACCCTGTTTATCGTCACTTTTTAAATACGTGTAAGCTAAATAACGGTCGATAATCATCAATATAATAAGTAATATCGCTGTAATTAACTCTACAGCGTTTAACTCTTATGTTTGTTATTAAAAAAATGATTGGTGGTTTACTTATGCCACTGCCTCTATTTGGTTTATTTGCGTGCCTGATGCTCTCACTGGCATTTAAAGGCCGCAAATCAGCCCTCTTCTTGTCTACTTTAAGCTTAATTGTATTACTTGCATTGAGCACCCCCTTTATCGCCAATTTAATTATCCAAAATAATGAACCAGCGTCGCTTGCGTTTAATACTCTAAAGCATCCAAAAATAGACAAAATAGTTGTACTAGGTTGCGATATAAACCCAAATTCGGCTTTAAGTTCAAATAATCAATTAGGTAATTGTGCGCTAACGCGCTTAGTCGAAGGTGTAAAACTGGCGAAACACTACCCTAATGCAGAGCTTATCGTTTCAGGCGGGGGTTATAAAAATACCACTAATAGCGGGCTTATGTATCAAACGGCAATTAGTTTAGGCGTTAATAAGAGCCGTATTTTCCAAAATCCAAAAGCAATGGATACAGGTGAAGAAGCTAAATTACTGGCATCAAAATTAGTCGACTTTAAAGTTGCACTAGTAACATCTGTACTGCACATGCCCCGTGCCAAAGACTTATTTAATGCTCAAGGTATTGAAGTCATAACCGCAGCCACTGATTATCATAATTTTGCTGCACTTCCATGGAGCAAGCAGTTTATTCCCAATGCTCATGCCTTACTTGTGGTTACTCAATACAGTCACGAAGTAGTAGGAAATATATGGATAAGTTTGCGCCGCTGGATAGATCCAGAGGCGCTGTAACTTATATAGCCTAATTAAACTGGGTTATCTATGTCTATAAATGTCACATCAAAACCATGCTCTTGAGCAAGTAACTCACCTAGTGCTTTTACACCATAGCGCTCTGTTGCATGATGCCCGGCTGCAAAAAAATCAATGTTTTGCTCACGAGAACTATGAATTGTCTGCTCCGATGCTTCACCCGTTAAGTAAGCATCAATGCCTTGCTCTGCTGCTAAGTCAATATATCCTTGCCCACCACCAGTACACAGTGCAATGGTTTCTATTTTAGCTGAGCGTACTAAGCTTGTGAGCGGGGTTCGATTAAGCACTTTTGCAATTTTATCTGCAAAATCTTCACCACTTAATGGTGTTTTTAAACGCCCTTTCATTGCTACGCTATTTGAAGTTGGCTCTAGCCCTGTTTCAATTTCAATATCTAATAACTTTGCAAGTTGTGCGTTATTGCCAACTGCTGGATGAATATCGAGTGGTAAGTGATAGCCGAATAAATTAATATCGTTTGCTAGTAGTGCGCCTATGCGACGCTTTTTCATACCCGTTATTGGTTGAGATTCCCCTTTCCAAAAAAAACCATGATGAACCAAAATAGCATCTGCTTGTTGCTCAATAGCAGCTTCTATTAAAGCTTGACTTGCGGTTACACCCGTCACAATTTTTTTAATTTCGTTTTTACCTTCGACCTGTAAACCATTTGGGCAAAAATCTTTTATTAAATGAGGTTTCAAAATGTCATTTAGGAGTTGGTTAAATTCTCTACGTTGCATACAACTTACCTTACTTAGCACTGAATTTTGTGCAAATTTTGGCGTTTATAGGCCTAAAATGGAAGGAAAATCGCAAAAAATTGAAAAACTGTTTTAAAATAGGTATAAATACCTCTTCTTTATCTGTGTTCACAACGTATAGGGTCTCTGATGAGCAAACTAGACAAAACAGAAGTGTTATCTGCCTTTGAAGCAGCGTACGAAACTGCCAATGGTAAAAAACCTGAAATCACAACCAAACCTGGTTGGTACAGCATTGATGGCGGTAAAAATTTACGCCTAGCTGACGTAGCAGAGCTTACTAAAAAATTAAACTCTGGTAAAACAACTAAAACGAAAAAACCAAAAGCAGCTGCTCCTGTTAAAGCACAGAAAAAAGCGCCATTCACTGTTGTTACCGAAAATGAAGAAGGTTACACAGCGGAAGAACTTTGGATTGTAATTTTAGCTCGTAAAGATCATGACTGTCGCTTACCGCGCGGTGTTGTTTAATCAACATTTATGATTTTTAAAAGAAACCGCGTTAAGCGGTTTTTTTATATCCGTTATTTGCCAAAAACATAAAGCTTTATAAGTTGTGTAAGGCTAAAAAAAGCGGCTATGTAGCCGCTTTAAAAAGTTTAAAATAAATTACAGTTCTTCAAAATAAAGTGGTTCGCGTTCTTTTTTACCCACTTCATTCATTGTCTCTGCATTGAATAGTCGACCATTGATCATGGTGTAATCTACTTTATCCGAATCTCGAATATTTTTAAGCGGATCGCCATCTATAACCATTAAATCAGCCAGTTTGCCCACTTCAAGCGAGCCTACGTTTTTATCAAGCCCTAAATACTTAGCCGGATCGAGTGTTGAAGCACGTATTGCCTCAAGCGGTGTCATTCCGCCTTGTGCGAACATCCACATCTCCCAGTGTGCACCTAAGCCTTCACGCTGACCGTGCGCACCTAAGTTAACTAATACACCTAGGTCTTGCAGCTCAGCAGCAACGCGTGCGTTATTAAAGTGATTATAGTGATGATCGGGCGCTTTAATGCGGCGCATAGAGCGTGGTAATAATTGATTTTTTGGCACAAATTTACTTAAACGCGGGTGATTCCACACATCAGTTTTATCGTACCAGTAGTTCTCACCCCAAATGCCACCATAAGCCACTACAAGTGTTGGTGTGTAACCAACATTACTTTGCGACCATAACTGCTTTATATCGTCGTATATGTGCTCTACAGGGATTGAGTGCTCAATACCTGTGTGTCCATCTACAATCATACTTAAGTTATGCTGTAATAATGAGCCACCTTCAGGGACAACCATCATTTCAAGCATCCGGCCTGCTTCAATAACTTGTTGGCGCTGCTCTCGGCGTGGCTGGTTATACGACTTAACACTAAACGCCCCTACTTTTTTAAGGCGCTCTAAATGAAATTTAGCATCGTCTAACGAGTCAATATGCGACGTATAACCTGGCATATTTGCGCCATATAAAATAGTACCGGTTGAGAAAATACGCGGGCCAACAATCATGCCTGCCTTTTGCATTTCGCTTGCGGTAAATATTTCAGAGGTATCGTTTGATGGATCGTGAATTGTAGTTACACCCAGCGCTAAACCTGCAAAGTTTTTCCAGTTTTGCTCAGGTATAATTTCACCGCTTGCTTGCGAGCCATGTGCATGAGCATCAACAATACCAGGCATAATTGTTTTGCCTGTTACATCAATAACCTCAGCACCTTTAGGGATGCTTATCTCGCTGGCTGTACCAATTGCTTTGATATGCTTGCCATCGGTGATAATAACACCATTTTCAATAACCTTTTCGCCGTCCATAGTAATAATTTTTGCACCAGTGAGCGCAATCATGCCTTTAGGCTCTGCCATTTTTTTACTGAAACCGATATTATCGCCACTTTTCACTTTAAAGTCGGCATCTTCGGCTTTGTTAATGGCAAACATCCCCTCAAGGCTTGCATGATAAAGCTCAGGCCCTAATGTCCAATAAAGCGTGTTGCTCTTAGCACTCCAGCTAATGTTTTCACCAGCACGTACCGATAACTGCTCTATTGGAAATTGACTGTCTTTAGGCCCAATATTAATTGTTTTACCACTTTGAACAAACGGCGTTACAAATACTTTAAATCGCTCAGCAAAAGCGAGGTATTGCCCATCTGGTGATACTCTAAATTCTGTCGCATGTTCTGACTCGTACAGTTTGCGAACTTTTTTACTTTCAAGCTCAACTACGCTAAGCGTTGGTTTTGGCCAAGGACTCATTATAAAAACGCGATCGTTTGCATCTCCAAATTGTGGTTGATAACCACTTTTTGAAATAAGCTCACTTTTACCGCCTTTTTCGCTTACGCTATAAACCCCCGGATTAAGTGACCACTTAGGGTTTAAAATACTGCCGCCAGTGGCTTTTCGATAAACAACCGTTTTACCATCTGGGCTAAACGTTGGCTCTACGTACTTGCCAGGCTCTTTAGTAACTGTATCACCACGACCACTGCGCGCAGACACAACTCTCACTGACCCTTGTTTGTTATCATCCCATGTGGTGTAAACTATTTTTTTACCATCGCGAGAGTACTGTGGAAATAATTCGTAATGATCAGTTTGCTTTGTTAAACGCTTAATTTTACCCGACTCTAAATCACGTTTATAAATATGTCCAAGCGCTTCAAAAATTGCCGTTTCGCCATCTGGGCTTACTTGCACATTACGCAGCATTTTTACATCAAACTCATCAGTATCTAAGTTTTGTGTAAAGCGCACCGCTTTTTGAATTTTTTTACTTGTTTGCACTTTAAAAGGAATGGTTTTAACAGATTTCTCTGCAACATCTAGCTTGTGAATTGTGCCACCAGCCCAAAATACCAACTCTTCGTTATCTGGTGTCCATGCAATGGTTGGGTATACACCATGAATAGCCCATGTTTCTTGCATATCTCGCTCAAGCTTATCGTAAAGCTTAGTGTGCTCACCGCTGGTTAAGTCATATAAATAAAGACTAGTTTGAAAATCATCACGCTTTATATACGCCAGTTTTTTTCCATCAGGTGACGGTGTAGGCCTAATAGCACCGCCCATCGTATCGATTATGGTTTCAATTTCACCCGTTTCACGGTCGTAGCGCTTAATTTTATAAATGCCCGCTACAGAATCCTTTGAATAATGAAAGGTTTTACCGGGTGTTGCATCATGCGAAAAGTATACATAACGACCATCAGGTGAAAACATTGGCTCACCTAAATCTTTTTGATCGTTCTCGCGTTTTGTAAGCTGTACGCCCTTGCCACCCGCTTTGTGATACAACCACACTTCACCTGCTCCCAATGAGCGGCTAGCTGTAAAGTGTTTACGCGCAACTAAGTAGTCGCCATCAGGACTCCATGCAGGGCTATTTAGTAATCTAAAGGTTTCATCGGTAACAGCGTGTTGGTTTTCGCCATTTAAGTCCATTATCCAAATGTTATCGCCACCACCTTGATCGGAGGTAAACGCAATACTTTTGCCGCTAGGACTAAAACGAGGTTGCATTTGCCATGCAATATCAGAGGTGAGCTTTGTAGCTGTACCACCACTCATTGGCATAGTGTAAATATCGCCAAGTAAGTCAAACACCACGGTTTTACCATCAGGGCTAACATCTATATTCATCCATGTGCCTTGCTCAACGCTAATTGCAGCGTCAACAAATTGCCCCTTAGGTGAATCTACTTGCCATTTTTGTTCGTCTTTTTCGGCGGCATGTACCTGCCCTATCGCTAATGACACCGACAATGCTAATACTGTATGAAGCATTTTTTTCATGCGTTTCTCGCTTGTTATTGTTGCAGTAAAAACTATTTCACATGATTGCAACAAAAACAAACGCAACTTGCCAGCGTTATATGATAAAGCGCGGTTTATGTAGGTTTAATGCCAAACAATAGGGTCAAATTGATAGTAATTAACTAACATACTGTAAATTTCAGGATCGTATCGGCGAAGCTCTGCGGGTTTTTCGAGGAAGGTTTCGGTGAGTACAGCAAAAAACTCAGCTTCGTTAGTCGCACCATAGCTGTGAATAACATGCGGCATGCTATAAGCAACGTGACTTTTTAACTGGGTGAAAGCACGGCTAAATACTCGGCCCCACTCTTTGTAATCTGCTGAGCTTTTTAAAATGGGTGTGCCCGTTGTTTTACCTGTTTCTTGATCGAGTTGATGCGCAAACTCATGAAAAACTAAATTATGTCCATCACTTGGCAAGCGGTTACCCTCAAGCACGTCATGCCAACTGAGTACAAGTGTGCCGCCAGGCCATGACTCGCCTAGTCTTACCGTATTGTGGTAACTCACAAGTCCTGCACTATCGCGAGTTGATTGCGGAGCATAATAAGCACTTGGGTATAATAAAATTTCTTTTACATTTCTATATAACGGCCACGGTTTATTAAGCACTAATACACACGCATCGGCGGCTACAATTAACTTCATTGCAGACGTTAGCCTTAAGCCATCACAACCGACAAAGCGTTTTTCGTTTAAAAACCACGTAATATGTCGCTCTAACTTTTCTCTGTCAGCGTCGGTCATTTTTTTATAGATGGGCATGCAACGCAGTAAAATATCTTTTTGCTGCGAATTTAAAGCAAAGTCTTTATATTTACTGCGCCATAATCGGTTTTGAATTGATGGCCAACGCCAGAAAATCACCACAAAAAGAATTAAAACAACAATTAACAGTCCATTTATCATGGGGATTTCCTGAGCTAAGGTATGGTATATAAATATGTCCAGCACACGTGCTTTTCAAGCATATAAGGTTATGTATTTGAATAAAAAGTAATTCACATCGCATTGCTTATAGATTACTTATAGATTACTTATAAATTGTTTACTGCTTTGCACTGCCGTTAAATGACGTGTTTAAGTTAACCTTTGCAAAAGGAGTCAAATGTACCCTGCAATGTGTTTATAAATTTCGCTACGTGCAAACCATCCATTAATGAGTGGTGTACATCGATAGCTAAAGGCATTGTACCTGTGTGTTTATCAAACTGACCAAATACAAATTTAGGAATGCCTAAACTCTCCCCTTCACTAAATGCATGCGAAAACGAACTAAAATTCAGCCACGGCAAAACAGATATATGAATTAAGTCGGCCTGCCCTTCTGTTTGGGCAAATGCATCAGAAAATAACGGCTGTTGTTTCGCTTTTTTGCTTACGTCACTTGCATGATTTGCAAACTCTTTAAAATCGCTTGCGCTATTAAAATAACTAAAAACAAACGTATCGTTTTCAGACAACTCAACCACACTTGCGCGAACACTATTAAGTAACCATGGCCTACTATCTATTATACGTAGCATTATTGAATCGTACTCATGGCACGCTTTTAAGGTGCAATATACATATGCTTGAAAAAAAGAAAATTGATTGGTTTTGCAATAGTCGTAAAGTGCTTGAGCATCTAAACGCACACACACATTAAAATAAGGCTGAGAAAAGTGTTTAAATAATTCAAAGTGTTGCTTTCTAGGCCAATTATCTAAATCGATAGGCTGCATGAGAGAAGTTGAGGGAGTCATAATTTGCCGCACAAAATTAAAAATAAAGTGTACCGCTGTTCAGTAACAATTGCATTAACTTACAGATAAACAAAAGGTGTGCAATTGCACACCCTTATATAAATTAGAACTTAGATCACAGACCGTTTTTAATGATCTCTTGCGCTAATTCGTCAGCAATTAAATGCGTTGATTTTTGCTCTTTTTCGCTACGGGCAAAGATTTCAGTTAACGTATTAAAAATACCTTCAACATGTTTATTAGACGCTGCTGCACTGTAACCATCTGGCGCTGTTTCGTAATAAACATTAATAATACCACCGGCGTTAATTACGTAATCTGGTGCATATAAAATGCCTTTTTCACGAATAACTTCACCATGGCGAGATTCTGCCAGCTGATTATTAGCACAGCCTGCAATAATAGTCGCTTTTAAACGCGGTATAGTTAAATCGTTAATAGTTGCGCCTAGTGCACACGGTGCATAAACATCAACATCTAAGTCGTAAATGTCATCAATGCCAACCGCAGTTGCGCCAAAATCACTTACTACACGATCAATGGCGGCTTGGTTAATATCAGTTACAAACAACTCAGCGCCCGCATCATGTAAATGTTTACATAAACCATAAGCAACAGCACCTAAACCTTGAACAGCCACTTTCACACCTGCAAAATTTTGATGGCCACGTTGATGCTGTAGCGCTGCTTTAATTCCTAAAAACGTACCGTATGCTGTAAATGGCGATGGGTTACCGCTTTTACCTTCAAGGCCCAGTACGTAATTAGTTTCTTTATTCATGATAGCTACATCAGCACATGTGATGTTTACATCTTCTGCTGAGTAATAGCTGCCATTTAATCGCTCTAACTGGCGGCCAAATGCACGGAATAATTGCTCAGATTTAATTTCTTTCGCGTTACCTATAATTACAGATTTACCACCACCAAAGGGTAAGCGCGCAACTGCATTTTTATAAGTCATGCCCTTTGATAAACGTAGCACGTCATAAACAGCATCTTCGTCGTTTGCATAATCCCACATTCTACATCCGCCAACTGCAGGACCTAGGTTGGTATTATGTACAGCAATAATTGCTTTTAAACCCGACTCTTCATCAGAACAAAAAACCACTTGTTCATGGTTATCAAATTCAACTCGATTAAACACAGCCACTTAAAATACTCCGAAATAGTTAACCCGTGAGAGGGTATGCGCGCTGGAAATTGCCGAGACTTTATCACTTCATATACGTGTTCGCTATACTCACAGATGATAAAACCAATGAAAACATCAAGCTTAAATTAAATAACCTAATTAAAACTTTTATATAGATAAAAAATTTACAAAACCGTCATTTTTAAGTTTTAATTACTATAAATATAAGAACCACACCGACTTACGTTTACGTGAACGTAATACAATTGTTGCATGTAAAGTTTAATATACAAGTGCTACCTGGCCGCTACGTACCGCTGCCTATAGGTTTCCAGTAAAAAGTAAGCTTTTTCGCAAACTGGTCAGAGCTGTAAACTTGCTAATAACTCTATTTAAAAAACAAAAAAGCGAGCACTAGGCTCGCTTTTTAAAAATACAAAACGTACGTTATTTTAGCTTGCTATCAAGCTCTTCAATTTTAGCTTTCCAGATAGCAGGGCCTTGTGTATGCGCATTGGCGCCTTCACTGTCTACTGCAACAGTCACTGGCATATCTTCTACTTCAAATTCGTAAATAGCTTCCATACCTAAATCTTCAAAAGCTACAACACGCGCTTTTTTAATCGCTTTAGATACTAAGTAAGCTGCGCCGCCTACAGCCATCAAATAAACAGATTTATGCTCTTTAATAGACTCAACCGTTGCAGGGCCACGTTCAGCTTTGCCAATCATGCCTACAATGCCTGTTTTTTCTAGCATCATATCGGTAAATTTATCCATGCGAGTGGCTGTTGTAGGGCCAGCAGGACCTACTGCTTCATCGCGTACCGCATCCACTGGGCCTACGTAATAAATAAATTTATTATCAAAGTCTACGCCCTCAGGTAAACCTTCACCTGAGTTGATCATATCTTGCAAACGTTTATGCGCTGCATCACGACCTGTTAAAATAGTGCCCGAAAGTAAAACGGTTTCACCCATTTTCCATTCTTGAACATCTTTTTTAGTCAGTGTATTTAAATCAACACGACGTGTGCCTTCGCCCACTTCAAATGTTACTTGTGGCCAATCTTCTAGTTTAGGTGCTTTTAAATTAGCAGGGCCAGAACCGTCAAGCGTAAAATGTACATGGCGAGTTGCCGCACAATTTGGGATCATTACTACAGGTTTTGAAGCTGCATGCGTTGGTGCTGTTTTAATTTTAACATCAACAACCGTTGTTAAACCGCCTAAACCTTGTGCGCCAATACCTAATTTATTAGCACGGTCAAAAATTTCTAAACGCAGTTTTTCTTCAGTTGTCTCTGCGCCGCGTTCCATTAATTCATGGATATCAACCGGATCCATTAACGACTCTTTAGCCATTACTGCTGCTTTTTCAGCCGTACCACCAATACCTATACCTAGCATGCCTGGCGGACACCAACCAGCACCCATTGTTGGTAGTGTTTTTTCTACCCATGCAGCAACATCATCTGACGGGTTTAACATAACCATTTTACTTTTGTTTTCAGAGCCGCCGCCTTTAGCCGCAACCATTACTTCTACTTTTCCACCCGCTACTAAATCAATATGCACAACCGAAGGCGTATTATCTTTAGTATTTTTACGCGTACCAGCAGGGTCTGCAACAATAGATGCACGTAAAGGGTTATCTGGATTCAAATATGCACGACGAGTACCTTCATCAACCATTTGTTGAACGGTTAAATCTGTTTTATCCCACTTAACATCCATACCTACTTTAACAAAACAGGTAATAATACCGGTGTCTTGGCAAAGTGGACGCTTGCCTTCAGCCGACATGCGTGAGTTAATTAAAATTTGTGCAAT
Source organism: Pseudoalteromonas sp. SR45-1 (assembly GCF_014163655.1). Classification (NCBI taxonomy): domain Bacteria; kingdom Pseudomonadati; phylum Pseudomonadota; class Gammaproteobacteria; order Alteromonadales; family Pseudoalteromonadaceae; genus Pseudoalteromonas; species Pseudoalteromonas sp. SR45-1. The sequence continues at coordinate 11,620 of NZ_JACJDR010000003.1, read as the reverse complement.
GGCGTCTTTAGCCGCTTTACTTTGTTCTTTGTTGTACGCTTTTTCGAGTGCTTGAACAAAATCAAGTGGGTGATAGAACGAAATATATTGCAATGCATCTTCAATGCTATCAATAAAGTCTTGCTGACAAATTGTACTCATAGTGGTTCCTTAAGTTACCGTTACGCGTTGTCGCGTAATCTAAATCAAACCGGTGACGGTGGTTTGCACTGTTTTTTGCAGCTTAGTGCTGCCAAAAAATTTGACTTATGATACCCTCCCAGCCCGTTTCGAGCCAGTTCTTAAAGGGGCAGTAAATGCTAAACAATAAAAAAAATTGTATTAAATTAGGCATAACACAAAACTGCATTGACGTTTTTGCGCATTTTTCACATTTGCCTTATGCAATTCTATTAGATTCTGCAAATAGTAATCATATAAACAGCCGTTTTGATATTGTTGCTATTGAGCCGCAAAGTACCCTTGAAGTAAAAAATAATAAAAGCTTTTTAAATAATATAGAAAGTAGTGATAACTGCTTTGAAATTATGAATAATGAGCTTTCGCATCTTGCTAAAACAAAAGCCGATTACGATTTACCCTTTAACGGCGGCTGGCTTGGCTACTTTGGCTACGACTTAGGGCGTACAATTGAAAACATCCCCACTCGTGCTATTGAAGATATTAATCTTCCCCAAATGGCTATTGGTCTTTACTTAGATGCCCTTCTTTACGACAAGCAGCAACAAAGCTGGTTTTATGTATCGCAGCCAAACACCGATCGATTAGCGCTTTATGAGCAATACTTAAATACACACGCTAACTCCCAAGTTAATACGCAGTCCTTTGCCCTAAACAGCGACTGGCAATCAAATATGAGCGAAACGGAATACGCTGCAAAGTTTGCCCAAATTGAGGAGTATCTAAAAAGTGGCGATTGTTACCAAATTAATTTAGCGCAGCGCTTTAACGCTCAGTTTGAAGGCTCCCCTTGGGCGGCTTATATTAAACTGCGTGAGGCAAATAAAGCGCCATTTTCGAGCTTTATAAATCACCCTCAAGGGGCAATTTTATCAATTTCCCCTGAGCGCTTTATATCTGTAAATAATAACGTTGTAGAAACCAAACCTATTAAAGGCACTCTGCCGCGAAAAGCGGATGCGCTGGAGGATCAACGCCAAGCCCAAATACTCGCAGCATCAGCTAAGGATCGCGCTGAAAATGTCATGATTGTTGATTTACTGCGTAACGACTTAGGCAAAGTGGCAAAACCTGGCAGCGTCCACGTCCCTTCCCTTTTTGCTATTGAAAGCTTTCCGGCAGTGCATCATTTAGTAAGCACGGTAACCTCAGAACTTGATGAAGGCAAAACAGCGGTCGATCAGTTAAAAGCGGCTTTTCCGGGTGGCTCAATCACCGGTGCGCCCAAAATTAGAGCGATGGAAATAATTGAAGAACTAGAACCACATCGCCGCAGCATTTATTGTGGTTCAATTGGTTATTTAAGTGCATGTGGAAATATGGATACGAGTATCACTATTCGTACCTTGGTGTGCCACAAAGCGCAAATTTACTGCTGGGCAGGTGGCGGAATAGTAGCTGATTCTAAAGTCGAATTGGAATATCAAGAAACTTACGATAAAGTAAATAAAATCCTCCCTTTATTAAAACAGTAGGTCGCTTTGAATAGTGAACACATTATGGCGCGGTTTCTGTTAAGCCCTACAGCTGCGCCAAACCAGTTAAAAGACACGCGTAAAAAACGTGCTAGCGCTGTTATGCTGCCAATTATTGATATAGATAATCATGCACATATCTTACTGTGTAAACGCCCTACTTATTTACACCATCACCCTGGGGAGATTTGTTTGCCAGGGGGTAAGTTTGAAGTAAGCGACATTACCCTTCGCACCACAGCCCTTCGCGAACTAAAAGAAGAGCTAAATATTGCCCAAAACAACGTTAATGTAATAGGTCACTTACCTGAGTATTCAACATTAACGGGTTTTAGTATTAGCCCCTATGTGGGTTTACTTAATAAAGGCACCACCTGGGAAAATGACTATAATGAAGTACAAGCGAGCTTTTTACTCTCGGTCACTGAGTTAAATAACGAAGCTAATTGGCAACCCTTACCTTTTCAACGATTTGGGAAAACGGTTATTTTGCAAGGTTTTAAAACGCCACATGGTTTACTTTGGGGTGCGACAGCAAGCATTATAAAAAACTTTACAAAACAACTCGCCTTACCAGTTTAAATCTTCGTTATTAGTAGTTACACAATCACAATTCCACGTTATCATGCTCGACCGTTCAAAGAGCAGCTTCGTGCTGATAAAACAAAGTAGAGACACACACATTATGATCAGTGCATTTGATATGTTTAGCATTGGTATTGGCCCTTCGTCATCACACACCGTTGGCCCAATGCGCGCATCACGCTTATTTGTTAATGACCTACAAGAACAACAATTATTAGCAAATGTGACCGATATTAAAGTAGAGCTTTATGGCTCTTTGGGTCAAACAGGTGTTGGCCATGGCTCGGGTAAAGCCGTAATTCTTGGTTTAGCCGGTTATGACCCTGAAACTATAGATGCCGATTTAGTCGACGACATTTTAGCCACCATCGAAAAAGATCAGGTTATTTATCTAAACAAAACACACAAAGCTAAGTTTCCAAAACAAGGCGCTATTGTTTTTCATCGTCGCAAAACGCTGCCTAAGCACTCTAATGCAATGGAAATTATCGCCTCAAACAACGACGAAAAAGTTTACAGCAAAGTATATTACTCTATTGGCGGTGGCTTTATTGTTACTGATGAAGAGTTTGAAAACGAAAAACAGGCGGCCCTCGATATTAGAGAAGAAAACCCAGCTCCTTTCCCTTTCAGTAGCGCAAAAGAGCTACTAGAGATGTGTAAAGAGTCAGGGCTTAGTGTTTCAAGCTTGATGATGAAGAACGAAAAAACACTGCGCACTGAAGATGAAATAAAAGACACGCTGTTTCATATCTGGAAAGTAATGATGGCCTGTATTGAGCGTGGTATGCGTACCGAAGGTATTTTACCTGGCGGCTTAAAAGTAAAGCGCCGTGCGCCAAGCCTATACTTAAAACTAAATATAGAGGTCAGTAACGACCCACTTCGTGCAATGGACTGGGTTGATTTATTTGCCCTTGCCGTAAACGAAGAAAATGCGGCAGGTGGCCGTGTAGTTACCGCACCAACTAATGGTGCTGCGGGTATTTTACCGGCTGTGCTTATGTACTATCACACATTTGTGAAAGAAGTAGACCGCGATATAGCCACACGTTATTTATTAACGGCTGCTGCTATTGGTATTTTATATAAAAAGAATGCCTCTATATCGGGTGCTGAAGTAGGTTGCCAAGGTGAAGTGGGCGTTGCGTGCTCAATGGCTGCAGGCGCATTAACAGAAATTGTTGGTGGCAATGTTGTGCAAGTAGAAAACGCAGCAGAAATTGGTATGGAACATAATTTAGGCCTCACGTGCGACCCTGTTGGAGGCTTAGTACAAGTGCCGTGTATTGAACGTAATGCAATGGGCGCGATTAAAGCAATTAATGCCTCACGTTTAGCTATTCGTGGCAGTGGCGAGCAAAAGGTATCACTTGATAAAGTGATTAAAACCATGCTTGAAACCGGCAACGACATGAAAACCAAATACAAAGAAACCGCTCGCGGTGGATTAGCAGTTAATATTATCGAATGTTAATCAGCTCGCTATAAAGAGAAAAAGCTGTCTATTTTAAAATAGACAGCTTTTTTATTGTTCGTTCAATGCAATCACCTTATTTAACGGGTAACTCTATATCTGCAAATAACTTATCTACGTCATCTTGGTTACGTAACAAGCTTGCTCGCTCTACGCGCTCTTTAGTTAAGTGCGGTGCAAAACGCTCAATAAAATCATACATGTAAGTACGTAAAAAGCTGCCCTTTCTAAAACCAATTTTGGTCGTGCTTGCTTCAAATAAGTGGCTTGCATCAATACACACTAAATCGGTATCGCTCACTTGATCTATCGCCATTGAAGCGACAACACCAACTCCTAAACCCAGTCGTACGTATGTTTTTATAACATCAGCATCGGTTGCAGTAAATACAATGTGTGGTTCAAGCCCGTGTGCGCTAAACGCTTTATCTAACTCTGAGCGGCCCGTAAAACCAAATACATATGTAATGAGTGGATATTGGGCAATGTCAGCAACAGTTAAACTATTTGCCTTTTTAGCGAGCGGATGGTCTTTAGCAACAACAATACTACGGTTCCAATGGTAGCAAGGCAGCATAACTAAATCTGAATACAAATGCAGTGCTTCTGTTGCAATAGCAAAGTCGGCATCACCGCGTGCTGCAGCATCCGATATTTGCTGTGGAGTACCTTGGTGCATATGAAGCGATACCGCAGGATATTTTTTCATAAACCCTTGAATAACGTTAGGCAAAGCATAACGAGCTTGGGTATGTGTTGTGGCAATATTCAACTTACCTTGATCAGGTAGCGTATGCTCATTAGCAACGGCTTTAATACCTTCTACTTTGGAGAGTATTTCACGAGAAATATTAATTATATCTTCGCCAGCACCGGTTACATGCGTTAAATGTTTACCACTGCGACCAAAAATTTGTACACCCAACTCATCTTCTAACATGCGTACTTGTTTAGAAATTCCTGGCTGCGAGGTAAATAAACTCTCAGCAGTCGCTGAAACATTTAATTTATGATTTTGTACTTCTACGATGTATCTGAGTTGTTGTAATTTCATGGCTGCAAATTTTAACGTTATTATTCATATTATTTATAAAGGCAATACCGCTTAAAACCAAGTGTTATTTACGTAAAATATCACTTTAGGTCTTTAGGTGTGCAATTATCTGATTAGAGCTCAAGGCTAGCATAATAAATATGCTTGAGGTAGCGATGTTTATTCAGCTTTAGTTTATAAGCCCTTAGGGTGACTACGGTTTATAAAGAGCTCAACCTATCAATTTTTTGGTGTATTTTTTAAGTTAATCGGCGCAAAGCTACCCTGTTAACGTATATTTAATGTAAGATTAAATAATTAGATTATATATCCGAGAATTACACCATGATCGTTTCTATTATAATAGTGCTTATAGTTGCATTGATTGTGATTGCACTTTGGGTAAGTGCTGTACAACAACACAAAGAAAAACAAGAAGCGGAACGCCGCAAAGAGCTAACAAAACAAAAAGCTATAATAGAAGAAACAGAAGAAGCACTAATGAATAGTGCCAATATACCTCTTTCTGAAAATATAATCCGTGTATTGCAACGCCGTATTTACGAAGCATTAAACACGATGGTTACTAGTTCGCCAACATCCAAAGCACTCAAAAGCCGCTTAGGTGAGGCTAAAACGCACCTCACCAATGCAGTTCTAGACAACAGCAGTGAAGCCCTAACGCTACCGAGTAATGACAAGCAGCTTGTTGGCCTAATTCAAGGTATTAAAAAATTACGCTCAATTTTACGCTCTGAACATAATAAAGGTCGTATTGATAGCCAAGTTTTTGTTTTAGAAGATAAACGTCTTGAAAAACTACAACTGCGTATTAATATCGAAAGCCAAATAAAACGTGGCTTATCTGCCCGCTCAGCGAGTATGGTTGGCTCTGCAAGGCAGTATTTTGAAAAAGCACAGGCAACGCTCAATGCAGTTACATACACCGATGAATATGTAACAACAAAACGCCAAGAAGTTGAAGGTTACTTAGAAGCAATTAGTGTTGAACTGCGGGCTTCTAATGCAAGCGCACTTAAAAAGAAAACAGAAGAAGAGCAAGACGACTTAGATATATTGTTTGCTCCTAAAAAGAAATGGTAATTCTTTTATAAAAGCATTAAAAAAGCCTGCACAAATTAAATTTATGCAGGCTTTTTTGTCTATTTGTTAGTCATTAAGACAAAAATGCAAACTTGAAAACAAACAAGGCTGTTAATATCCAAACACTAATACTAATTTGATCTTGCTTACCACACAATACTTTTACCGCCGTATAAGATATAAAACCAAGTGCAATACCGTGCGCAATCGAAAACGTTAATGGTGTCATTAGTAATACCACAGTAACAGGAATTGCATCGGTCATATCATCCCAATTTACAAACTTTAAATTTTGTAACATCAGTACAGCGACATATAAAATAGCACCTGCCGTAGCATAAGCCGGTACCATTTGTGCAAGCGGTGCAAAAAACATCATTAGTAAAAAGCAAATACCTACAACTACAGCCGTTAAGCCAGTACGTCCGCCAACAGAAACACCAGCAACCGATTCTATATACGATGTAGTCGTAGACGTGCCTAGCATCGCACCTGCAATTGTTGCTGAGCTGTCAGCACTTAGTGCGCGTCCTAAACGAGGCATGTTACCTTTTTCATCAGCTAAACCAGCTTTTTGAGTGACTGCAACTAATGTACCCGAAGTATCAAAAAGATCGACAAACAAGAATGCAAAAATAACACTCATCATTGATATATCAAAAGCGGCGGCAAAATCTAATTGCATAAAAGTAGGCATTATTGATGGTGGCATAGCCATAACACCGTGATATTCAACTAGCCCTAAACTTAGTGCAATGCCTGTCACTAATAAAATACTAATAAGTACACCGCTTTTAAAATCGCGGTATAAAAGCGCTGCAATTACAAAAAAGCTTAATATAGCTAATAATGGGCCTGGGGAAGTAATGTCGCCCAATTGCACTAGTGTTGCTGGGCTTGAGACAATAATACCTGCATTTTTAAGGGCAATTAAGGCTAAAAAAGCACCTATACCTGTTGCGATAGCTCGCTTGAGCACCAGAGGTATGGCATTAATAATCCATTCTCTGACTTTAAATAAGCTTAAAAATAAAAATATACAACCCGACATAAAAACAGCCCCTAATGCGGCTTGCCAGGTATAACCCATTCCTAATACGACGCCATACGTAAAAAAGGCATTTAGTCCCATGCCAGGCGCTAATGCTAATGGATAATTAGCCCACAAACCCATTATAAAACAGCCTATCGCAGCTGCTATACAGGTAGCTACAAATGCAGCCCCTTGGTCCATCCCTGCCTCAGCAAGCATAGCCGGGTTTACAAATACAATGTATACCATAGTGATAAAGGTAGTTAGGCCAGCAACGCATTCGCGTTTAACTGTTGAGTTATTTTCGCTGAGTTTAAATAAGGCTTCAAACATAATAAACTTGTGATAGTAAAAAGTGACGAGATTTTAACATAAAAATTATCTTTTACAGGACATTTTACCTTGCTATATACTAAACTGTTAAAGTAGTTAAAATAATAAATGAACCAATATGCTTAAAACAACACCTTGTGAGCAAGACTTAGAGCAACAGCTAGACAACATTTTAGGTTTTGTTACTCAACCAGAAAGCAGCCCCGCGCCCATTGATAATAAAAAAGATGAGCAAAGTACTATTAATAAAGCCCTATATTATTTAAAAAATAATCAAGCTCCATTGGCTGCAAAATGGATGCGCCTTGCTGCAATGGCAGGAAACCATAGAGCACAGTTTTATTTAGGTTTATTTTTTGTAAAAGGTGAAGGCGTGCCACAAAGTGTATTTCATGCTGTAGCGTGGTTTAGCTTAGCGAGTAGCCAAGGGTACGCACCTGCCACTGCAGCGGTTACAGATATACGCAAACATATCGAAACTAAGCGATTTAAAGATGCTCAATGTTATGCAGCAAGTTTGTACGAACAAATCCACCAACTCCAGTTTTCTCATATGATCCCTCGCACCAGTGAAAACACATAAACTAACTAAGTAATAAGTACTGTATACAGTGTTGAAAAATACTGTATATAGTTACAAAGATACTCCTACACAGTATAAAACCCACAAATGAAAACACTACTCAAAAATTTATTTTAAAACAACCCCCTCAAAAACAAGCCTATAACAAGTTGATTAATAAAGAATTATAGATTTAAAAATAAAAAACAATGATCAAAGGCTGAATAACTGTACAAATAAATAGCATAAAATGCTTGCACGAAAGCACTGTATAAACTACTGTATATGAATACTGTATAAAAACCCAGTGAGTGAAACTATGTTACAGCCTATTACCGTAAGAACAGTTAAAAGTTACCAACAAGACGAGCAAAGCGATTGCGTAAATTTGATCCAAATTGAAGATGAAATTTCAGCGACCTTTGAGCTTTTAAAAGTATTACACCAATACAATAGCTCTAATGCATGGACGTTACTAATTGCGCCAGATCATGTACCTAGCAAAGCTTTACTTGACTCATGCTCTATTGATACAAGCAAATTACTTGTTATTAGACAGAAGCACCTAGTAAATTTAGAGTATGTATTAAATTCTGCGTTACATAATGGAAACTTTGCAGCGGTAATTACCTGGACCGATATAGTTAATAACCAACTACTTACAAATCTATCGTTCGATTTAAGTAAAACGAATACAAAACTATACTGTTTTACTAAAAACGCTCAAACCACAGAGATACCACTCGCTCAATAAGCTTGTTAAACTAATGTTTTAGATTCTGTATTATTATTATGACTTCATTCAATACCACATTATGTTTTTGCAGCAGTGGGCACAATTATGCCGATTGCTGCGAGCCGCTCCACTTATTTGTAAAGCAAGCTGACACTCCTGAACAACTTATGCGCTCACGATTCAGCGCTTATGTTATTAAAAATGCAAAATATGTTTATCAAACCTACGCAAAAGAAAAACAAGCTGAGAATCCGGTTAAAGAAATCAATGATTTTGCTAACAGCTGTCGATTTATAAATCTTGATTTAATTGACTCAAGCCATGATGGCGATACTGGAACTGTAGAATTTAAAGCCCAATATTTTTATCAAAACTTATTTTGTGAGCTTCATGAAAAATCGCAGTTTACTAAAGAAAACACTCAATGGCGTTATTTAGATGGCACTATATATCCTGTTGAAGATATTAAAGTAGGCAGAAATGATGACTGCCCATGCGGTAGCAATAAAAAGTACAAAAAATGTCATAGCATGTAATAAATAATCTTATTTAATATTTATCACCTAAAAGGTGTTTTTAAGTGGCAGAGTGATTTATTAGCTAACTAAACTTAAAAACACACTTTGTTACGCCCTTGCATTTTAGACTCATACATTTTTTCATCTGCGATCTGCAACGTGTTTTTGTTATTTACGTATGGTTGTAGGGTTGCACCGCCAATACTAATAGTCACAAAATCATATTCTGAATATTTGTGTAATATTCCTAAATCGGCCACATTTTGTTTAATTTTATCAGCAACACAAATTGCACCTTCAGTGCTTGTATGCGGTAGAACAACTACAAACTCTTCGCCGCCATAACGCGCAACAAAATCGGTTGGCCTTTGCAAACTATTAGTAATAGTTTGTGCTACTAGGTTTAACACCGTATCCCCCTGCACATGACCATAGATATCATTGTATTGCTTAAAGTAATCTATATCGATGAGTAATAGTGCATAGTCAACTTTTTCTCGTAAGGCGCTTCGTTCCATTTTAGAAAAATGTGCATCAAAATAACGGCGATTGAATACTTTAGTTAAATCATCTAAAAATACTTTTTGATTGAGTAAGTCGTGTTGTAATTTTAACGTTATATGGGCACGAACCCTTCTAAATAGTGTTTCTTTTATAATCGGCTTTTTAATAAAATCAACAGCTCCGGCTTCCCAACACTCTTCTTCTTCGTTTTCAAAGGATGTAACAAAAATAACTGGGATATCCTGTGTTTCAGTATTATTTTTTAATTTTAAACATGTATCAATACCACTCATTCCACCCATATTAATATCGAGTAGGACTATATCGGGTACATTTACATTACAAATTTCAATTGCTTCTTCACCACTTCCAGCTGTTGTCACATTAAAATGCCCAGATAATATTTTTTTTAATACGATTAAGCTTAATAACTGATCGTCAACTATAAGTACTTTAGAATTCTTTAAACTTAGTTTTAATTGATGGTCAGAGTAATTTATTGGCATAGTAAAAATGTTTTGTTTTTTTAATTAAAAACAGCCTATAGCATCACATTTTGTTATGCAAATGTTAGTTAACAGGAGTTCTACTTAGTTGATTACTAATAAAAATGCTTTTTAGTAAATCTTTATTGCATAAAAACAAAAAATGAGCCACTTGGGCTCATTTTATAACTTTGAATACTTAATTTAGTTAAGTATTATTCGTCATCATCTAAATCTAATTGCTGACGTTGAGCAGGTCGAGCTAAAATCTCTACGTAGAAAGAGGTCAAACCTTGCTTTTCAATTTCGCCAATTTGGTTACTTAATTCAGCAACGTGCACAACTTGCGCATCTTCAGCTGTGTTACCAAACTTACAGTCAAATGCCCAATAGTCAGCATCTTCAGGTAGCGTTTTATTACGCTCTCTTTTCAAATATTTTTTCACTTCGTGCTTTGCAGCATCAACCATACGAGGGTATTTGATTTTCTCGTGATTTAGCGTGAATGTTTTCTTCATTACGTTCCTAATTACCTTGGTTTAATGATAATGGCATTTCATGTCATACCATTTGACGCCATTATAGCAATTGCATTTAATTTTTGGATGCTTTTTTTTCATTAAATCAATTATTAGCAAATATATAAAGCAGGCCCGTTATAAAGCATATATTAACTGATGATTATTACAATCATATATCACACCGCAATAAGCTGAAGTGGTTGATGTATTGCATCATTATTAAGGCTGTCGTAAAAAGCAGCTGCATCTATAGGAGGATTAGCAAGTTGTGTTTGTTCGCTTTTAATTCTTCTTCTGACAGCAAGCTCACAGTTATCTATTATATTAAGTGGAATATGCTTATCATCATTTCTAATCGCAAGTGGTTCAGGCTTTAAGCACTGTCTTAACTTAATACTTGTCAGACCGCAGCGCTCTCCTTCTTGAGATATTAATGATGCATTAAACTGTCCAACCAACATATTGTATTCATCAGGGGCTAAAAGTTGCTTTGGACCTGCGCCAAATTGCTTTCTTAATGCCTCTTCTTCTATAACTAAATTATCTATTTCAGTTTTTGGTAAATGAAATTGGCTAAAGTCGAGTGCGTCATGTGACAGCATCGCTAATAATAGAGAAAATTCGCCACGGCGATTTTCATGCACACTATTATTGAGCCTACTGTTTAACTGACTCTCTGTGATTAACAAATCATCTAATTGCATAGTCTTTAGTCGATTGTGGTAACTGATAGATATTTATCGGCTTTATTTCAATTTTCTTTAGCTTTTTTCTTTACTTAAATACGCAATTTGCTATTATCAGCGCCGTTGCATTGGAGGGGTTCCCGAGCGGCCAAAGGGATCAGACTGTAAATCTGACGGCTCAGCCTTCGCTGGTTCGAATCCAGCTCCCTCCACCACTTTTCTTACCGCTAAGTTAAGTGGGGCCAAATGTAACAAAAATAGTGTGGAGGGGTTCCCGAGCGGCCAAAGGGATCAGACTGTAAATCTGACGGCTCAGCCTTCGCTGGTTCGAATCCAGCTCCCTCCACCACTTTTTTTTTATTCCTATATTCCTATATTCCTATATTCC
>NZ_JACJDR010000039.1:0-810 GCF_014163655.1 Pseudoalteromonas sp. SR45-1 | reverse complement strand
GATGCAGCGGGCAACACAGGTACAGGTACAGACAGTGGCGAAGTGGATGTAACTCCACCGGCACTTGCCTTTACACCAACGTTTGAACTTGGTTTATTGGTTACCTTAAGTGGTACCTCTGACTTGCCAGCAGGCAGTGAAATTACCATTACCGAGCAACTGGTTGGCGGTGGCATTGGTGCCACCTACACCACCACAACTGATGCCGATGGTAATTGGTCATTAGTCGGATTAGATGTATCGTTACTTGATGTTGGCTCAGTGATCGCCACAGCGACCGATGCAGCAGGTAATACCCGTACAATTAGCTCAGATGACTTTGATAATACACCGCCGACACTCACTGTTGATGTTGCAGCACAAAGCGACAGCAACACGCCAATCATAAGCGGCACAAGTGATGCGGGCGAAGGTGCACAAGTGACTATTGTAGTGACCGACAGCAACGGCAACCCACAAACCATCACCGCCCTTGTTGATGCGGATGGTAATTGGAGTGCTACACCAACCACACCATTAAGTGAAGGTCAAAGCACCATCGAAGTAAGTGTACGCGACAGTGTTGGCAACGAAACTACAGTGAGTGATACCAGTATCATCGACACGCAAGCGCCCACTTTAACCATTCAAAACGTAGGCGATGTTAGCGACTTAACACCAGAGCTGCAGGGCACCAGTAATGAAATTGGTGGCACTGTTACACTCACCATCACCGACAGCGCAGGCGCTGTGCAAACCATTGAGACCCTAGTTGGCAGCGATGGCCACTGGAACATTGAGATTCCAGGTGCCCTTGCACAAGGTGACTTT
>NZ_JACJDR010000038.1:0-836 GCF_014163655.1 Pseudoalteromonas sp. SR45-1 | reverse complement strand
GATGCACCGCAAGGCAGTGAAGTAACCATTGTTGTCACCGACAGCAGCGGCGCAGCGCAAACAATGAGCGCCACCGTACTAGCCAATGGCACGTGGTCAATCCCTGTACCGGTAGCACTTGCAGAAGGTACATACACTATTAGCGCGAGTGTTGAAGATACCGCAGGCAACGACACCACCGCCACAGGCGCAGGTGAAATAGATACCACTGCACCGACACTTGTACTTACCAGCCCAGGCTCAAGTAATGACATCACCCCGACACTCAGTGGCACAAGTGATGCCGTTGAAGGCACCGTTATTAACTTCACGGTAGTGGACGATCAAGGCAATACACAAACGTTTACCACCACGGTTGATGCAGACGGCAACTTCTCTATAGAAGTACCGACTGCACTGGCAGAAGGGCCGTATAGCATCGAAGCAAGTATTAGCGATGTGGCAGGTAACAGCACCGATATTACCGGCAACGGCACCATTGATACCACAGCACCAAGTGTGAGTGTAGATGCGCCAGTATTAACAAATGACAGCACGCCAACTGTGACAGGCACCAGTGATGCACCTAACAGCACCATCACGGTGACGTTTACAGATGCAGCAAATGCTACTCAAAGCATTGATGTACAAACCGATGCCAATGGTAACTGGAGTGCGACACCAACGACTGATTTAGCTGAAGGTAATTACAGTGTTAGCGCCAGCATCACCGATGCAGCGGGCAACACAGGTACAGGTACAGACAGTGGCGAAGTGGATGTAACTCCACCGGCACTTGCCTTTACACCAACGTTTGAACTTGGTTTATTGGTTACCTTAAGTGGTACCTCTGACTT
>NZ_JACJDR010000037.1:0-1086 GCF_014163655.1 Pseudoalteromonas sp. SR45-1 | reverse complement strand
TACCGGCCATTGAGGTTGGTTAAATACAATGGAAAACTGTGATAGTAATATCTAAAGTTATTTGTTAAAACTATATAGATTATAAAGGCGAGCTTTACATCCGCTCAGATGTGCCCTTCGAACACTAAGAAATGTTAAGCATTTAAGGAATAAATTTGAAACATCCCAAATATAAAGGTGTTAACTTTCTAGATGCAGAAATACGAAAACTTGAACAAAATGTAATTACTAGAGAGATAGAGTTCGAGTGGGCAGTAAAAAAATTAAAAAATGCAGATCCTTATGACGATATACATAAATTAAGGAAGGCCTTAAAAAGTAAAGAAAAGTCTGTTATTAAAGCTAGACGACAAGTTAAGTCAAAAATAGCTCAAAAAACCAGAAAGTTAGCTGAGCGAAATAAAGAAAAATTTGGTGGTAAAGTTCAAAAAAGAAAGAATATTGCACTTAATCAATCATTAAATGAAGAATTAAAAATTCAGGGAAACATATTGTCTCAATTAAAAAATATGCCGATCAGTTTTGCTAAGGATTTAACTAAGCAAGATGGTAAAGCAAGCGACTTATTTATTTCACACGCCTCTGAAGATAAAGCTGATTTTGTGAAATCATTAGCAGATGAGCTCATAAAACAGGGAGTTTCAGTTTGGTATGATGAATACGCACTAAGAATTGGTGATAGTTTAAGGAAGTCCATTGATAAAGGCCTTTCTCAATCTAGGTTTGGTTTAATTATTTTATCTAAAAGTTTTTTCGAAAAAAACTGGACACAATATGAACTAAATGGATTAGTCGCAAAAGAGATGGAGGGTGAAAAAGTCATTCTTCCTATTTGGCATAATATTAGTAAAGATGAGATTATGAAGTTGAGTCCTACGCTTGTGGATAAGTTTGCTCTTAATTCAGCAACTAATACGGTATATGAAATTGCAGAAAAAGTTGCAGATGCCGTAAACAACGCGTGAAAGCTAATTAATTAGAAAATCCCTAAGAGAGAATAAGAGCAAATTTTGGCTCATGAATCTCATTATCGAACGTCTGCAACTGGCACAGAGCCGTCTTTCGGCTCTAATTCGTTTTTGTCCA
>NZ_JACJDR010000036.1:0-1222 GCF_014163655.1 Pseudoalteromonas sp. SR45-1 | reverse complement strand
TTGGTGGCACTGTTACACTCACCATCACCGACAGCGCAGGCGCTGTGCAAACCATTGAGACCCTAGTTGGCAGCGATGGCCACTGGAACATTGAGATTCCAGGTGCCCTTGCACAAGGTGACTTTACTGTAAGCGCGAGTATTACCGATGCGGCAGGCAACGAGAGCACAGCAAACAGCAGTGGTAATGTGGATACTATTACGCCAATCGTCACCGTTGATGCACTGGGCTTGGGTAACGACAGCACCCCAGTGATTAGTGGTACTTCAACAGAGCCTGAAGGCACCGTTGTAAACATTGTTATTACTGACAGTAACGGTGATGAACACCCAATCACCGCCACCGTGGATGCAAACGGTGACTGGCAAGCAACCAGCCCTGAATTACCGGATGGAAGCTACACCGTGCAAGCCAGTATCACCGATGATGCAGGCAACACCGGTGGTGCAACACAAACAGGCAACTTAGATACCTTAGCGCCGACACTGACGTTAGACACAGTCGGTGCCACGAATAACAGCACGCCGACAATCAGCGGAAGCAGCAATGCGCCAGCGGGCACAGTGATAAACATCAGTGTAAGCGACGGCACCACAACAGAAACGTTTACTGCAACAGTACAAGCCGATGGCAGCTGGTCAGCAGATGTACCGAACGCGTTAACTGATGGTCCACTCACTATTGAAGCAAGCGTTAGTGATAACGCCGGTAATACCACTACATTAAGTGAAACCGCAACACTCAACACCACGGCCCCAAGCATTAGTATTAATGCACTGGTTGACACCAACGATACCACCCCAACCATTAATGGTACAAGCGATGCGGCAGATAACACCACCATTAGCTTAACGTTTGAAGACAGTACAGGGAATATTACGACTGTTGATACAACCGTAACGGGTGGAGTATGGAGTGTCGATGCACCAACTGACTTAGCCGAAGGCGAATATACTGTCACCGCACAGGTAGATGATGGTCTAGGTAATATCGGCAGCGCCACCGAGACAGGTCAGATAGACCTTACTGGCCCGAGCCTTGTTATTACAGACAACGGTGTAGGGAACGACACCACGCCAACGATTGCAGGTACCAGTGATGCACCGCAAGGCAGTGAAGTAACCATTGTTGTCACCGACAGCAGCGGCGCAGCGCAAACAATGAGCGCCACCGTACTAGCCAATGGCACGTGGTCAATCCCTGTACCGGTAGCACTTGCAGA
>NZ_JACJDR010000035.1:0-1485 GCF_014163655.1 Pseudoalteromonas sp. SR45-1 | reverse complement strand
TTGATCACAAGTCTGACTCAAGAGATTTTGCTAAATCGTAGCCTTCCAGGATGGCTTGTAACTTAAGCCATCCTTGCCATAACACTTTCACAGATGCACGCCCTGTGCGCTTGGTATCTTTCCAGCCTCCTAACTTTGCCAGTTCCTGATACGCCCATGACATATTTGGAGCAGTTTCAGGCAATGGTGTTTTTATTCTCTTTAACCACAATAACTTCCATGCTTTGGGAGATAATAGTTGTTCACAACTTGGAGAATCAGGCTGCTCATTGGTGAACTTTAGTTGCAATATTCGCGTCGCAATAAAGCCATTAATCGTCACCAATCTTTCCATGTTATCTTGGCTTTGAAGGCGTAAACTTTCGATATCCGTGCCATCACTTTTCCAGACTTTATGGTATTCCTCTACAAGCCAACGGTGCTCATAGTAGGTGATGATAGCTAAGGCGTCTTCTTTGCTGGTGACTGGTTCACTGGTTAATAGGTGCCAGCTTAAGCCGTTCTCAGCGTTTCCTCTCTCTGCACTGCCGACATAGTAAACTGGGAGGGAGCGTCCTTTCTTATTGTAAGGCGCTTTGAGTGTCACTGGCGCATAGGTGATATCCAGTGTTGCGCTTCGGGCTTTTCTTCCTCCTTTTTGTACAATGTGGATGTGTTTGGTGCCTGCACTCATCAGCTCGCTTGCAAACGCATAGAGCTTATCCTCACCTTCTTCAATATGACGACTTTGCATCGAGCGTACGACGAATCGTTGCTGCTCGGTCAGTTTATACTGCAAGTATTCGTAGATGTCCGCTTCGCGGTCACACACCGATATCACGTTCGCCATTTGTCCTTGCAGCCGCTCTGCCATCGCTCGTGACGCTGACTCCCACTTGTAACTTTCTTTTTCTTCGTAAGAAGTCGTCGCGTGTTTTTCTCTTTTTCCAATCGTGTTGATATCACGACTCCAGCGAGACTGTTCAATTAATCCCACAACTTGCTTTGTGTCTGGCGCAAACAGTAATACGCTATGAGCTAACAAGCCTCGTTGTTTTGCTCCTCGTCCGACATGACCCAAATCATCTCGAATGGAGGAATGTTTATAAATTAGTGTGGTCGTGTCTTCTAATGCGAGCAACAAGTTATGACTTTTTGCTTGTTCAACCGTGGCTTTAAAGCCTGACTCTGCTATAGCCGTTGCGTCAATATTTTCGTTGCGAATAAAGCGGTAGGCACCTTCCATATCGGCGGGGGATTGAGTGATGTTTACAAGTGGTTTTCCTGGTTCATTTGCAAGCGTTGATGCTAACTTTACCAGACGCGCTGTTCTTCTTGGATCACCTAAGTCCGATTTACCGAATTGTTGTTTTGCCCAATGAGTATGTTCGTTAATCATAATGTGCCCTCAAACAAGATTTGAAGATCTGATCATGACATTGAGATTTAGTTCAAAAAAATCCCCGCTAATTTCTTAGCAGGGATTTGTGTATAAGAGACAGCTAA
>NZ_JACJDR010000034.1:0-2616 GCF_014163655.1 Pseudoalteromonas sp. SR45-1 | reverse complement strand
GCTTTAGCGTCTCAAGGGATGCGAATAATACACCCTTTATTTTTCGAGTCAATACTTTGTTTTAAATTTTCTTTTGGAAGATTTAAAACCGAAGTTTTATTTAACTCTCTGAGTAGTTCGTGCCTTGCTATGCTTCAGCGTTTCCCGTCTCAGTGGGGTCGCATTATAGGGAGAACAGATTTTTACGCAAGTACTTTTTTAAAGAAAAAGTAAAAAAAGATGCTGTTCGGTCAGTATCTGAACTAAACCCCCTAAAACTGATAGTTTTGTAACCAAACGGTGCCTGTTATGGTACAAAAAAGACCTTGCTGATACACTCAAAGCTAATAACTATTATCTAAAAGGTACTAAATATGGCAATCCGTTCTTATAAAGGTGTAACTCCTTCGTTTAATTCGTCTGTTTATATTGATGAGTCATCAGTTTTGGTTGGTGATATTACTTTAGGTGATAATAGTAGTGTTTGGCCTTTAGTAGCAGCCCGAGGCGATGTTAACTATATACGTATTGGTAAACGCTCCAATATACAAGATGGCAGTGTATTGCATTTATCTCGTGCAACTAAAAGCAATCCAGATGGTTATCCACTTATTATAGGTGACGATGTAACTGTAGGTCATAAGGTAATGCTGCACGGGTGTATATTAGGAAACCGTATACTTGTAGGTATGGGCGCTATTATTATGGATAACGTGGTTGTTGAAGATGATGTAATTATAGGTGGCGGCTCTTTGGTACCACCAAACAAACGCTTAGAGTCTGGTTACTTATATGTAGGGAGTCCGGCTAAGCAAGCCCGCCCTCTAACGGAGCAAGAACTTGCCTTTTTAAAAATATCTGCCGATAACTATGTATCACTTAAAGATGAGTACTTAGCTGAAATAGCTAATTTAAGTTAATAAACTTACTTCAATTTGGCCTGCCGAGTTATAGCTCTCTTCTTCGATAAGCTCCTCGGCACGTTCTTCGTAATCAAAACGATACTTTTCAAAATACTCTGTTGCGTGACTTTCGTCTGTTAATTTAAGTGTATTTACTTCTATTACGCACTCCACCAGCATGCCACTAACTTGTGCAAAAAATACTAACTGATGATCGGGCTCTCTAAACTCTAGCCTATCTATAAATTGTATTGCCTGATTCATTTAAGCGTTCCTTGTTTGAGCGCATCAACGACGGGAAGTATTTTTGGCATTTTATTACGCCATACATAATATGCTTGAGCAGCTTGGCCAACTAACATGCCACTGCCATCTAAAAGCTTAGCGTTAATATTATGCTGTGCAACCCAATTCATAAAAATGGTATTTTGCAGTGAATAAAACATGTCATAAGCGACTTCACAGTTAGTTATGTGTTTTTTATCAAGTGCTGGAAGTTCGTTATTCATACTGCTAGAGGTAGAGTTTATAATTAGTGAGTAATCGCTTACTGGTAAATCATCAAAACCAAAGCCAGATACTGGTCCATATTGGGTAAACAACTCTGCGAGTTCTTTGGCTTTTTGTGCTGTGCGATTAACAATTATTATTTCCTGAGGGTTATGCTCTAACAAAGGCAAAATAACCCCTCGAGCAGCACCGCCCGCACCTATGATTAAAATGCGTTTATTAGTTATGGCTACTTCATTAGCGAGTAAATCATTTACAAAGCCCACACCATCGGTGTTATCACCGAGTAATGAGCCGTCATCTCGTTTTTTTAATGTATTAACAGCCCCTACTATTTTGGCTAATGGGGTAAGCTCATCAGCCATTGCATAAGCTTGCTCTTTAAATGGCATTGTAACGTTAGCACCCACACCGCCTTGCTCAAAAAAAGACAATACTGTTTTTTCAAAGTTATCGATAGGTGCTAATATTGCGCGATAGTCGATTTGCTCACCCAGTGATACAGCAAATTGTTTATGTATCGCGGGGGATTTTGAATGTTTAATTGGATTTCCAAAAACCGCATATTTGTCCATTTTAAAGCAACCTCTTTGCAGCTATAAACTGCCTATTAACAATGATAAGTAATATGATTAAACGACTTTTTTCTAAATCTAAGCCGGCTCCCGAGCAACAGGCTCCTACTCCTGAAAAAACACCGTATGAAATAATAGGTGGAGAGAAAGGGGCGCGAGCTATCTCCAATCGATTCTACGACATAATGGAGTCAGATGAATACGCTAAACCGTTATATGATATGCATCCTCTGCCATTAGATCGAATTCGCCAAGTATTTTTTGAATTTTTATCTGGTTGGTTAGGCGGGCCAAACCTATTTACTGAAAAACATGGCCAGCCAATGCTACGTAAAAGACATATGCCTTTTACTGTAGATAAAGCATTGCGCGATCAGTGGATGTACTGCATGAATAAAACGCTGGATATAGAAATAGACAATCCGTTGTTACGTGAAGGCTTAAAGCAATCATTCTCTCAACTAGCAACGCACATGATCAATCAGCATTAAATTTATATTTAGCCATAATGCAAAAAGGCGCTAATTAGCTGTCTCTTATACACAAATCCCTGCTAAGAAATTAGCGGGGATTTTTTTGAACTAAATCTCAATGTCATGATCAGATCTTCAAATCTTGTTTGAGGGCACATTATGATTAACGAACATACT
>NZ_JACJDR010000033.1:3834-5249 GCF_014163655.1 Pseudoalteromonas sp. SR45-1 | reverse complement strand
ATATTAACTTCTGTCAAACTGTCGCATAAAACGCGTTTGGCGTTGTATGGTTAAGCCTCACGGGTAATTAGTACAAGTTAGCTTAATGGCTCACACCACTTCCACATCTTGCCTATCAACGTTGTAGTCTTCAACGGCCCTTCAGAGACTTTAAAAGTCTAGTGAGAACTCATCTCGAGGCCTGCTTCGCGCTTAGATGCTTTCAGCGCTTATCAGTTCCGAACGTAGCTACCGGGCAATGCCATTGGCATGACAACCCGAACACCAGCGGTTCGTTCACTCCGGTCCTCTCGTACTAGGAGCAACCCCTCTCAATTCTCAAACGCCCACGGCAGATAGGGACCGAACTGTCTCACGACGTTCTAAACCCAGCTCGCGTACCACTTTAAATGGCGAACAGCCATACCCTTGGGACCGACTTCAGCCCCAGGATGTGATGAGCCGACATCGAGGTGCCAAACACCGCCGTCGATATGAACTCTTGGGCGGTATCAGCCTGTTATCCCCGGAGTACCTTTTATCCGTTGAGCGATGGCCCTTCCATTCAGAACCACCGGATCACTATGACCTACTTTCGTACCTGCTCGACGTGTCTGTCTCGCAGTTAAGCTGGCTTCTACCATTACACTAACCGTACGATGTCCGACCGTACTTAGCCAACCTTCGTGCTCCTCCGTTACTCTTTAGGAGGAGACCGCCCCAGTCAAACTACCCACCAGGCACTGTCCGTAACCCCGATTCAGGGGCCAACGTTAGAACATCAAAACTACAAGGGTGGTATTTCAAGGTTGACTCCACAACAACTAGCGTCGCTGCTTCAAAGTCTCCCACCTATCCTACACATGTAGGTTCAATGTTCAGTGCCAAGCTGTAGTAAAGGTTCACGGGGTCTTTCCGTCTAGCCGCGGGTACACAGCATCTTCACTGCGATTTCAATTTCACTGAGTCTCGGGTGGAGACAGCGTGGCCATGGTTACACCATTCGTGCAGGTCGGAACTTACCCGACAAGGAATTTCGCTACCTTAGGACCGTTATAGTTACGGCCGCCGTTTACCGGGGCTTCGATCAAGAGCTTCTCCCTAAGGATAACCCCATCAATTAACCTTCCGGCACCGGGCAGGTGTCACACCGTATACGTCATCTTGCGATTTTGCACAGTGCTGTGTTTTTAATAAACAGTCCCAGCCACCTGGTCACTGCGGCTCCCGTCCGCTTAGAGAGCAAGTCTCATCACAGATAGGAGCGTACCTTCTCCCGAAGTTACGGTACGATTTTGCCTAGTTCCTTCACCCGAGTTCTCTCAAGCGCCTTAGTATTCTCTACCTGACCACCTGTGTCGGTTTGGGGTACGATTCCATATAATCTGAAGCTTAGAGGCTTTTCCTGGAAGTATGGCATCAACAACTTCATCACC
>NZ_JACJDR010000033.1:2053-3734 GCF_014163655.1 Pseudoalteromonas sp. SR45-1 | reverse complement strand
CCAACCTACTCACTTTCACATGGACTACCAACGCCATGCTTGTTTAGCCTGCTCCGTCCCCCCATCGCAATTATATCGAGTACAGAAATATTAATCTGTTTCCCATCGACTACGCCTTTCGGCCTCGCCTTAGGGGTCGACTTACCCTACCCTGATTAACATGGGATAGGAACCCTTGGTCTTCCGGCGTGGGAGTTTTTCACTCCCATTATCGTTACTCATGTCAGCATTCGCACTTCTGATACGTCCAGCATACCTCCCGGTACACCTTCAACCGCTTACAGAACGCTCCCCTACCACTCAGAATAAATTCTGAATCCGCAGCTTCGGTGCATAGTTTAGCCCCGTTACATCTTCCGCGCAGACCGACTCGACCAGTGAGCTATTACGCTTTCTTTAAAGGATGGCTGCTTCTAAGCCAACCTCCTGGCTGTCTGGGCCTTTCCACATCGTTTCCCACTTAACTATGACTTTGGGACCTTAGCTGGCGGTCTGGGTTGTTTCCCTCTTCACGACGGACGTTAGCACCCGCCGTGTGTCTCCCGGATATTACTTTACGGTATTCGGAGTTTGCAAAGGGTTGGTAAGTCGGGATGACCCCCTAGCCTTAACAGTGCTCTACCCCCGTAAGTATTCGTCCGAGGCTCTACCTAAATAGATTTCGGGGAGAACCAGCTATCTCCCGGTTTGATTAGCCTTTCACTCCTAGCCACAGGTCATCCCCTAACTTTTCAACGTTAGTGGGTTCGGTCCTCCAGTTGATGTTACTCAACCTTCAACCTGCCCATGGCTAGATCACCGGGTTTCGGGTCTATACCTTGCAACTATTCGCCCAGTTAAGACTCGGTTTCCCTACGGCTACCCTATTCGGTTAACCTCGCTACAAAATATAAGTCGCTGACCCATTATACAAAAGGTACGCAGTCACCCAACAAGTGGGCTCCTACTGCTTGTACGTACACGGTTTCAGGTTCTATTTCACTCCCCTCACAGGGGTTCTTTTCGCCTTTCCCTCACGGTACTGGTTCACTATCGGTCAGTTGGGAGTATTTAGCCTTAGATGATGGTCCACCTATATTCAGTCAAAGTTTCACGTGCTCCGACCTACTCGATTTCACTTAAAATGTCTTTTCATGTACGGGACTATCACCCTGTATCGTGGCACTTTCCAGAGCCTTCCATTAACACATAATAAGCTTAAGGGCTGTTCCGATTTCGCTCGCCGCTACTTTCGGAATCTCGGTTGATTTCTTTTCCTACGGGTACTTAGATGTTTCAGTTCTCCGCGTTCGCCTCGTTAACCTATGTATTCAGTTAACGATACCTGCAAGCAGGTGGGTTTCCCCATTCGGAAATCCTAGTCTCAAGCGCTTTTTACTAGCTTGACTAGGCTTATCGCAAGTTAATACGTCCTTCATCGCCTCCAACTGCCAAGGCATCCACCGTGTACGCTTAGTCACTTAACCATACAACCCAAACGGGTCTTTGTTTTGTGACAGTTTAACTTCGCCAGAAGTTAATATTGAATACTAAAGTAGATACCAATCAATCAACGTAAAACGTTAATTAAATGGCACTGAATGGTACTGCTACCATTCTTTTTTTACTTTTGAAAACTCTTGATAAATACAATGTATTCATCAGAATTTTATTATCAGCTTTTCCAAATTTTTAAAGAGCA
>NZ_JACJDR010000033.1:0-1953 GCF_014163655.1 Pseudoalteromonas sp. SR45-1 | reverse complement strand
AAAACGTTAATTAAATGGCACTGAATGGTACTGCTACCATTCTTTTTTTACTTTTGAAAACTCTTGATAAATACAATGTATTCATCAGAATTTTATTATCAGCTTTTCCAAATTTTTAAAGAGCAAGAGATACAAAAACCTCTCAAAATTAAACACACTCTATTCTCAGGCGGTTAATGGCCCGATAAAGAATATTTATTTTTAAGAAGTAAAAGTGGTGGAGCTAAGCAGGATCGAACTGCTGACCTCCTGCGTGCAAGGCAGGCGCTCTCCCAGCTGAGCTATAGCCCCACATATGCTGGTACTTACTGTTTTAACCATCTTCTTGATTAGACAAGAAGTGGTGGGTCTGAGTAGATTTGAACTACCGACCTCACCCTTATCAGGGGTGCGCTCTAACCAGCTGAGCTACAGACCCAAAACAATAAGTGTTGTTCTCTTTACAATAACAATCATCTGTGTGGACACTACGAACAAATAAGTTCTAAATCGTATAAGGAGGTGATCCAGCCCCAGGTTCCCCTAGGGCTACCTTGTTACGACTTCACCCCAGTCATGAATCACTCCGTGGTAAACGTCCTCCCGAGGGTTAGACTATCTACTTCTGGAGCAACCCACTCCCATGGTGTGACGGGCGGTGTGTACAAGGCCCGGGAACGTATTCACCGCGTCATTCTGATACGCGATTACTAGCGATTCCGACTTCATGGAGTCGAGTTGCAGACTCCAATCCGGACTACGACGCACTTTAAGTGATTCGCTTACTCTCGCGAGTTCGCAGCACTCTGTATGCGCCATTGTAGCACGTGTGTAGCCCTACACGTAAGGGCCATGATGACTTGACGTCGTCCCCACCTTCCTCCGGTTTATCACCGGCAGTCTCCTTAGAGTTCTCAGCATTACCTGCTAGCAACTAAGGATAGGGGTTGCGCTCGTTGCGGGACTTAACCCAACATCTCACAACACGAGCTGACGACAGCCATGCAGCACCTGTATCAGAGTTCCCGAAGGCACCAAACCATCTCTGGTAAGTTCTCTGTATGTCAAGTGTAGGTAAGGTTCTTCGCGTTGCATCGAATTAAACCACATGCTCCACCGCTTGTGCGGGCCCCCGTCAATTCATTTGAGTTTTAACCTTGCGGCCGTACTCCCCAGGCGGTCTACTTAATGCGTTAGCTTTGAAAAACAGAACCGAGGCTCCGAGCTTCTAGTAGACATCGTTTACGGCGTGGACTACCGGGGTATCTAATCCCGTTTGCTCCCCACGCTTTCGTACATGAGCGTCAGTGTTGACCCAGGTGGCTGCCTTCGCCATCGGTATTCCTTCAGATCTCTACGCATTTCACCGCTACACCTGAAATTCTACCACCCTCTATCACACTCTAGTTTGCCAGTTCGAAATGCAGTTCCCAGGTTGAGCCCGGGGCTTTCACATCTCGCTTAACAAACCGCCTGCGTACGCTTTACGCCCAGTAATTCCGATTAACGCTCGCACCCTCCGTATTACCGCGGCTGCTGGCACGGAGTTAGCCGGTGCTTCTTCTGTCAGTAACGTCACAGCTAGCAGGTATTAACTACTAACCTTTCCTCCTGACTGAAAGTGCTTTACAACCCGAAGGCCTTCTTCACACACGCGGCATGGCTGCATCAGGCTTGCGCCCATTGTGCAATATTCCCCACTGCTGCCTCCCGTAGGAGTCTGGGCCGTGTCTCAGTCCCAGTGTGGCTGATCATCCTCTCAAACCAGCTAGGGATCGTCGCCTTGGTGAGCCATTACCTCACCAACTAGCTAATCCCACTTGGGCCAATCTAAAGGCGAGAGCCGAAGCCCCCTTTGGTCCGTAGACATTATGCGGTATTAGCAGTCGTTTCCAACTGTTGTCCCCCACCTCAAGGCATGTTCCCAAGCATTACTCACCCGTCCGCCGCTCGTCAGCAAAGTAGCAAGCTACT
>NZ_JACJDR010000032.1:0-6601 GCF_014163655.1 Pseudoalteromonas sp. SR45-1 | reverse complement strand
CTGGAAAGATACCAAGCGCACAGGGCGTGCATCTGTGAAAGTGTTATGGCAAGGATGGCTTAAGTTACAAGCCATCCTGGAAGGCTACGATTTAGCAAAATCTCTTGAGTCAGACTTGTGATCAAGAGACAGCTTTTTAGTGCCTTTTTTTATTTATTTTTAATTTTTTAAAATTAATCTCTTGAAAACAATTTTACCGTCCATATATAGTTAAGTAGGACGCCTGATGGGTCCTAAATTAAACTTAAATAATTGAAATTTATATTATTAATTAAACTTTGCTTGAGCTTGTTCAATAGAAAAGCACATGCAAAATATCGCTTAAATATGAGGATATTATTATGCGTACAGTAGACTTATCACCACTTTATCGTTCATTTATCGGCTTCGAACATTTAGCATCACTTATGGATGCGGCAGCTAATACAGATAAGCAGCCAAGTTTTCCTCCTTACAACATAGAAGCACTCGATAAAGACAAATACAGAATCACTATGGCCGTTGCCGGTTTTAGCGATAACGAATTAACCATTGAGTCAGAAAATAACACATTAAAAGTTACAGGTACTAAAGCAAATAAAGATGAAAACGCAGAGCGTAAATTTATTCATCAAGGTATTGCTGAGCGTAACTTTGAACGTAAATTCCAGTTAGGAGATCATGTAAAAGTACTTGGCGCAGATTTAGCCAATGGCTTACTAAGTATTGACTTAGAACGTGAAATCCCTGAAGCGCTAAAACCACGTAAAATTGAAATTGGTAATAGCAATCTAATAGAAGGTAAATAATCTTCTAAAGTACATATTCCCCTGATTACTTAGCCGCCTCATTCGAGGCGGCTTTTTTGTTTACAGCGCTTCTAAATTATTAAGGTAGTAGGTTGCTTGTTGCAGCGTTTGTTCTTGGAGTGTTTTTTCTTGTTTATCCCAGTTTTTATATACCATACCAATACGAGGGTTCTTTTCTAGCCTGTCTCTGTGTTTATTCATGAAATGCCAGTACAGACTATTTAGCGGGCAAGCTTTATCACCTACTTTTTGTTTTACATCGTACTGACAGCTTTTGCAGTAATCGCTCATCTTATTAATGTAGTTACCGCTTGCAGCATAAGGTTTAGTCGCAATTATTCCATCATCGGCAAACTGGCTCATTCCTCGGGTGTTGGGCATCTCTACCCACTCTATGGCATCGATATAAACACCTAGGTACCAATTATCTACGTCATCAGGGTTTATTCCTGTAAGCATGCAAAAGTTTCCAATAACCATTAGGCGTTGAATATGGTGGGCATAAGCGGTTTCAAGGCTTTGTTTTAATGAGTGGCTTAGGCAATTCATTTTTGTAGAGCTGTTCCAAAAATAAGATGGTAGTGTGTTTTTGGCTTGTAGTTGATTTTTAACAGCGTAGTCGGGCATGTTAATCCAATAAATGGCACGTACATATTCTCTCCAACCTAATATTTGCCTAGTAAAGCCCTCTACTTGCGAGAGGGATATTTCACTGGGTCTTTGTTCGTATTCTCTTATTACACGTTTGATTACATATAACGGGTGGAGTATTTTTGCGTTTAGGGCAAACGATAATCGGCTATGGTACAAGCTGGTATTATTTTTACTTTGATCTGTCATCGCATCTTGAAAGTGACCAAAGCAACTAAGTAAATGCTCGCAAAAGTATTCGAGAGATTCAATGGCTTGTTTACGCGTTGTTGGCCACTCTAGTTTCTGATCGGCTATTTCGCCAAAGTAAACGATCTTGTGCTTATTTAAGCGAGAAATGATGCTCTTGACATTATTATTGAATAGCTTAGGTTTTGGTATACACGCTAAGTCAGCTTTGGAAAATTTATTACGATTATTACTGTCAAAATTCCATTTGCCACCGGTTGGCTTAGTATCATCAACTAATATATTAAACTGCTTACGCATAGCACGATAGAAGTGCTCCATTGTCACATGCTTGTTTTTTGTAAAGCGTGTTTTTATATCAGTGAACGGTAATAAAAAATGTTCAGTATCTGTGGCAATTACATCAAATGAGCCATCACTTTTAAACTTAGCTAATTGGGACTTAAGCCTAAACTCATCAGGGTATTGATATTCAATAGTTTCGCATTGGTATTTATCGGAAATTCGCTTGAGTAATTCAATTAAGTCTTTGTCGTCAGCGGTATCGTCAAGTGTTAAATGCAAAACATTAAAACCTGCCGTTTTTAATGCAGTTGCAAAGTTTTCCATAGCATTAAAAAAAGCACACAGTTTTTGAATGTGATGCTTAACGTAGTCGGTTTCTTGTTTTAATTCTGCGATGAGATAAAGCGTGTCGTCGTCTTTTTGTTTATACCATGAATGAGATGGGTTTAGCTGATCGCCTAGTATTAATCTAAGTGTTTTGTGATGGGTCATAGTAAAGCCAAATTTTTTTATACGGGCATAGTTAATTAAACGATCGTTTTAATATTTTACAACAAGCAAATAGGAGTAATTAAGTGCATAACGACAATAGTTTGCTGTTTTTAATGCTTGGGATTAGTTGTTTCTTGAGTTTAATAATAGATTAGTAAAACGAATAGAGGCGGTAAATAACGCAATACATTGTGCTGTTAGCAATAGGGCAAAAAAGTTTAACCGCATATCGAGGCGTTTTGACCATGGTGTTAAAATGAGCATAATTAAGGGGAGATTAAGTAAATTAAGTCTCCCCCCCAATTGAATATCTAAATTTTATTACTTTGCTTTTGCTGCATTCTTTGTTGTAACGAAACCACATTGGTAACGTTGAAAAGAACATTGCTTGCAAAGCTTTCAAAGTACCTAAGCGCTTTTTTCCAAGCGAGCTGACTCTCAGTAGTAAAATGTTTACCAAGGTGCTCTTCAAGGGTTTCGTAAAAAGCGTTAGATAAAAGGGCAATGTCACTGTGTGAAGCGCCGCTTTTTTTTAGATACATTAAATGGTGAGCTAAAAAAGGAGCTACCGATGCTGGTTTATCTAAATGTTTAACAATTCGTTCTAACACGCAAAAGAGGGTAAAGCTCTTTTCGTTAAACTGTAAGGCCGTCGGGTAATTCATCTCAATACTAGATTGGGCTAATTTACTATGAAACTTAGCCGTAAACGCATGAAAGTTAGGCTTAATAATTGTTAAGTTATTTAATAATGCTGATTGTTGTTGATTCATTTTTATCTCGTTGCAGTGAGTAATAACTATTATTATCAAGTAGGAATAAAGTTGATTATAGCGGGCAGTTCAAATTCTGCACGTTTTTTTAGTGTGAAAGTATGGCTTTTTGTTATATCTATTTACTTTCTGGTAATTAGTGAGCCTTTAAAACGTATTTTAAGAGTTATTAAACTTCAGTTTATCTGATTTTTATCCTGAAATAATAAGCTACTACATTTTATGACTCAAGTATGGGAATTTTATAAAGTTGGCTGATTACTTATGTTACTTACATATACATTAAATTAGCATCCTGACGAATTGCAAATTTTATAAACTAATTGCGTATTATAGTTGCTAATTATCCTGTACATCCTTATAATAGCGGCCATTGTTTAGCGTGTTGTATAACAGCTAACAGCGATATTAAATTTAAGGTTTGATATCTATTGGCGCGGGATGGAGCAGTCTGGTAGCTCGTCGGGCTCATAACCCGAAGGTCGTCGGTTCAAATCCGGCTCCCGCAACCAATTCTACTAGTAGGTATTACCTTACTAATTTATATCGCGCATTCTAAGTAATGCGCGTTTTGCGTTTTAGGCTATGTAGTTTAATTAGGTCAGTTTACTGACTCGCAACCAAGCTTGGCCCTCGGCCACACAGTT
The DNA here is from genome assembly GCF_014163655.1 of Pseudoalteromonas sp. SR45-1. Classification (NCBI taxonomy): domain Bacteria; kingdom Pseudomonadati; phylum Pseudomonadota; class Gammaproteobacteria; order Alteromonadales; family Pseudoalteromonadaceae; genus Pseudoalteromonas; species Pseudoalteromonas sp. SR45-1. The sequence goes on along the minus strand of NZ_JACJDR010000032.1, from coordinate 2,776 downwards.
TTATGCTTTATTGGTGTGACGCCCCGCTTGGTTCGGGGCGTTGTTGTATCTGCACCTTACGATTTGTGGCAATTGCTATCAAATTAAAATTTAAACTCAGTATTTTAGGGCTATAAGCCCTTTTTTTGTTTGTATGGAGGATTTTCGTGACAAAACTTGAACAAGATTTAGTAACCATGTTAACGCCTGCGGTAGAAATGTTAGGCTTTGAGTTGCATGGTCTTGAATTTGTACAAGCGGGTCGCCATTCTACCTTAAGAGTATATATTGCTCATGAGGATGGGATCTCAGTTGATAACTGTGCGGATGCCAGTCGCCAAATTAGTGCGATTTTAGACGTCGAAGACCCAATTACAAATGAATATGATTTGGAAGTATCGTCTCCTGGTGTTGATCGTCTATTATTCAAACAAGATCACTACGAGCAGGCGCAAGGAGAGGAAGTACGCGTGCGTACTAAACTTCCACAGGATGGTCGTCGTAATTTTAAGGGCGACTTAGTAGCAGTTAGCAGCGATATGATCACACTATCTAGCGATGGTGCAGAGCATCTGATCATGCTTAGTAACATCGAACGTGCGAATTTAATCGCGAAGTTTTAAATTCGAGTGCGAAGGAATAGGGCAAGCGAGGCATTACCCATGGCAAAAGAGATATTATTGGTTGCTGAAGCCGTTTCCAATGAGAAAGCGGTTCCAAAAGAAAAGATTTTTGAAGCTCTAGAGTTCGCTCTAGCGACAGCGACAAAGAAAAAACACGATGGCGAAATTGAAGTACGTGTAGCAATTGACCGTAAAACCGGTGATTACGATACGTTCCGTCGCTGGCAAATTGCCGCTGTATTAGAAGATGGTTCTTTAGAGAACCCATACAGCGAAATCACTCTAGAAGCAGCACAGGTTGAAGAACCTGATTTGCAAATGGGTGATTATGTTGAAGAGCAAATTGACTCAATCAAATTTGACCGTATTACAACACAAATGGCTAAGCAAGTTATCGTACAAAAAGTACGTGAAGCTGAGCGCGCTTTAGTTGTTGAAGCATACAAAGATCAAGAAGGCGAGCTGGTAACGGGTGTTGTTAAAAAAGCAACTCGCGATGCAATCGTACTTGATTTAGGTAACAACGCAGAAGCGGTAATTTACCGTGATGACATGTTGCCACGTGAAAACTTCCGCCCGGGTGATCGAATCCGTGGTCTTTTATATGAAGTTAAACCTGAAGCACGCGGTGCACAATTATTTGTAACGCGCTCTAAACCTGAAATGCTAATGGAATTATTCCGCATTGAGGTGCCAGAAATTGGCGAAGAGATGATTGAGTTACGTGCAGCTGCACGTGATCCAGGTTCACGCGCTAAAATTGCTGTTAAATCTAACGACAAACGCATTGATCCAATTGGTGCATGTGTTGGTATGCGTGGCGCACGAGTTCAAGCTGTATCGTCTGAGCTTGGTGGTGAGCGTGTTGATATCGTACTTTACGATGACAACCCAGCACAATTTGTTATCAATGCAATGGCGCCAGCAGAAGTTGCTTCAATCGTAATGGATGAAGACACTCACTCAATGGATATTGCTGTAGAAGCCGATAACCTAGCACAAGCAATTGGTCGTAATGGTCAGAATGTTCGTTTAGCAAGCCAATTAACTGGCTGGGAACTGAACGTAATGACTGTTGAAGACATGCGTACTAAAAATGAAGCTGAATCTGATAAGTTACTTAACTTATTCACTGAAAATTTAGATATAGATGATGAGTTTGCATCATTACTTATTAACGAAGGTTTCTCGACACTTGAAGAAGTGGCGTATGTACCTGCGTCTGAATTTTTAGAAATTGATGGTCTTGATGAAGAGACTGTAGATTTATTGCGTTCACGCGCAAAAGATGCATTGACAACTAAAGCACTTAAAACGGAAGAAAGCTTAGATGGCGCAGAGCCTGCTGAAGACTTACTTGCGCTTGAAGGCTTAGAGCGTCACTTAGCATTTGTTATGGCAAGCAAAGGTGTTGTTACACTTGAAGACTTGGCAGAGCAAGGTATTGACGAATTAGTTGATATCACAGAACTTTCATCTGAAAAAGCGGGTGAACTGATTATGGCTGCACGAAACATTTGTTGGTTTGCAGACGAGTAATTTATTAACGGAGGTATTACACACTATGGCAGAAGTAAATGTTGAAAAACTAGCCGGCGATATAGGTACAACTGTTGATAAATTGCTACAGCAGTTTTCACAAGCAGGTATCACTAAGCAAGCAACTGATAACGTAACAGAAGCTGAAAAAGCAACGTTACTTGATCATTTAAGTAAGCATCATGGTGGTACAGGTTCAGATGGCCCAGCGCGTATGACTTTACAACGTAAGAGCAAAAGCACATTAAGTGTGACTGGTTCTACGGGTAAAGCTAAAGATGTTCAAGTTGAAGTTCGTAAAACACGTACCTACGTGAAGAAAAGCGCAATGGAACAAGAACAAGAGCAAGCACGCTTAGCCGCTGAAGAAAAAGCCCGTCTTGAACAGCAACAAAAAGCTGAACAAGAAGCCGCAGAATTAAAAGCGAAACAAGAGGCAGAACGTAAAGCGAAAGAAGAAGCTGACCGTAAAGCCAAAGAAGAAGCTAAACGCAAAGCTGATGCAGAGCGTAAAGCGAAACAAAAGCAGATGACCCCAGAGCAAAGTGCTAAGTCTGAGAAAGATCGCATAGAAGCTGAGCGTCTGCAAAAAGAAGCAGAAGAGGCCGCATTGAAGAAAGCTGAAGAAGAAGCGA
>NZ_JACJDR010000031.1:0-6761 GCF_014163655.1 Pseudoalteromonas sp. SR45-1 | reverse complement strand
GCCTGGTGATAACATCAAGATGACAGTAACTCTAATCGCACCAATCGCGATGGATGAAGGTCTTCGTTTTGCTATCCGTGAAGGTGGTCGTACTGTAGGTGCTGGTGTTGTAGCAACTATCGTAGCGTAATTATTAGCCTAGCTAATTACTACCAAAAAGCCCGAGCTTAGTCTCGGGCTTTTTAATGTCTAAAATAAAGTACGATTTAATACCAATACGCTTAATTAAGTGATCTATTTTGAAGATGGAAAAACGTGTGGATAGCTAGGCAAAAAATTCGCTATTTAGTTGTTCTAATTGAGAATTTTTTAACATAGGTAGCGACACGTTTAGTCCCGCAAAATGATTAAGTATTATTACGGATTGGTATAAGATGCCGCTTTAACCTTAGGTAAAGATACTTGGTAACAATACTCAAAGTATTATTAGTGGTATTACTAAAAACCCGAGCTAAGCTCGGGTTTTGATAAGTTATGAATGTGTCATACTTAGCTGAAAACTATTCAACATTTTGAATTTAGAGTAATTATTTAAATCTCAATTTTATCATTGGCTTATTGTAATTTTAGTGTGTTTATATTGCAGTTGGTAACCGCTATGGTAACCACTTGGAATAGGTTTCTGATAAATAGAGATTATTTTACTAAAGAGGAAATAAGCTTAAACTAGTAGCTAATAACACACATAAAAATTGATAAACTGTTTAGTTTTTGTATTATACACACAATCATAATCAGATAATCAAGGAAGAGTGTTTTATGAAACCGCTACACGCATACCCTCATCCCGAGAGACCTCAAAATCCTTCACCATTAGAAATGGCTATTTATAACTATGAGTTAAAAGCTAAAGAGTTCCATAACAAGCGAATAGCTCAAAAAGGGCAGGCGAGTGAAGATCTTAAAAATAAGATGGCTTGTGATTTTAATCATTTGCAAAAAGAGAAAGAGAGAATTACTGCTCATGCTCGCTTACAAACTGATTTAAAAGAATACCGAGAGCTAAGTGCAAGCTCTACAGTCACGCAATTAAAACAAGAAAAGCACCATCCAACTCAAAAGCTTGCTCGTCACTTGGCTGCAATAGGGGAGCTAAACCAACTAAGCTGCACGAGGCTCACCATATTATTTGTGGCACAGGGCAATACCAGTCAGCGAATATGTTACAAACAAGGCTTAATCTTCATCTGCATGGAGTTGGTATTAACGATCCAATCAACGGTGTATGGTTAATTAACTTTGAAAAAAATAAAGAGCAAAATTGGGATAGCCCAGCTTCGCCACCTCATCGAAAGCTACACAGATATAACTATGAGACATGGATTAATACTAACTTTGGTAATGCGGCTACGCCTAAAGCTTTATTTTTGAATAGATTGAGAACCGTTAAAGTTAAAATAAAAACGGGTACTGTACCTGCAGGTTTACTTGAACCAAAAAATGAAAATTGGAAGGCTTTATAGTGACTGTATATTAAATTAAAAACGAAGCTTACACATACGACGTAATCGACTTTGATATTGTTGAGCTCTCAGAAACAATTTCGAAAAATAACGACCTTGATACAGATACTGTACTAAGGATGTTTATGTCATCCTCACTAAATAATATCGAATTTAGCCCTCTATGGCCTCAAGGGTTAAATTTTGACTATTTTGGTAAAGCTAAAAAGCAAGATTATGACATATCGCGGCTAGGTCATTTTTTAATAATAAAGATGCCAGTATATGAGTTGTTAAAAGAGCGCTTAGCAAATTTTGGAGAGTTTTTACCCGTTAAAGCTGAAGGCAACAACATGATATTGTTTAACTTGCTTACCTTCGGGCAAGAGCAAAAAGACATGTGTTTAACCAAATACGAAGATGGCTTCGAAGACGGTTTAGAGTTACTTACCTTTGAGCAAGACGATATACAAAATAAACTGCTATTTAAATCTAAGCTGGAAGGTGCTCAAAAAGTTTATTGTACTGATGAGTTTAAAAATATTATCCAAAGTAACAACCTTAAAGGTTTAGTATTTGACGAAGACTTATTAGACCCGTTTGTTTAGTATCGCTCAACACAAAGGCGAATATATTAAGTAGCCAAAGAATCATTAATTGTGAATACAATACTTTCAGACTCTTTATAAAATAACACCCCTCCCGCTACCCGTAAGCTCAGCGCCCTGCGAGGGGGTAATTGTTTATAATGCATAGTAAAGCTGCGTACATAACCTTTGCCCCATAATTTTAATTTGTATATTATCTCAACTAATAAGAACAATGGATTAGCTTTATAGTAACTAACTAATACGGCTTGGCAGGGAATAGTATGTCGTTACCAGATTACCAATCATTCATGACCCTATTACTGCAATGCTTAGCTAACGGTGAAACAGTAAAGCTCAAAGAGATTGAAGCACACGTTTATCAAAGCATAGGCTTATTTGTAGAGCAGCTTAAACTGCGCATTCCTAGCGGCAAGTAAACTTATGCCTACCACCGCTTAAGTTGGGCTAAAACTTACCTTGTTAAAGCAGGTTTATTTGGAAGCTGTGGTGTGCCACTCATTAGCCATCCTCCGAGAATATATCTTCAATGGTATCCCAGTCTGGTAGAGAGTGTTGTTTTGAGGTAACTTCAAATTGTAAATCAACTGCATCAAGCAGTCGCTCAAATATATCGAATGAACCCATAAAGCGACCGTTCTCAATCTCGGAAATCGTCGTTTTATTAATTCCCGCGATCTCTGATAGCTTTTGTTGCTTGTAGCCTAAAGCTTTCCTGCTAGTACTTATTTGTTTGCCAATATCTGCTCTACTCGACATATATTCACTTATTTGATGTTAGCTATATAGCTAATAAAAATTATCAATATTTCGCAGGCATTGCATTATTTATATAAGACGGTTTAGCTTAAAAAACCAAACCGCCAACCGTTGACGGTTACTACCAATTAAACTTAAAGGCTTTATTAATAGGTAAAAACTGTTTTTTTGCTTCTTTACTTTTATCTTTAAACCAGTCATTAAATAGGTCATTCATTGTTATAATAATGTCTGTCCCTGCCTTACCTCTTTCAGCAAGCGGATCTATACCATTTTTAATTTTTTGTTTTGGTTTCTTTTACATCAATTGAGTTGTATGAAAATGGCTATCAAGGATTTTAAAAGTGGTTACGGTGATATCAAGTAGTTTGGTAACCACTTGGACACGTACAATAGGGGGCTAGTATGAACGGTAGAAAACAAAAAGCCTATAAAAATATAGGCTTATTAATGAGTTATAAACAAGTTGAAACAGGCTAAAACGCTATTCTATGTTTTGGATCTGCTCACGCATTTGTTCAATTAGTACTTTTAGCTCTACGGCTGCAGTAGTGATGTCACTATTGATAGACTTAGACGCTAGCGTGTTAGCTTCACGATTAAATTCTTGCATCATAAAATCTAAGCGGCGGCCACATGCACCTCCTTTTTTAAGGATTTTTTTAGTTTCTTTAACGTGAGACTTTAAGCGATCTAATTCTTCAGCCACATCTTGTTTTTGCGCAAGGTAAATTAGTTCTTGTTCAAGGCGTGACTCGTCAATGTTTGCTGTTAAGTCTTCTAGCTTTTGAGCAAGTTTTTCACGCTGCCATTTAGCAATCTCAGGCATATGCGTTTCTACAATTTCTACTTGCGCTAGAATTGCATCAAGGCGTATTGCTATCATTTCTTCAAGGTTTGCACCTTCATCGCCACGTGCAGATTTAAAATCTTCGATTACTTGATCAAGACCAGCTATTAATGCTGTATTAACGCTATCCATATCAAGCTCTTCTGCTTCCATAACGCCAGGCCAACGTAATATATCAACAGGGTTAATATCGCCATTACTTTGTTGTTGAACCCATTTAGCGCTATTTATTAGTTGTTCAGCAAGTGCTTGGTTAATTGATAGCTCGCCAACGTGGGCAGGATTTGCCACAAACTTTAAAAAGACCTCAACTTTACCGCGTTGTAAGTGTTTGCGTAAACGCTCACGAATAACTGGCTCCATGCCACGAAATTGCTCTGGTGCGCGTATAAATGTTTCAAGGTAACGCTGGTTTACTGAGCGAACTTCCCAAGTGCCAGTACCCCAATCGCCTTTTATTTCGCGACGCGCATAAGCTGTCATACTGTGGATCATGGATATTTTCCTAAATTTATAAATACAATATTATGATGATTATACCGTAACACTGCTTAAGCTCTAGGGAAAATTTAATACACTGAATATTTTGCATACAGCTATTTATTTAAATCAACATGGTATCTATACCCACATACACTTATAATGTCGCAAATTCTGAATTAAGGGGATCGTCAATGCGTCCAAGCGAAAGAACACCTAACCAAATTAGACCTGTTACATTTACACGTAATTATACTTTGCATGCTGAAGGCTCAGTACTTGTTGAGTTTGGTAACACCAAAGTACTTTGTACAGCTACTGTTGAATCGGGCGTTCCTCGTTTCATGAAAGGTCAGGGTAAAGGTTGGATCAATGCTGAATACGGTATGTTACCGCGAGCAACGCATACGCGTAATGCTCGAGAAGCTGCACGTGGTAAGCAGGGCGGTCGTACTATGGAAATTCAGCGCTTAATTGCACGTGCACTTCGTGCTGCTGTTGACTTAAAAGCACTTGGCGAAAACACAATTACCATTGACTGTGACGTTATTCAAGCTGACGGCGGTACACGTACTGCTTCTATAAGTGGTGCATGTGTTGCACTTGTTGATGCACTAACACATATGCGTGCAAAAGGTATGATTAATTCAAACCCACTTAAACATATGATTGCAGCTATTTCAGTTGGTATTTACAAAGGTCAAGCAATTAGCGATTTAGAATACATTGAAGATTCAGCAGCAGAGACTGATATGAACGTAATTTTAACCGAAACAGGTAAAATTATTGAAATTCAAGGTACAGCTGAAGGCGAACCTTTCTCGTTTGATGAGCTAGATGAGTTACTTACTTTAGCTAAACATTCTATTCGCGAAATTATTGACGTACAAAAGCAAGCATTAGCATAAATAGGTAGGCCACAAGATATGAAAGATTATCAAAAAGAGTTTATAGAATTTGCTCTAGAGAAGCAGGTGTTAAAATTTGGTGAGTTTACATTAAAGTCTGGACGTACAAGTCCTTACTTTTTTAATGCTGGTTTGTTTAATACTGGTCGAGACTTAGCGCGTTTAGGTCGCTTTTATGCATCGGCACTCGAAGATTCTGCTATAGAGTACGATGTATTATTTGGTCCTGCGTACAAAGGTATTCCAATAGCGACAACAACAGCGGTTGCCTTAGCGGATCATCATGATAAAGATGTACCTTACTGTTTTAATCGTAAAGAGAAAAAAGCACACGGTGAAGGCGGCACATTAGTAGGCTCAGAACTCAATGGCAAAATTATGCTAGTTGACGATGTAATTACTGCAGGTACTGCGATTCGTGAGTCGATGGAAATCATTGCACAAAATGGTGCTGACCTTAGTGGTGTTTTAATTGCGTTAGATCGCCAAGAAAAGGGTAAAGCTGAATTATCAGCTATTCAAGAAGTTGAGCGTGACTTTAATACCAAAGTGATTTCAATTGTAAAATTAGCTGATCTTATCTGTTACCTTGATAGCCAAGGCACAATGGATGAGCATTTAGCCTCAGTTAAAGCTTACCGTGATCAATACGGCGTAGCATAAATAAAAAGCCTCGCAGAGCGGGGCTTTATTTTGACCTTCATTCATAGAGTTTATTAATGAAAGATGTATTAAAACCGAATGGCTTAGGCCTCAAGCGTGTTTTCAAAGCAACCTATTGCTCTTACCTTGGCTTTAAAGCAGCATTTAAAGAAGAAGCAGCATTTAGGCAAGAGCTACTATTAAGCCTTATATTATTTCCTATTTCATTTTGGCTTGCTTCATCACTATTACACTGGGCAATACTAATTAGCTCACTGCTTATTATATTAATAGTTGAATTACTAAACTCCGCCATTGAAGCATTAACAGATCGAGTAAGTACAGAGTTACATGTATTGTCAGGTAGGGCCAAAGATATGGGATCTGCAGCCGTAACACTTTCATTAACGATCGTATTGATCATCTGGGGTGTAAGCCTCTATATGAAGATCGTTTAACTCTACTTCTAATATAAAATAGGTTTGAACCCCGTTAGTTGTTAATAATTTGATGGTTATGTTGTATTTTTAACGTGTTTAGCTCAAATTCTCAGCGAACAGCACATTATTTCAAGTTTTCTTCAAAAAAGGGTTGATCTGTTTTCGGATCTCCCTATAATGCGACCCCACTGAGACGGGAAACAGCAACGCATAGCGAGGCACGAACAACTCAGGGTGTTAAGTAAAACTTAGAGTGAATCTTTTTAGAAAGTTTAAATTTAAGTGTTGACAAAAAAATAGGAAAGCGTAATATGCGCAGCCCTAGCGAGATAAAGTTCAAATTTATAATCGCAACGTTCTTTAACAATATAAAGCAATCATCTGTGTGGGCACTCGTACAGATTGAGTTCTAACAGCCAACCTACTTACTCTTTATGGGTAATTAGCGAGGCAAACAAATTAGAGTCTCAATTGAAAACTGAGTGACCAACAGAATAGTTATTTCGATAATTATTCGGCACAGTCAATTCAATATCGAAAGATATTAAAAAATTCAGAATTCATTGAGCTGTCGAAAGACATAAAACTTTTTAATTGAAGAGTTTGATCATGGCTCAGATTGAACGCTGGCG
>NZ_JACJDR010000030.1:0-12562 GCF_014163655.1 Pseudoalteromonas sp. SR45-1 | reverse complement strand
GTACTAAAAAATAAATAACACTGCTTACCAATAATTATGGACAATATTAATTTAGTATGAATAAAAAATAAAAATAGAGATAAATTAAAGGCCAATCTTAAATTGGTAATAACCAGATTTAAATTGGTAATGTACACTTTTGATTTATATAGAGGCTAGTGAGTGTATTTAAAGCTTAAATAGGGGGTAAAACTAAAAAAGGCGAGCATTGTTAAATGCTCGCCTTTACTATTTTTCTAATGCTGGGTAATTAATTACTCTTGAAAGTAAGTACCCCAACCGTCGTATTCAACGTCGCACTCAACGGCTAGTTGCGCTAGCTTATCAACGTCTTCCATAATAACGTCTACGTCTAGCTCAGCTTCAACTACAATGTCAAAGCTCCAAATTTTACTGCCATCTTCAAGCTCAAGCTCTGCTGGCTCTTCAACATCGTAGCCTAATTTAAAAGCAGCCAATGCAGCTTGCTCTAGTTTAGGGAAGTCTTCACACACAAAATGGTGTTCTACTTCATAAAGTATTTCAGGATCTGATCCATCTTCAAGTAGTGAACTTACGATGTCTTCACTTATTTCACGCCAGTTTTCCATTATTTTTCTCTCACTTGAGCATCTAATTCAGTTATTTTAGCAGCCATAATGCTATGCACGCTTTTAGCATGCTCACGCGCGCTAATTTCTTTATCAAGCGGTATAGGGGCTAACATTTCGATGTAAATTGTACCATTATCCCAACGATTTAGCTTAATGGTTTTATGTGTTGTATTCATACACACCGGAATTATGGGTACATCTGCGCTCATTGCGGTGTGAAAAGCACCTGTTTTGAACGGTAGCAACCCTCTTCCATAGCTTCGTGTGCCTTCTGGAAACATCCATACAGATAAGCCATTATTTTTAATTTTTTCGGCTGCTTTGGAGATAGTTCCCGCTGCTTTGGATCGATTCGATCTGTCTATTAATATATTACCCGACAACCAATAAAGCTGACCGAAAAATGGGATCCACTTTAAGCTCTTTTTCCCCAAACTTACGCAGTTTTTAGGCACCATTGCAGGCACTGTAAATAAGTCGTAGCTATTTTGATGATTAGCAACATAAACTGCAGGGCCTGCATCAATTGCATCTTTATGACGTATTAAAACTAATTTAACGCCAATCATTTTAGCCATTGAGCCAAACCAGCCCGCTATAATATGTACATTATTGGGATGAAATGGTCTTATAATCGAAAGTAATAAACCAAAAATACAACTGAATAATATAAACATCAGCATAATAAAAACGCGTATAACAGCTAGCAAATGAGTTTCTCCAAAGATCAATTATGATTATTATAGCGTTATTTTGTGACACAGACGAGTCAATAGCGCACAAGTGTACGCTGAAATATGCAAGCTCTTTATTTTAAAACAAAAACGGCCTGCAAATGCAGACCGTTTTTATTTATACAAAAAAGTAATTGGTTACTCTTCGTTAATGGCTTCTATTGGTTCATCATCTTGTGGGGTTAGCTCAACAACGGCTTCGTCAACACGCTGTAAGCCGCGCGGTAGTTTATTACCCCTACGCCCTCGCTCACCATGATAATGCTCTAAATCACTTGGTTTAAGCGTTAGTTTACGCTTACCAGCATGAAGCGTAACACTGCTTCCTTGTGGCACAACAGCAAGCACTTTTACAAACTCTTCACGGGCTTGTACTTTAGCTCCAGGAATAGAAATAATCTTATTCCCTTTACCTTTGCTAAGTTTTGGTAAGTCACGTAGCGGGAATAAAAGCATGCGGCCTTCGTTAGAAATAGCCATACAGTAATCACTAGCAACATCGTTCACCCTAATAGGAGAAAGTAATATTCCACCCTTAGGGACACTTACCAGCGCTTTACCATTTTTATTTTTACTCACTAAGTCTTTAAAGTCGGTAATAAAGCCGTAACCTGCATCTGACGCCATAAGCAATACTTGCTCGTCTTCACTCATTACCACGTGCTCAAAATTAGCACCTGGTGTTAAGTTAAAACGACCTGTCATTGGCTCCCCTTGGCTACGCGCCGAAGGTAGACTGTGCGCATCGGTTGCAAACGCCCGCCCTGCTGAATCTAAAAATACCGCAGGTTGATTACTCTTACCACGAGCAGAGGCTCTAAAGCCGTCACCTGAGCGATAATTTAAGCCTTGTACATCTAAGTCATGACCTTTACCAACGCGTGCCCAGCCTTTGTCTGATAGCACAACAGTAACTGACTCTGACGGAATTAAATCTTTTTCGTTAAGTGCTTTCGCTTCTGAGCGCTCAATCACTGGCGAGCGACGATCGTCACCGTACATTTCAGCGGCTTCTTGAATTTCTTTTTTAAGCAGTGTCGACATACGACGTTCTGAGCCCAAAATTTGCGCTAATTTATCACGCTCTTTGGCTAGTTCATCTTGCTCACCGCGAATTTTAAACTCTTCAAGTTTTGCTAAATGACGAAGTTTTAATTCTAAAATAGCTTCTGCTTGCGTATCAGTTAAATCAAAGCGCTCCATTAATACAGGCTTTGGTTTGTCTTCGCTGCGGATGATTTCAATCACTTCATCGATATTTAAAAAGGCTGCTAATAAACCTTCTAAAATATGCAAACGTGCTAATACTTTATCTAAACGATACTGCAAACGACGACGCACTGTTTCGCGTCTAAATGTTAGCCACTCACTTAAAATACAGCGCAAGTCTTTAACTTGCGGGCGACCATCTAGGCCTAGCATGTTTAAGTTTACGCGGTAATTTTTTTCAAGATCGGTGGTTGCAAATAAGTGCGCCATTAATGGCTCAGCTTTAATGCGGTTTGAGCGCGGAATAATTACAATACGCGTTGGATTTTCGTGATCTGACTCGTCACGTAAATCAGCAATCATAGGTAATTTTTTAGCGTTCATTTGCGCTGCAATTTGCTCAAGTACTTTACCACCTGAACATTGATGCGGCAGCGCTGTAATAACAATATCGCCATGCTCTTCGGTGTAAACCGCACGCATTTTGATAGACCCACGACCGGTTTTATATATTTTATGAATATCGGCTTTTGGGGTAATTATTTCAGCATCTGTTGGGTAATCTGGTGCATGTACAAGCTCAAGTAATTCTTCAAGCTCTGTTTTTGGTTTATCAAGTAATAAACAACATGCGCTAGCCACTTCACGTACGTTATGTGGCGGAATATCTGTTGCCATACCTACGGCGATACCCGTTATACCATTGAGTAAAATATGCGGTAAACGAGAAGGCAATACTACAGGTTCATCCATGGTGCCATCAAAGTTTGGCGTCCAATCAACAGTGCCTTGGCCAAGCTCTTTAAGCAGAACTTCAGAAAACTTAGATAAACGCGCTTCGGTATAACGCATTGCTGCAAACGATTTAGGGTCATCTGCCGCACCCCAGTTTCCTTGTCCATCTACCAAAGGATAGCGATAAGAAAACGGCTGCGCCATTAATACCATAGCTTCGTAACAGGCACTGTCGCCGTGTGGATGGTACTTACCAAGTACGTCACCCACTGTACGGGCTGATTTTTTGTACTTAGCGTTAGCTGACAAGCCCAGTTCGCTCATCGCATAAATAATACGACGCTGTACTGGTTTTAAACCATCACCTACATGCGGTAAGGCGCGGTCCATGATTACGTACATGGAATAATTTAAATAGGCGTCTTCGGTAAAACGCCCCATTGTTTGTTGCTCAATTCCTTGCATTAGCAAGGTATCTGTATCACTCATTAAAGCTTACCTAGTTTTTCTTATAGCTTACACGGTAGATTACATTGGCGTAATCATCGCTTACTAACAGACTGCCGTCACCTAATTCTGCAAATGCAACAGGGCGTCCAAATGTTGTTTCGTCTTTCATAAAGCCAGTAATAAATGGCGTATATTTAGTTACGCGACCTACTTCGATTGTTGCAAGGCCTACTTTATAGCCTGACTTTTTAGAACGGTTCCATGAGCCATGTTCAGCAACAAATAATTGTTGCTTATAACTTGCTGGAAATTGCTTACCGTTATAAAAATGAATACCTAGTGGCGCTACATGCGCTGGAAGTGCAAGTGCTGGCGATGTGTAATCGGCAATGTTTTTACCTTCACCAAACTCAGGGTCAATAATTGCACCGGCATGAACATACGGAAAGCCAAAATGCTCACCTTCTTGCGTTGCACGGTTTAACTCATCAGGCGGAATATCATCGCCCATCATGTCGCGACCATTATCGCTAAACCATAAGGCTTGTGTAGCAGGATGAAAATCAAAACCCACTGTGTTTCTAACGCCTTTAGCTATTGTTTTTATTTGTTTTGTTTCTACATTAAGGGCAAAAATACGACCAAAACGCTCATCCTCAGCACAAATATTACACGGTACACCCACCGGAATGATTAATTCTCCCGTTGGTGCAAAACGTAAAAATTTCCAACCATGATGACGCTCACTCGGTAGTTTGTTATAGACCACATCAAACTTTGGATCTTTTAATTGGGTATCAATATTTTTAAAGCGAATAATACGATGCACTTCGCCTACATATAAATCGCCATCTTTAATTGCTATGCCAGAGGGCATGTTTAAGCCTTTAGCCACAACAATTTTTTTATCTGCTACGCCGTCGCTATTGTGATCAATAAGCGCATATACGTTGCCTGCTTTACGAGAGCCAACATACACAATACCTTTTTTTGAAACGGCTATTTGACGTGCATTTTCTACATCATTTGCAAATAAACTAATTTCAAACCCAGGTGCTACGGTGAGCTTATCAAGTATATTTTTAGCCATTGCAGGAGCGCTAGTCAGCCCAAGTAACAGCAAACTTCCTAGTAATTTTTTCATTCGTCTCTCCTAGTGTTAGGCACAAGCAATTAAACGAGCGCCTTGTTACCATGATCTTCTAACCATTGACGACGATCAGGCGATCGTTTTTTAGCAAGTAGCATATCCATCATTTCCATGGTTTCTACTTCTTCATCAAGCGTAAGCTGCACTAAGCGTCGTGTATTAGGATCCATAGTGGTTTCACGAAGCTGTAACGGATTCATTTCACCCAGACCTTTGAATCGTTGTACGTTTACTTTTCCGCGTTTTTTCTCGGCTTCTATGCGCGCCAAAATAGCGGTTTTCTCTTCTTCATCTAGGGCGTAATAAACTTCTTTGCCAATATCTATTCTAAATAATGGCGGCATTGCAACATACACATGCCCTGTTTTTACTAATTCTGGAAAATGACGAACAAACAGTGCACATAACAATGTTGCAATGTGTAATCCATCCGAGTCAGCATCGGCCAGTATACAAATCTTATTGTAACGCAGTCCCGACATATCTGTTGATTCTGGGTCAATACCCAGTGCCACTGAAATATCATGTACTTCTTGTGATGCTAGTATTTGCCCCGACTCTACTTCCCAGGTATTTAAAATTTTACCACGTAGCGGCATAATTGCCTGAAATTCACGGTCTCGCGCTTGTTTAGCAGAACCACCAGCAGAATCACCTTCCACTAAAAACAGCTCGGTTCGGTCATTATCGGCAGCACTACAATCGGTCAATTTACCTGGTAATGCAGGCCCTGCAGTAACTCGTTTACGTACGACTTTTTTAGCTGCACGCAAACGGCTTTGCGCGTTTGAAATACATAACTCAGCTAATAATTCTGCGGTATCGGTATGTTCATTTAGCCATAAACTAAACGAATCTTTTACAACACCCGATACAAATGCGGCACATGAACGTGATGAAAGTTTTTCTTTGGTTTGCCCTGCAAATTGTGGATCTTGCATTTTAACCGACAATACGTAACTACAACGCTCCCAAATATCATCCGGTGTTAGCTTTACGCCACGAGGTAGTAAATTTCTAAACTCACAAAACTCTCGCATTGCTTCAAGCAAGCCTTGGCGCAGACCATTTACATGTGTACCACCTTGCGCAGTAGGAATTAAGTTTACGTAGCTTTCCGCTATTGATTCGCCACCTTCAGGTAGCCATACAACAGCCCAATCAGCACCTTCAATTGAGCTTTTAAATTCACCTACAAATGGGTCTTGCGGTAATGTTTCAAACCCTTTAACGGCTTCAATTAGGTAATCTTTTAAGCCAGTTTCGTAAAACCATTCTTTGGTTTCTTTTGTTTGCTTATTAACAAACTTAATACGCAGTCCTGGGCATAAGACCGCTTTGGCTTTTAATAAATGATTAAGCTTGGTAATTGAGTAGTTTGGTGAATCAAAGTAGCTAACATCAGCCCAAAAACGAACGGTGGTACCTGTATTGCGCTTACCAACAGTACCAATTACGCTCAAATCTTCTACTTTATCGCCATTTTCAAATGCCATTCTGTATTGTTGAGCGTCGCGCCTTACGGTTACTTCTACACGTGTAGATAAGGCATTTACTACAGAAATGCCTACACCGTGTAAACCACCCGAAAATTGGTAGTTTTTATTAGAAAACTTACCACCGGCGTGTAACTTAGTGAAGATTAGTTCAACCCCAGGGATACCTTCCTCAGGGTGAATATCAATAGGCATACCACGTCCGTCATCGCTCACTTCGAGCGAGTTATCTTCGTGGAGAATTACGTCGATACGAGTAGCGTGGCCCGCCATAGCTTCATCGACACTGTTATCGATAACCTCTTGGCCTAAATGGTTTGGGCGTACGGTATCGGTGTACATCCCTGGGCGTCGTTTTACCGGATCTAATCCATTAAGTACTTCAATGGCTTCGGCGTTATAATTTTGATCACTCATAGTTTTTGTCTTTATATCCGCTAAGGCTCTAATACGTTTACTAGTTTTATTGTTATATGCGCTAAAGCGTTAATATAGTAACTAACCTCAGTTCAGGCTAACTAGTTTTACGTGATTTTAAGAAAATCTACAATACTTGCAAAGGTGCGTTCAAATTCAACGTAGCTATGATCGCCACCAAACTCTATCAATTGCTTGCATTGCGAATAATATTTTACTGCGTGTTGAAAGTTCAACACTTCATCTCCTGTTTGCTGCAATAAATACAGTAACTCAGGATGTGCTAATTTATCTACAGCGAGTAATTTCAGCGCCTCAATATGACTGTTACTTAAATCGTAATGATAATCTTGATACGGATTATAATTAGGCCCAAGTAACGACTGTAATAAATTATAGGGTGCGACCGCGGGATTAATGACCACTGCAGGAATTTGATAACGCTGCGATAAATACGTGGCAAAAAAACCACCTAACGAGCTACCTAATAAAACGGTATCTGGCGTTAGTAATTGTTCAAGCTCAATTATAGCTTGTAGGGGCTCGTGGTTTAAGTTCGGTACACAATAATCAACGTCATAGTTTGCCATAAGCTCACCAAAGCGCACAGCTTTATATGATTTTTGTGAACTATTAAAGCCATGAATATAAATTACGCGCTTAGCCATACCACTTCCGTTTTTACTTCGACTTTATCTTTTTTACTCTTTATATTTAGCATTCTGTAAGCAGGCCCTGCATTTTTTTGCTCCCACTTTGGAGTGTATTTTACAAACTGGACTGAACTGGCAGGACTTGCATATATAGGCAAGCCTCTAAAGTTTTGTTCATAATCGTTGTGTACATGACCATGAAAAAGCGCAGATACATTATTACTATTAACTAAAATATTTAAAAGCTGTGGACCATTTTCTAATAAGTGCTTATCAAGATAGCCATTTATTGGCAGCGGATTATGATGACAAAAGATAACTTTACTATTATTCGAGTTGACTAAAGTATCAGTTATTTCATCTAAATGCGCGCCAGTAACCCATCCTGCGGGCGTGGGCCCTTTAGAATTAATAAGAAGCAGCTCAACCCCGTTAGCAATAATATGTTTAGCCGAATTTATTTTTCCGCCACTTATGCGATTAAGCATTACTAGTTCATCATGATTACCTGGTACCCAAAATACAGGGCAAGTGATGTCACTGGCATTTATAAGTTCACTAAATAATAAGTACGATTCGAAACTATGGTCTTGTGTTAAATCACCACCAAAAATTACGCAATCTACTGGCTGCTCAGCGATGTGTGCCAAAGCTTGTTCAAAATGAGCTGCAGTATTTGCATTAAAATATTCACCATTTTTATCTGCAAATAAATGGCTGTCGGTAATATGCGCAATGCACAAAGATGATTTATCAAATGTATATGTATCATCAAACCAAGCCATTATTTACATCCCAATTTAATGTTGCTTGCCCGTGCTCTACACAGGCCACTAACCAGTCGTATAAAAAAGCATTAAGTTGATACTTTTCATCTTTTTGATGCATTTTAGGGTTGGGGTATCCGTACGATGGTTTTATGCGTTGATGGTAATCGTGATGAATAATTTCAGCTACTTTCGCATCATGATACAAGCGAGCCGTTAAATACAGCGGCGCTATCCCTTTAACCATTCCTGTTAGCTGCTTAATTGAAATATCCATAGTGTATTTTGCGCTGCCATCAATTTTTGTAGCAAATTCACTGTTGCCAAGTTTTACTTCACGAATGCTTCCTATATTGCGCTCGCTCGGTAACAACTTTAATAGTCGCACATAGTTATGCTCACAAAGTGTTAAATACTTTGGGAGGCTTTGAATATATCGATTTGTTGCTAATTGTGCTGTCAAAGTTCCGCCATAATATTAGTAAGAGTTTATGCCCATTTGCTTGCCATTTTTTCGCGATTTAGCGCAAGCCACTGCATACAAATAACCGTTGCCGCATTATCCATTTCACCGTTATTGAGGCGCATTAGCGCATCATCAACCGATAAAATATGAGTTTTTATATCCTCGCCTTCAGTTTCAAGACCATATACACCTGATTTCACTTGGCTTAAATCAGCACGCGCTAAATATAAATGTAAGCGCTCAGTTGTACCACCAGGGCTTGATAGGTATGAAAGCATAAATTCAAGTTCAGTTAATTCAAGCCCTGCTTCTTCATACGCTTCTTTTTTTACAACTGATTCGTAATCCGTACTGCCGTCAGTCATTCCGGCTATACATTCTAGTAGCCACGGCGAGTGCTTACTTTTAATAGCGCCAATACGTATTTGCTCAATTAAAAGAACAGTATCTGATATTGGGTCATAAGGGAGTACTGCAATTGCATCGCCACGTTCTAATATTTCTCGGCTAATTAGCTCTGATTTTCCACCCGCAAAAAGAGCATGTTCAAACTGGTATAAATCAACCTGAAAAAAACCTTTATAAAGGTTTTTTATTGGCTTTAAATTTACATCTTTATGTGTAAATTGAACGAGCTTTTTATCAACCACGTGCCTACCTCCTACTTATCTAAAGCTTTAAAATGCGTTAATATATTCTGTTACACTTGAACATACTGTTTTACTAATTATTTTTTTTGTTATGCAGTAAAACAGGTTAACATGCTTTTAGTACAAAAATTGTCTAAGGACCGAACCCCACATGAAAAAGAACATTCTTGCGGCGCTAGTTAGTTTATCATGCGCATTAGGTGCAACAGCAGTGAAAGCTGAAGATTTACTACAAGTTTTTGAAATAGCGACAGCTAACGATCCTACTGTTTTAAAAGCAAAAGCCCAAGCCGATGCGCAGTCTTACCAAAGCGATTTGGCGATGAGTGCACTATTACCTCAAATTGGTTTAACTATGGGTTATACGAAAAGCGATGCAACGTCGTACCAAAGCGTTGGCGACTTATCTAACCAAGTAAAAGTTGAAAGTGATACAGACCAATTCTCTCGCGGTGTAAGTTTAAGCCAAACATTATTTGATTTAGGTGCTTGGAACACTTTAGATATTGCCGATAAGCAAGCTCTACAAGCAAGCGGCCTATATGATGCAGCTAAACAAAATTTAATTGTACGCGTTGCTGAAGGTTATTTTAACGTATTAAGTGCCAGTGATAACCTTGAATTTGTCGAAGCTGAAAAACGTGCCATTGCACGTCAACTTGAGCAAACAAAACAACGTTATGCAGTAGGTTTAACAGCTATAACAGACGTACACGAAGCACAAGCTCAGTTTGATAACTCAGTAGCCCAAGAAATTATTGCCAGTAATGCTGTAGAAACTGCACGCGAGCAACTTCGTGAGATAACTGGTAAATATCACGAAAAATTAGACTTTTTAAATACAGATACTTTCTCAACAACTAAGCCAACGAAGCGCTCAAGCGACTTTGTTAAAGTAGCTGAAGATAAAAATATCAACTTACAAGTCTCTAAAGTAACGGTTGATATTGCAAAAGATCAAATTGAATTAGCAAAAGCAGGTCATTATCCAAAACTAACTCTAAGTGCAAGTTATGGTGACTCTCTTACAGACACTCAAATAAATGGCGCTAATTTTGATGACCAACCGCGTTCAGACTCAAGTTCTGTTGGGCTTAACTTTAGCGTACCTTTATATTCAGGTGGCGCAACGGTTGCTGCAACAAACCAAGCGCGTGCGTTTTACGTATCAGCGAGCCAAGATTATGAAACAAATTACCGCGCAGTCACTCGCACAGTAATTACATCTTATAATCAAGTTGTTTCAGATATTGCGACTTACAAAGCGCTAGAGCAAGCGGTTGTTTCAGCTCAAAGTGCCCTTAAAGCAACTGAAGCCGGTTTTGAAGTAGGTACTCGTACCATTGTTGACGTACTAGTGAGTACGCAAAATTTATACGATGCAAAACGTAACCTTGCTGATGTGCGTTACCGTTATGTGTTATCTACCCTTCGCTTAAAACAAGCTGCGGGTACACTAACAAGTGAAGATTTAGTTGCTATAAACCAAGGTTTAAAATCAGCTTAACTTTTACAGCTAAACATAATATAGATTTATTCAAAGCCAGCATGTAGCTGGCTTTTTGTATTTTATAGCGCTTAGCGTTAAACTATCGTTTTTATTCTCAGAGAGATTTTTGTGGTCACCTCATCTCCTTTTAAAGCATCTTTTTTAGGCCCTCGATACTGGCTAACGTGGGTTGGCGTTTTATTTTTATATTTAATTTCTTGGTTACCGCAAAAACTACAATTGGCAATGGGTAAACAGCTTGGTCGCTTAGTTCATAAATTTATGAAGCGCCGTCGCCATATTGCAGAAGTAAATATTAAGCTGTGTTTTCCTGATATGAGCGAAGCAGATCAAAAAAAACTTGTGCTCAAAAATATGGAAAACACCGGTATTGCAATGGTTGAGACTGGTATGGCCTGGTGGTGGCCGCAGTGGCGAGCACAAAAAGCATTAGGGTCTTTTAAAGGGCTTGAGCACTTTGAACGCGTACAAGCGTCTGGTAAAGGTGTTTTATTGCTTGTTCCTCATATTCTGCATCTTGAAATGGCTAGCCGTATTATGGGCTTAGAGTGTCAGGGTGTTGGCTTTTATCGCCCTCATAACAATCCACTAATGGAATACTTTACGACTAATGGACGCCTTCGCTCTAACGAATATTTAATCGGTCGAAAAGATGTAAAAGGTTTACTGAAAGCATTAAAAAATAAAAAGGTATGTTATTACTTACCTGACCAAGATTACGGTCGTAACCGCTGTGAATTTGTCCCATTTTACGCAGTACCTGACGCTGCAACGACAACAGGTACTCTTATGTTCGCTGGCAGTAAAAACTGCGAAACTATGAGCTTAATTTCGCGTCGTGACGAAAATGGAAAGTATCATTTAGAGGTAGTACCTGAGCTTGAAAACTTCCCCAGTGGTGATGATAAGGCTGATGTAACACGTGTAAATCAACGCATGGAACAATCTGTTAATGCAGCACCAGAGCAATACATGTGGCTTCACCGTCGCTTTAAAACTCGACCGGATAAAAATACGCCTTCTTTTTACAAAAAGTAATGGTATAACAATAATAGGAACAAATAAGGTGGGTAATAATCATGTGGTTTTGGATTAGACATATATCATTTGCAGCCGTGCTAATAGCACTCGCCGTATACTTTTTAGTGGGTGATGGTTCTGTATTTGATATTAAAAAATCTAAAAATGCAGCCGCCGAAGGACTATCACGCTTTTACTCCTCCATTCGTAACCAAGTAAAAAGTAATAAAGAACGAGATCAATTTGTTTTAAAACTTAAAACACCAGAACAAACCTTGGATAGAGTATTGGCTGAACGTGCGCGAACAGTAGATCCAATGCCTACAAATTGGACTGGAGAAGTTGAACCTAGGCGCTTTGAAAATGGCACAACTCTTAAAGATGTACTTAATCAATATGCTAAAAACGAGGGGATTGAGCTTTACTGGTACTTAAGTAAAGATTACGTAGTTAAAGATCATTTTAGAGTAGACAGTAACTTTACTTCAGCACTGTACCAAATTGGACGCGCTATAAATGATGATTTTGAGCATGAGGTTTATACTTACTTTTGCCATAAACAAAGAGCAGCGGTTATTACCGAGTTACCATCAGAATTTGTACGTACAAACTGTTTAAAACTAAAGATTTAAGGGTTTACACGTACATAGACCCAAGCAAGCGCTTGGGTTTTCAATTCAATTCAATTCAATTCAATTCAATTCAAAAATAC
>NZ_JACJDR010000002.1:396167-397880 GCF_014163655.1 Pseudoalteromonas sp. SR45-1 | reverse complement strand
AAAGTCACCTTGTGCAAGGGCACCTGGAATCTCAATGTTCCAGTGGCCATCGCTGCCAACTAGGGTCTCAATGGTTTGCACAGCGCCTGCGCTGTCGGTGATGGTGAGTGTAACAGTGCCACCAACTTCATTACTGGTGCCCTGAAGCTCTGGTGTTAAGTCGCTGACATCGCCTACGTTTTGAATGGTGAGTATTGGCGCTTGCGTGTCTAACGTAATTGTATCTGTAACTGTTGTCGTATTTCCTGCTTCGTCAGATACACTCACTTCGATGGTGTTATCACCTTCATTTAAATCTGTTTGTGGAGTTACTTCCCAGTTACCATTTGCATCTACTGTGGTGGTAAGTGTTTGTTCAACCCCGTTATCATCAGTAATAACAACCGTGATGCTGGTACCAACGTCTGCATCACTAGTGCCTGAAATGGTAGGTGTTGAGTCGTTAGTTACAGTATCAAAGTTTACGGTTAAGCTAGGCCCTGATGTATCTATAATGCCTGTAGCAGTATCTGAAGCACTATTTCCAGCAGCATCAGATACTTCAGCTTCTACAGAATAATCGCCCGAGGCCAACTCTTGGGAAAGTTCAACACTCCAATTACCATCTGCATCTGTTGTTGTGCTAAATGTGCGAACAACCCCTTGAGAATCAGTAACCGTTAAATTTATAACTGTGCCTGCAACTACGTCAGTTGTGTTACCAGAAATAACCGGTGTTGTATCATTACTTGTTTCTAGTTCATTTACTTGTATGGTTGGAGGCGTAATATCAATTACAGCATCAAGCTCTGCATTTGCGCTTCCACCACCTATGTCTGTTACTGTCGCACTAATTAAAATGGTGCCTTCAGCCAAATCGGCTGGCGGAGTAACACTCCAGAGTCCGTTTTCATCAACAACCGTAGTTAAAGTAATTATTCCACCCGCTGAGTCAGTGATCTGAACTTCAACTTGAGAGCCAACTTGTGCATTAAAAGTATCACCATTTATTTGAGGTGTTTGATCGTTAGTTTCGCCAATAACATCAATGGTAATAGTCAATGCGCTTGTATCAATTGTGCCTGAAGCACTTGCTGTGCCTTCATTACCAGCGCCATCGCTAATACTTGCATCTACAGAGTAGGCCCCTTCAGCTAAAGCCGCAGGTACTTCTACTGTCCAACTTCCGTCTGCAATTACTTGTGCTGAAATTGTTTGTACTGCACCATTAGCATCGGTCACTGTTAAAGTTATGGTTGAACCAGCAGGCTCCCCGCTAACCGTGCCTGAAATGGTCGGTGTTGTATCACTCGTATCGCCTAGTGCATTAATAGTAACTATTGGCGCTGTGGTATCAACTTCTCCCGTTGTTGTGGCTGTGGTTTCATTACCTGCGTTATCGGTAACCGATACTTCAACAGTAAATTCACCTTCACTTAATTCGTTCGGTACATCAACACTAAAGGTGCCATCGGCTTGTACTTCTGTGGTAATAGTTTGTGGATTACCTGCTTCATCAGTAACTGTAATAGTAACAACCGTGCCCTCTGGCTCACCGGTTGCGGTGCCTGAAATAGTTGGGGTGGTGTTGTTAGTATCACCTACTGGGTCAATAATAACTGTTGGCGCGGCAGTATCAACTTCGCCTGTTGTTGTTGCGGTAGTTTCATTACCTGCTGTATCGGTAACCGATACTTCAACCGTAAACTCACCCTCACTTAATTCATTTGGTAC